>DAIOUB010000024.1:13239-23749 GCA_036751735.1 Levilinea sp. | reverse complement strand
AACCGTCATTGTCTGCAAGCGACTTATCACATCCTCAGGGGGATCAATCCAGGCGTTGACGCGCCCATTTGGCGGGTGTACAGGTATAATCGGGGGCATGATGGATTCAATTCGGGAACTTTATCGCATTGGTCACGGCCCCTCCAGCAGCCACACCATGGGGCCGCAGTGGGCCGCCGAGCAGTTTTTGGCGCGCTGCCCCCAGGCGCAGGCGTTTCGTGTGACCCTGTATTCCAGCCTGGCGGCCACCGGCCGCGGGCACATGACCGACGCGGCCATTTTGCAGGCGCTGGCCCCCCGGCCGGTGGAGATTGTCTGGCTGCCGGAGGAAAGCCTGCCGCTGCACCCCAATGGGATGCGCTTTGAGGGGCTTTCGGCGGCGGGCGCGGTTTTGGATTCGTGGGAGGTATATTCGGTGGGGGGCGGGGCCTTGATGGACGCGCTGTACCCCCAGGCGCAAAGCGCTGTGTACGACCTGGACAGCATGCGCGCGATTTTGAAGTACTGCACGCAAAATGGTCTCTCATTTTGGGAATACGTGGAAATGCGTGAGGGGCCTGAAATTTGGGACTATCTGCGCCGGGTGTGGACGGCCATGCAGGATTCCGTTCAGCGCGGACTGCGCACCGAAGGCGCACTGCCGGGGGGGCTGGGGGTGGCGCGAAAGGCCTGGGCGCTGCACCGCAAGATGACCATGATGGGCCAAAATTTCTTGAAAGAAGGCTACTTGCCGGCTTACGCCCTGGCGGTGGCCGAGGAGAACGCCGCGGGCGGGGTCATCGTCACCGCGCCCACCTGCGGTTCCAGCGGGGTGCTTCCGGCGGTGCTGTACCACCTGGCCGAGAGCCTGCACCTGCACGAAGAAAGCCTGCTGCGCGCCCTGGCCACGGCCGGGCTGGTGGGCAATTTGATCAAGCACAACGCTTCCATTTCGGGGGCGCGGGTGGGGTGTCAGGGGGAGATCGGAGCGGCCTGCGCTATGGCCGCGGCGGCTGCCACCCAGCTGATGGGCGGCACGCTGCGCCAGATGGAATACGCCGCCGAGATGGGCCTGGAGCATCACCTGGGGCTGACCTGCGACCCGGTGGACGGCCTGGTGCAGATTCCGTGCATCGAGCGAAACGTGTTCGCGGCGGCGCGCGCCCTGACCTGTGCCAATTACGCCGGATATTCGGACGGCAGCCACCGCGTGTCTTTTGATGAGGTGGTGGAGGTGATGGAACAAACCGGCCACGATTTG
Organism: Levilinea sp.; assembly: GCA_036751735.1. Lineage (GTDB taxonomy): Bacteria > Chloroflexota > Anaerolineae > Anaerolineales > Anaerolineaceae > Levilinea. The sequence continues at coordinate 22,509 of DAIOUB010000024.1, read as the reverse complement.
CCCTCGCTGTACCGCGAAACGGCCAACGGCGGCCTGGCCAAGGCTTACCGCTTTCCCCCGCAGGACGGGCAGGGGCTGAACGAGGAGGATGGGGCATGAACTGGGTGCTTTGGGGCAATTCAGTGGCCCAATGGCTGACGGCCTTGGGATTGTGGGTGGGGGTGAGCGCGGGGCTGTTTTTGCTGCGCTGGCTGTTGGCGCGGCGGGAGACCTCGCTGGCTTTTGTGAATGTCTTGGCGCAGCGCACGCGCGGCTATTTCATCCTGGCAGTGGGCGCCTATGCCGCTTCGCTGTGGCTGCACCTTTCGGCGCCGTGGCACGAGGGGCTGCGCGTGGGGGTGGTTTTGGCGGCCCTGCTGCAAGTGGGCCTGTGGTTTTCGGGCTGGATTCAGATGTGGATCCAGCGCCGCATACGGGAACAGGCCGAAAAAGACGCCGCTCAGGCCACCAACTTAAACGCGCTGGGCGTTTTGCTGAAGGCCGGCGTTTGGGTGGTGGTGGTGGTGCTGATGCTGGACAATCTGCCCAATGTGGAGATCACCACCCTGATCGCCAGCCTGGGCATCACCGGCATCGCCGTGGGCCTGGCGGTGCAGAACATTTTGAGCGATCTGTTTTCCTCGCTGTCCATCACCCTGGATAAGCCTTTTGTGATTGGGGACGTCATCACGGTGGGCGAGTTCACCGGCACGGTGGAGCATATCGGCCTGAAGAGCACGCGCCTGCGTGGGCTGCCGGGGGAAGAGGTGATCTTCTCCAACTCGGATTTACTCAACAGCCGTATTCGCAATTTTCAGAAGATGGAACGGCGCCGGGTGGGGTTTGAGGTGGTGGTGGCCTACACCACCCCCCAGGCGGTGCTCCAGCGCATCCCTGAACTGCTGCGGGAATGTGTGCTGGGGCGGGATCAGGTGGTTTTTGGCCGGGCGCATTTGAAGGCCCTGGGCGATTTTGGGGCGGTGTTTGAATGTGTGTACTTTGTGGAAAGTCCAGAATACGATTTTTTTATGGACACCCAACAGGCGGTGCTGCTGGCCATTTATCAGCGCTTTGAGGCCGAGGGCATCACCCTGGCGCAGCGCATCCGCCCGTAAACTGGCCGCCGCGCGTCTCTTGACCCTGGGGGGCTTTTCGTGTACACTGGCCGTATTCCAGTCTTTGACGAAAGGAGGCACGAAAACTGATGACAGTCTTGACTCAACGCTCTTCGTGTTTGCTGCGCGTGCCTCGGGTGGTTTCCCCGCAATAGCTGGTTTGCGATGGGTTTAAACCGCAGGCGCGCATTGGCCTGCGGTTTTTTGATTCTGTACCGCGGACAGCCGCAGGCAAAGGATATTTTTGGATAGATTTTCTGCAAAAGGGTATGAAAACGAAACCACAGTCTAACTTTGACGAAGAATTTGAGGAACTGGTGGATACCTTCGGCCATGTGGCCGGGGTGCACAGCCTGACCAGCCGCCAAAAAGCGAAAAAAGCGTCCACCGCACCCGCCCCGGGTGTGCGCGACCGCGCCGCCCAAGATGCGCTGAGCCGCCTGGGCACAGAGGACGAAAGCCGCGAGAATCTGAACTTCTCCTATCAGGCTTCGCGGCACGAGGCCGGCTGGCTGCGCGATTCGCTGGGCGAGTTTTATGAGCACCGCTGGTTTGACGACGTGCTGCGCCTGGTGAAAGGCGGCAAAGAGGCCAATGTGTACCTGTGCGCGGCTCACCCCACCAGCGGCGTGCCCTGGCTGGCGGCCAAGGTGTACCGCCCGCGCATGCTGCGCAATTTGCGCAAGGATCACATCTACCGCGAGGGCCGCACCGACCTGGATTCGAGCGGGCGCGTGATTGAGGACGACGGGCTGCTGCACGCCATGCGCAAACGCAGTACCCTGGGGCTGGAGCTGCTGCACGCTTCGTGGATTGAGCATGAATACCAGACCCTGCTGAAGCTGCACGCCGCCGGAGCCGATTCTCCCCGGCCCTTTGCCCGCGGCCACAACGCCATTCTGATGGGCTACGTGGGCGACGCGGTCACGGCGGCCCCCACGCTGAACAGCGTGGATCTGCCCCGCCGTTTGGTGCGGCCGCTGTTTGAACGGGTGGTGCACAACCTGGAGATCCTGCTGGCCTGCCGGCGCATTCACGGCGACCTTTCGGCCTTCAATATTCTGTACTGGGAGGAGGAGATCACCCTGATTGACTTCCCCCAGGCGATTGACCCCGAGCAAAACCCCTCGGCTTACGGCATTTTTGTGCGCGACGTGACCCGCATGTGCCAATACTTCAATGAACAGGGCCTGCGGGTGGATGCACGTGCTTTGGCAGGGGATTTGTGGGGCAAGGCGGGTTACCGCCGCGGCCCGCAGGTGGATTTGCGCTATTTGAACGCGGAGGACTCCGCCGACCGCGGTTTTTGGGAACAGGCGCGGCGCGAGGAAGAAAAACCTGGCTAAGTGGCCAGGGCCGAAACAGTCCAAGAGGTGGGCGAATGTGGGGCTGGAATCGGGTATAAAAGGACTATCGGGCAGAACATAAGCAGCTTTCCCCCTTGGTTTTCCCCGCCGGTGTTCTGGAGCATCGGCGGGGTATTTTTTTTAGGCCTGCGAGGGGCAGATGTGCTATGATGGATCAGATCAATTTGAATTTGGAGTGTGTACAGATGGCAAACAAAGAACGGCAAGGCAATCTTTCGGGCGGGCTGCTGTTGGTGCTGCTCGGCGTATTTTTCCTCTTATGGCAGCTCTCGCCTGCCTGGTTCACGCGCATTTTTGGGGAGCGCTTCCCCTGGCCGGTGTTTGTGATTGGCCTGGGGGGCGTTTTTTTGCTGGCGGCCATTCTGGGGCGCAGCGGCGGGCTGGCCGTCCCCGGCACCATTCTGGCGGGCATCGGCGGCATTCTGTACTATCAGAATGTCAGCGGTGATTGGGCCAGTTGGGCCTATATCTGGTCGTTGATCCCAGGCTTTGTGGGGCTGGGCATGGTCATCTCCAGCTTTTTGAACGGGGGTGAAAGGGGTGCGCGCCGGGTGGGGGCCTTCATGTTTGTCATCTCGGTGCTGGCTTTCGTGGTGATCTGGTCGCTGTTCACGGCCAACCTGAACTTCAACCTGGTGTGGCCGGCGGTGATGATCCTGGCGGGGCTGGCCCTGTTGGTGCGCTCGCTGATGCGCGGGCGCTAACCCTCGGCGGGGGGCTGGGGTTTGCGCGCGGCGCGCAGGGCTTCCAGAGCCTGAATCACGCGCGTCAGCTCCTCTTCCAGGGCGGGCAGGCGCAGACGAGCCTGATCCAGGGCTTCGCTGCGCCCCAAAATTTCTATTTCTTTGCAAAGCTGTTCGAGAGGGCCGGCATGAAAGACGGATGCCGACCCTTTTAATTTGTGGGCGTACAGGAACACCTGGCGGGCGTCGCCGCGCTCTAAACCGGCGGCAACGGCCTGCAGATCGGCGGGGCTGGTCTGGATGAACAGCTCTATCAGTTCATCCGCCAGGGCCGCGGCCTGGGGATCTTCTGGGAGCTTTAATTGAACGATGGGGTCGGCCCCTGATGGGCTGGCGGTTTCAGCCGCGGGCGGCAAGGCCGGCTGGGCGTGCGGTGGGGCGGGCTCGGCCTCTTCGTCTAATACGCGCTGCAAATCCTGCGGGCGCAGCGGCTTGCTGAGGTAGTCGTCCATCCCCAGGCTCACATAGCGCTGGCGGTCGTCAGACAGCACGTTGGCAGTCAGGGCGATGATGCGCGGCTGACGGTCGAGCGGGAAGGAGGCGCGGATCTTGCGCGTGGTCTCGATACCGTCCATTTCTGGCATCTGCACATCCATGAAGATCACGTCGTAGGCGCGGCTATGCAGGGCCAGCAGCGCCTCTTGCCCGTTGCTTGCCAGATCGGCGGCGTAGCCCAGATGGTTTAACATGTTGTGGGCCACCTTCTGATTGATGGGGTTGTCTTCTACCACCAAAATGCGCAGGGGGCGGGGGGCTTTGCGGGGCTGCGAGGGGCTGGGGTGGCTGGCGCGGCGGTGAATGCGCGGGGAAAGCAGCTGGCTGAGGGCCTGATGCAGGCCGCGAGGTTTGACAGGGCGGGTGAGCACGGCCGTGTTGGCGGGCAGGGTTCTGGCTTTGGCCAGCAGCACGGAGGTCATGAGCAGGGTGGGCAGGTGGGTGCGGCCCAGGGCGGCCTCCAGCGCGGCCTTAAAGCGGCCTTCCTGCCAGCCTGGCAGGTCGGTGTCGGTGATGAGGGCATCCACACGGGGGGGCGGGTAGAGAAGCGCCTGCTCGCCCTGGTGGAAGACATGCACCTGCGCGCCCCAGGCCGTCAGCCATTCGCTGAGGGCCGCGGCGGTAGAAGGGCAGGCTGTGACGATCATCAAGTGGCTGTCGGGGGGGAAGGGCGCAGGTTTGTGTTCGGAATCGCTGGGGATGACCTCCAGCGGCAGGGCGAAGCGGAAGGTGGAGCCCTGGCCGGGCTGGCTTTCCACCGTGATTTCACCGCCCATGATCTCTACCAGCCGTTTGCTGATGGCCAACCCCAGGCCGGTGCCGCCGAATTTTCGGCGCAGGGAAGAATCGAGCTGGGTGAAGGATTCGAACAGGCGGCTCATCTGCTGCGGGGGGATGCCGATGCCGGTATCCTGGACGATGAATTCCACCTGCTGGGTGCTGCCATGCAGGGGCTGGCTTTGCACGCGCAGGCAGATCTCTCCCCGTTCGGTAAACTTGACGGCGTTGCCAAGCAGGTTCACCAACACCTGCCGCAGGCGGGTCAGGTCGCCGGTGACCTGGGTGGGGGTTTGGGGGGAGATCTGGTACACCAGATACAGGCCTTTTTCGGCTGCGGCGGGGGCCATCAGATCCACCACGGCCTCAATACCCGTGCTCAGATCAAAAATCTGCGGCGCCAGTTCCATCTTTCCGGCTTCGATCTTGGAGAAGTCGAGCACCTGATTGATGATGTTGAGCAGCAGATCGCCGCTGTTTTGGATGGTGCGCAGATAATCCCACTGTTCGGGGGAGAGCGGGGTTTGGGACATGAGACCGGTCATGCCCAGGATGCCGTTGAGGGGGGTGCGGATTTCGTGGCTCATATTGGCCAGAAATTCGCTTTTGGCCTGGCTGGCGGCGCTGGCAGCCCGCGCCAGACGGTCGGTTTGCTGCACGGTGCGGCGCAGTTCCTCGTTGGCGGCTTCGAGCTGTTGGGTTGAACGCTTGAGCGCGGTGATGTTTTCCAGGTTGGCCAGAACAAATTCCGGCTCACCGGCTGCGTTGCGCACCAGATTCACGCTCAAATTGACCCACACGATGTGCCCATCTTTATGCACCAACCGTTTTTCCAACTGGTATTGGCTGCGCTGGCCGGAGATCAGTTCCTGATACAAATCCAGATCGGGGGAGAGATCCTCAGGGTGCGATAGTTGGGCAAAGGGCATACCGGAAAGTTCCTCGGCGGTGTAGCCCACCAGATTTTGGTAGGCAGGGTTGCTATCCAGGATAACGGCGTTCAGATCGCTGATGCCGATGCCGGTGCTGGCGTTTTCAAAGATGCTGCGCAGACGCACTTCGCTGGAGCGCAGGGCGGCTTCCACCATTTTCTGATTGGTGATGTCGTTGGAGATGCACAACAGGCCGAGGAGCGCGCCTTTGCTGTCGGTCAGGCGGGTTTTGGTTGTGTGTACGTGGCGGATTTCCCCGCCGTAGAGTTGAATCACCTCTTCGATTTCAAGGCGTTCCTGTTCGCCGCTCAGCACACGGCGGTTTTCGTTTTGCCATTTTTCAAGCTCCCCCGGGTTGATGATGAATTCGTCATCTTTGTGTCCCACCAGGCGTTCCACCGTCAGACCGTAATTGCCCGCGAACTGCTGGTTTACCACCAAGTAGCGGTCTTGCAGGTCTTTGGCGAAGATGGAGAGCGGGGCGGTATTGAGGATGTTATCCAGCAGGTCTTTTTGCGCGCGCAGCTTCTCTTGGGCTTCGATACGCTCTTGAATGTTGCGGCTGAAGAAGATGAAAACCTCTTTGTCTTTCCATTTTCCCCGCGACACCCGCGTTTCGGCCATCACCATCTCCCCGCTGCATTTGCGCAGGGGCAGCTCAAAGAGGGTGCGCTGGCCGGCGAGGATTTCATCCCAATACTGGCGCAGGGCCGCCTGTTCTGCCCCGGCGAAGAGGTCAAAAAGGTGCATGCTCCATAGGACTGTGTCGGAGCAGCCTAATTCATGGATGACGGCATCATTGAAATCAACCACCTGCCCATCCAGGCTGATGATGTACACCAGGTCGCTGATGGAATCAAACAGGGCTTCAAGGTTGAGCCTTTTTTCTTGCAGCTCTTGTTCGGTGCGGATCGATTCCAGCAGGCTGGAAAGATAAGCCGGGATCATTTCCAGGAATTCGCGCGAGCGGCTGGAAAACGAATCCACCGTGTGGGAGGCCAGGGTTACAATGCATAAAAGCTGGCCCTGGCTGACGACTGGCAGACTGGCATAGGCGCGCAGACCTTCCTGGCGGGAGGCTTTCAATTGGTGATTGAAGGGCAGTTCCTGAAATTTGCCGAAAAAGCAGTGGGGTATATTTTCCAACATAAGGCCGGGCTGCTGGGCCAGCACCTGATCAGAAGCGCGGACGAACGCATCCGAGACCCCGCGGTGAGCCACTAGTCTCAATTCTTGGCTGGCGGTGTCTGCCAGATAAAATCCACCGCAGTCCACGCCTTCAATTTCTGTGAGGCGCTCCAGCAGGATCGCTACCGTTTTTCGCAGATCATGGGTGCGGCTGAAGGTGAGGGTCAGCTCATTTTGCAGCCGCAGGGTTTGCTCGGCCATTTTGCGCTGGCTGATGTCGCGGTTGATGATGCGCCGCCCCATGAAGAACCCGTTTTCGTCATACAGCGGCTGGCAGGAGTGTTCAATCCACAGCAGTTCACCCTGGGCGTCTTTCATGCGGAATTCGATCTGCATGAAATCGCGGGTGTTTTGGTGGCTGTCGATGCGGTGCTGAAGCACGGCCGGCCAATCGGGAGGGTAGATCAACGATGCCAGCAAATCCCGCGGATCCATCATCTCTTCGGCAGTGTAGCCGGTGACTTTATGGCAGGCGCGAGAGGTGGCCAGTCCCACCTCGCCGGCGTCCGCCCAGATTTCCCAATCCAGCGATTGTTCCACCAGAGATGCAATCGCCTCCAGACTGGCGAGGTCGCGCGAAAGTTCCACCCACCACAAGGGCTCCTCGGGCGAGGCGGTGGGCAGGCTGGTGTAGCGCAGCTTGCCGTGGGGCAGGAGCAGGCAGCCCACCGATGGCGCTTGCAGGCGCGCAGCAGCCAACTCTAACGGCAGTTGGGGAGAAAATTCGCTCAGCAGGGCGCTGGCCGCCGGGTTCTTATGCGCGATCTGGCCGTCCTGGCGGAGCAGCAGCGCGGGCTGGGCGAGCTGATCGATCGCCTGGAAAAGGTCATCGGGGAACTGGGGGGCGGCGTTCATAGGGGTAGTATAACTTGATTTTCCAGCGAAGGGACAATTGGACGGGGGCGGGTTTTCTGCTACAATCGTCAAAATCCATTTGTCATAGGTGGCGCATGAACGAATTTTTCGCGTTGGATTATCACGGTGAGCCTTTTGCTTTGTTTGGCACGGCGCATCTGGCGGCCCTGGCGGGGGTGGTTTTGGTGAACGTGCTCATTTTCTTTTTTCGCCGCCGGTTCAGCGCGGCCGGCCGCCGCACGCTGCGCTATGTGCTGGCGGGGGTGCTGTTGGTGGTGGAGCTGAGCTGGCACGGCTGGAACGCGGCCACGGGACAGTGGACGCTGCAAACCATGCTGCCGCTGCACCTGTGCAGCGCCCTGGTGTGGCTTTCCATTTACATGCTGATCACGGGCAACCAGCGGATTTACGAGTTCGCTTATCTGCTGGGCATTCCGGGGGCGCTGCAGGCCCTGCTGACGCCGGACGCGGGCATTTACGGCTTTCCGCATTTCCGCTTTTTTCAGGTGATCCTCAGCCACGGCACGCTGGTGACGGCGGCGCTGGCCCTCACCTGGGTGGAGGGTTACCGCCCGACCTTGGCTTCGCTCAAGCGCGTGTTTATCACCGGCAATATCTATCTGGCGGCGGTGTTTGTGTTCAATTTGCTGATCGGCAGCAATTACCTGTTCATCGCCCACAAGCCCGAAACCGCCAGCCTGCTGGATGTGCTGCCGCCCTGGCCGTGGTACATCGCGGTGATTGAGCTGCTGGGCCTGGTGTTTGTGCTGGTGATGTATGCGCCCTTCTTCGTGCGCGATCTGCGCGCCCGGCGCACAGCCGTTCAGACGGATGGGTTGAGCTCCAAATAGATGCGCTTGTTGATTTTGCCTTTGCTTTTGTAGTCGGCGATGCGCACGGCGCCCACTTCGGCGGTGCTGTGCACATGGGTGCCGCCGTCGGCCTGCAGGTCGAGGCCGACCAGCTCCACCGTGCGCACTTCGGGGATACCGGGGGGCAGCAGGTTGATCTTGGTGCGGATGAGGTCGGGGATTTGAAAGGCTTCTTCGCGCGGCAGGATCTGCACGCGGACGGGGTGGGCGGCGGCCACTTCGGCGTTGACGGCAGCTTCAATCAGGCCGACCAGGTCTTTGCTGAGGGCTTCGAATTCAAAATCCATGCGCCCCTGCAGGGGTTCCATATCGCCGCCGGTGACCTGGGCGCCGTAATCGCGGAAGACCACCCCGCACAGGATGTGCATGGCGGTGTGGGTGCGCATCAGGGCGTAGCGGCGTTCCCAATCCAGCTCGCCGCGCAGGGCGGTTCCCACCGTGGGCAGGGGACAATTTGCGCTGAGGAAGTGCAGGGCGCCTTCGGGGCCTTTTTTCACCTTTTCTACGGTGAGTTTTTCGGCGCCCAGCCGCAGCCAGCCCAGGTCGCAGGGCTGGCCGCCGCCGCCGGGGTAGAAGGCGCTTTGATCCAATAGGACGGCATGGGCGGCTTCGTCCACGGCGGTGACCACGGCGCTGAATTCGCGCAGGTAGCTGTCGGTTTGATAGAGGGGTACGGTCATGGGGGGTCTCCCTTCTTGAGCTTTGTTTTGATTATACCCGCGCTTTCTTTTTTGTCCGATGGGCGCTTCCGATTGTATAATAGGGAAGGCCGGACCGCGGCCTCACCGCTTAGACGCTAAGGATGTAAAGGATTTTGATAGGATCTTTCTTGGCGCCCTTTGCGCCTTTGCGGTTCATTGACAATGCGTACAGGCTTGCTTTACCGCCAAGACGCCAAGGACGCAAAGGATTTCTTATCTGATTTTCTTGGCGACCTTTGCGCCTTT
>DAIOUB010000024.1:1252-13139 GCA_036751735.1 Levilinea sp. | reverse complement strand
TTTTCTTGGCGACCTTCGCGCCTTCGCGGTTCATTTTCCCGCCGGTTTTCAGCGGCCGCGATGCTAATGTTGCTACAACCGCAGAATACAGTCAGGACAGATCTACCCTATGGGAAAATCTTCTCCGCCCGCTGGGCAAAAGGATGTGCTAAAACGACTGGGCTTGCAGGGCGGCTTCATCGAAGCCCTGTTTGACCGCATCCCCATGGGCATCTTCGTGCTCAACCGGGAGGCGTGCCTGTGCCGCTTTAATCCCACCTGGCTGGAGCAGATGGAACGCTACGCGGCTTTCCCCGTGCAGGAGGCCGCCGCCGGAGCCAACCTGTTTGCGCTTTCACCCAGCCTGGCCGACGGCCTGGGACCGCTGGTGCAGCAGGCCCTGGGCGGCGAGCCAGTTTCGGTTCAGTCTTTGCCGCTGGCCTCGCGCGGCCTGCGCTCCTATTGGGATGTGGCCCTCACGCCGCTGTTTACCCCCGAAGGGCAGGTGGATGGGGTGCTGTGCATGATGTCGGACGCCACCCAACAGGTGGTGGGCAGCGAGGCCCTGCAGCGCACCTTGCAGGCCCTGCGCGAACGCGAGGAACGCTTTGATCTGGTGGTGCGCGGAACCAACGACGGCATTTGGGACTGGAATTTGCAGACCCAATCGGTGTATTACTCGCCGCGCTGGAAAGCCATGATCGGCTACGCTGAGAACGAACTGGATGACACCCCCGAAGTGTGGAGCAGCCGCGTTCATCCCGAAGACCTGCCCCTGGTGCAGCGCGAGATTCAGCGCCACCTCAACGGCGAAACCGAGATGATGCAGGCCGAAACCCGCTTTTTGCACCGCGACGGTACTTACCGCTGGATTTTGACGCGCGGGGTGTGCGTGCGCGACGCCAACGGGAAGCCCTTGCGCCTGGTGGGTTCCCACGCGGACGTGACCGAGAAGAAACAGGCCGATGAGGCGTTGCGCTACCGCGCCGCCTTTGAAAACCTGATCGCCAACACCTCCACCCAGTTCATCAATCTCCCCGTGGAAGAGGTGGACGAGGGCATCCGCCGCACGTTGGAGCGCATTGGGCGCTTTACCGGCGCAGACCGCGGCTACATCTTCCTGTTTTCAGACGACTACCAGTATTTAAACTGCGTTTCAGAATGGGTGCGGCCGGGCACGCCCCCGCGCACCGCAGAGATGCGCCAGGTCCCCGTGGGGCAAATGCGCTGGTCGAGCCGCATTCTGCTGGACGGCAGCGTGCTGCTGGTGAACGATGTGAACACCCTGCCCGCGGAAGCTGAACAGGAACGCCTGGGATTGAAAGGCCAGGGCGTGCGCTCGCTGGCGGCCGTGCCCATGTCGTACCAGGGGCGTGTTTTGGGCTATCTGGGCTTTGATTCCCTCCGTGCGGCGAAGATCTGGGACGAAGACAGCCTGTCTATGCTCAATATGGTGGGCGAGATCATCGCCAATGCCATGGAACACAAGCGCGCCCAGGCCATTCAGGACGGCCAGCGCCAGTTTCTGGAGCTGCTGGCCCGCGGGGGCAGCCTGAGAGAAACCCTGAACGCGCTGGTACAGGTGGTGGAAGAACAGTGGCCGGGGATGATGTGCCTGGCGCTCATTTTGGACGAAACCGGCCGCCGTCTGCATGTGGGCGGGGCTGTCAGCCTGCCGCAGGCTTATCTGGATGAAATTGAGGGCATCGAGATTGGCCCGCTGGTGGGCTCCTGCGGCACGGCCTGCTACACCGGCCAGCGCGTGCTGGTGGAGGATATCCGCACGGATCCGCGCTGGGAAGGGCTGCGCGAGACGGCCCTGCGCTATGGGCTGCTGTCCTGCTGGTCTGAGCCGGTGATCGACTCCGGCGGGACGGTCATCGCCACCTTCGCGGTCTATTCGCAAAGCCCGCGCCTGCCCACCCCGGCGGAGCTGCAAATCATCGAAACGGGCGCGCACCTGGTGAATGTGGCCGTGGAACATTACCGCGCCAAGAGCATGCAGGAGATGGCTTTCCAGACCCTGGAAGAGCGCGTGAAGGCGCGCACCCGTGAACTGGCCACCCTGCTGGAGGTTTCGCAGAACCTGACCTCCACCCTGGATTTGGATTTGCTCCTCGGCCTGATTTTGGATCAGCTTCGTTCCGTGGTGGATTTCACCGGCGCTTCCATTTTGACCCTGGAGGGCGGCTATCTGACCGTGCAGGCTTACCGCGGGCCGATCCCGCAGGAAGATGTGCTGTGGATGCATTTCCCCGAATCGGAAGGCATCAACCACCTGGTCATCAGCCGCCGCGATGTGATCATCGTCCCGGATGTGCAAAGCGACACCCTGCACGGACAGGCCTTTCAATCCGCGGCGCGCGTGATTGACGACACCATGTTCGCTTATGTGCGCTGCTGGATGGGCATCCCCCTGATCATTCAAGACCGGGTGATTGGCATGCTGACTCTGGATCACAGCCAGCCCGGCTATTACCGGGTGGAACACGGGCGGCTGGCGCTGGCCTTTGCCAGCCATGTGGCTGTGGCGGTGGAGAACGCGCGCCTGTATGGGCACGCCCGCCAATTGGCGGATGAGGCCCGCACCCTGCTGAACGTGCAGGCGGCCATCTCCAGCCGGTTGGATGTGGACGCCACCCTGCAAATGATCGCGGACGAGGCCCGCCGCCTGACCAACACGGCCATGAGCTCGGTGTACCTGCTGGAAGGTGACGATTTGGTGGTGTCGGTGGTTTCGGGCGAGATCAGCCGCAGCCTGCTGGGCTTCCGCGTGCCGATGGAGGCCTCGGTGGCGGGCATGGCCCTGAAGAGCGGACAGCCCGTGCGCGTGGTGGACGCGGGGGATGATGAGCGCGTGCTCAACGACCTGACCAGCCGCGTGGGGGCCAGCGCCTTCTTGATTGTGCCGCTCATTTCTGGGCGCGGCGCGGTGGGCACCATCACCGTGTCGAACAAGCTGGACGGGCAGCTGGGGCTGGAGGATGAGCGCATCCTGATGCTGATGGCCTCCAGCGCAATTGTGGCCCTGGAAAACGCGCGCATGTATAAGGAAGAGCAGGAGCGCCGCCTGGAGACGGAACGCCGCCGCAAGGTGGCCGAAGGGCTGCGCGACATTCTGCGTGTGCTGAACTCCAACCGCCCCCTGGACGATGTGCTTAACTATGTGGCTGAGCTGGCCAACCGCATGATGGGTTCCACGGCCACCATGATCCGCCAGGGACTGCCGGAAGTGAACAAGGTGCGCACGGTGGCCAGCTTTAACCTGCCGCCCGATTTTGACGCCATTCGCGAGACGCGCTTCTATAACAGTGAGGGCGATAAGATCCTCATGGCGCACCGTCCCATCGTGATCCGCGACCATGCGGCTGCTCTGGGGGCGCGGCTGGCCAACGACCGCAATCTGGACGAATTTCAGCGGGCAGGCACTTTGGCTGAGCTGAAGTATTACCGCAGTCAGCTGGCGGTGCCGCTGTTTAACCGCAACATTCTCTACGGTGCGCTGCGCTTCTATTTTGCCGAATCGCGCGATTTCAGCGATGAGGATATCCGCCTGGCCATGACCCTGGGGGATCAGGCGGCTTTGGCGGTGGAAAACGCCGAAATGCGCGCGCAGATGCAGGAGCACGCCGCGGCGATGGAACGCAGCCGCCTGGCGCGCGATCTGCACGATGCGGTGACGCAGACCCTGTTCTCGGCCAGCCTGATCGCCGAGGTGCTGCCGCGCATTTGGGAAAAGAACGCCGAAGAGGGCCACAAGCGCCTGGCCGAACTGCGCCAGCTGACCCGCGGGGCGCTGGCGGAGATGCGCACGCTGCTGCTGGAGCTGCGCCCGACAGCCCTGCTGGAAGCCGAGGTGGGGGAACTCTTCCGTCAATTGGCCGAGGCCTTCACCGGGCGCATGCGCCTGCCGGTTTCGGTGCGCATTGAGGGCGGGTGCGACCTGCCTTCGGATGTGCGCGTGGCATTCTACCGCATTGCCCAGGAGGCGCTGAACAACATCGCCAAACACGCCAAAGCCAGCCGCGTGGAGCTGGAAATTAGCTGTGAAGACAACAAGGTGTATCTATCCATCACCGATGACGGCCAGGGCTTTGCCGCCGAAAATATCTCATCCAATCATTTGGGTTTAGGTATAATGAAAGAGCGCGCGGAGGCCATTGGCGCAGACCTGGAAATCACCAGCCAGCCCGGGCAGGGAACCTGTGTGGAAGCTGTCTGGAGCAAGAAGACCCCCTGAGAAGGATCTATCATGAGTGAGGCAAAACCAATTCGTGTCATGTTGGTAGACGACCACGCGGTTGTGCGCAGTGGTTTAGGCGCGTTTTTGATGGTGTTCGACGACCTGGAATTGGTCGGAGAGGCCAGCAACGGGAAAGAGGCCATGCGCCTGTGCGAACAGGTTCAGCCGGATGTGATTCTGATGGATCTGGTGATGCCGGAGATGGATGGGGCGGCGGCCACCCGCGCCATCCGCACACGCTGGCCGCATATCCAGATTGTGGCCTTGACCAGCTTCAAAGAAGATGAACTGGTGCAGGGCGCTTTACAGGCGGGGGCGATTGGTTATTTGCTGAAGAACGTCAGCGCGGATGAACTCTCCAGCGCCATCCGGTCGGCCTATTCGGGCCGCCCCACACTGGCCCCCGAAGCCGCGCAGGCCCTCATCCACGCCACGCGCCGCGCGCTGGACAACCCCGGTTATGATCTGACCGAGCGCGAGCTGGAGGTTTTGGGGCTGATGGTGGAAGGGCTGAGCAACCCCGATATCGCCGAGCGGCTGGTGGTCAGCCGTTCCACGGTCAAATTCCACGTCAGCAGCATCCTTTCGAAACTGCAGGTGACCAGCCGCACCGAAGCGGTGGCCCTGGCGCTGAAGAATAAGCTGGTGAAAACCGCGCGCTAAACTGGCCAGATGGCCAGCGCGAATCTCACCAATGGAAGATTGCCGCCCGACCGGCGTTCTTCTATGATCAAAGGTAGAGATTGAGCAGCGCGCCGCAGTGCAGGTGGCGCCGCATTAAATGTGAAAGGTGATGTTGTCCGTAGAGACGGCCGCTTGTGAGGCTTGCGATGAAGATTTTATTGGCAGATGACGATCAGAAGGTATGTTCCGCACTGCGCCTGGTTTTGGAATTAGAACCCAACGCGGTGGTGGTGGGGCAGGCGGCGGATACGGCGCAGCTTTTGGAAGCGGTGCGTCAGGACTGCCCCGATTTGCTCCTCTTGGATTGGGAACTGCCGGGGTTTGACGCGCAGGCGCAGGAAATTTTGCGCACGCTGCGGGCGTCCTGCCTGGATCTGCGCGTGATTCTGCTCAGCGGGTGCGCCAAGACGGTGCAGGAAGCCCTGGAGATTGGGGCGGATGCCTTCATCCGCAAGACGGACCCCCCCGAAGACCTCTTGAATCTGGTTTCGCAGTTTCACCGTTCCATGTACGGCCCATCCTTTTTTCCCAGCAAAAATCACCTTGCCCGCCTGGCCTGAATGCCAGGCGGTTTTTTTGCCCGAAGCCAGCCAAAATTTGCTATAATCACAGAGTGATCTCTTTGAATCCTTTTGATTTTTCCAATCGAGTGGTGTGGGTGACAGGAGCCTCGGGAGGGCTGGGACAAGCCCTGGCGCGGCGCTTTGCGCAGGCCGGAGCGCATTTGGCCCTGCATTACCGCGCTCAGCCGGAGCCTGTGCTGGCTTTGCAGGCTGAATTGAGCGAGCTGGGCTGCCAGACTCTGGCGGTGAAGGGGGAGCTGACCGACGAGGACGCGGTGGAGGCCTGTTTGCAGGCGGTGTGGGAGCGCTTTGGCCGCCTGGATGTGCTGGTGAACAACGCCGGGCAGTACACCCACGCACCCTTCCTTGCCATGTCTGCACCGGAGTGGGATCAGATCCTGCAGGCCAATCTGCGCAGCGTCTTTTTATGCACCCAGCGCTACGCGCGCCGTGCGGCGGCCCAGGGCCTGACGGGGGCGGTGGTCAACATCGCTTCCATTGAGGGGCTGACCCCGGCGGTTGGCCACGCGCATTACAGCACGGCCAAGGCGGCGGTGCTGATGGCCACGCGGGCGGCGGCTTTGGAACTGGGGCCTTTGGGCCTGCGGGTGAACGCGGTTTCGCCGGGGCTGATCTGGCGCGAGGGTCTGGAAGCAGACTGGCCCGCCGGGGTCGAATCCTGGTGCAAGGCGGCGCCTTTGGGGCGCGCCGGACAGCCGCAGGAGGTGGCAGACGCGGTGCTGTTTTTGGCGTCAGACGCGGCCAGTTGGATTACTGGGGCCAATTTGGTGGTGGACGGGGGGGCGTCTTGCCGGCCCATTTTTGGTGAAGGAGCTTAACGTATGGATGCCGAGGCGCGCGCCCTCATTGACGCTTTACAGTTGACACCGTTGGCACACGAGGGGGGGTATTACCGGCGGGTGTATGAAAGCCCAGAATGGATCCCCGCCGAGGGGCTGCCGGCCCGCTACCAGGGTGTGCCGCACCCCTTTTCTACGGTCATCTATTATCTGTACGTGGATGCCCCGGACGGCTTTTCGCACCTGCACCGCCTGCCCACCGACGAGATTTTCCACTTTTACCAGGGTGACCCGGTGGAGATGCTGATTCTGCACCCGGATGGACGGGTGGAATACCGCATTTTAGGCCCGCGGGTTTTGGAAGGTCAGCACATACAGGTGCTGGTTCCGGCGGGCTGCTGGCAGGGGTCGCGGCTGTTGGCGGGAGGGCGCTACGCCCTGGCGGGCACCACCATGACGCCGGGGTATATGGACAGCGATTTTGAATTGGGGGATGCGCAGGTTTTAGAGGCGGCTTACCCGCAGGCGGCGGAATTGATCCGCGCGCTGTGCCGGCCTTTCTGATCAGTGGCAGATCATCACAGCTTGTTTAACCCGGGGTAGGATCCGATCCACAGTGCTGCCGAAGAACAGTTCGCGCAGCACAGCCCCGCCGTACCCACCCATTAAAATCAACCCAGGGTCTTTTTCCGCGGCGGCGCTCAGCAGGCTGGGGGCCGAAAAGCCGCGCCGCAGCAGGTAGGCGGCCTGAATCCCGCGTTCGCTCAGATAGGCACGTGCTTTTTCTGCGTGAATTTGCGCAGTTTCCAGACGGGGGCTGGCGCACAGCACGGTCAGCTCGGAGCCAAAACGCGCGGCCAGGTAGGCGGCGATGTAGAGCGCTTCTTGGGCTTTGGGTGAGGCGTCGTAGGCCAGCAGCACACGGCTGAGGTCGAAGGGCCTTTCGCTCACCAGCAGCAGCGGGCAGGGGCAGCGGCGGATGATGGTGCGCAGGCCGGATTTCAGACGCGGCACCAGGCGCAGCGGCGGGGCATGGGTGAGTTTGAGCACCACCAGATCGGCCCATTGGGCGCGGTTGCAGATGGTGCGGGCCACGGGGCCGTCTTCAACGGCCAACCGTGCGGGCACACCCGCCTGGGAGCAGGTTTCCAAAAAACGCTGTTCAATGGATTGGGAGTCGGACTGCGGCGGGCAGATATGCAGCCCGCTGAGGGCGGCGTTTTCGGCCTGCGCCACCCGCAGGGCGTATTCCACAGCCTGCCATCCATCCGGCTGCCCGGTGACGGCCACCAGGATATGCCCCAACAGGCGGTCAGGCTGGGGAGCGGCATTGAGCAGGGTCTTGCGCCATTGACCGGCAGGGGGGCCGCTTTCCAGCGGGTCGGGCAGAATCCAATCGTAGAGGGCGCCGCGGAGGCGCTGCCACCAGCGGCGCGGGCGGCGGCTGAAGCGTTGGGCCAGGTCGCGCGCGGCGGTGGCAGGGCTGATGTCCCAGCCGAGTTGGTGGCTAAGCTCGCTTTGGTGCTCGGTGAGCCACAGGTACAGGTCGGTTTCGGTGCGGCCGGGGAACTCGCCAAGCAGGCGGTGGATGCGGATGGCGCGCACCACGGGCAAATAGTAATTGTGATACCAGTGGGTCAGGCCTTCTTCTTCGGTGATGGGGCGGTGCGCCTCGATGCCCATGTAATAGCGGTGGACGGCGATATGCTCGGCCAGGCGCGGGTAGCTGCCGGGGGCTGAGAGGGTGAGATCGGCTTCGGGCAGGAACTGGTCGGCGCGGGTCTCTTTGAGGAAGGCGCCCCGCTCGGCGCGCAGAATGACTTCATCGGGGGAATCCTCGGGGGAGAAGGAGACAGGGGCGTTGACGGGGGTGACATAGGCCTGAATATGGGTTCCGCCCGCATCGCGCACGGCAGAAATGCGGTGGTGGCCGTCGCGCACGAAGTACACCTGATCCATCTGGTACACCTCAATGGGCGGCAGGCCGGTCATGGCCTCGATGCCCACGCGCACCTGCGCCCAGCGGTGCTGATCGCTGGGGGTGCGCGGCAGAAAACTGCGCGTGAAATCGGTATAGCGGTTGACCGACCCGACGATGGCGTCCAGGGGGATATCGCGCAGCTGCGCCCCGCCCGATTCGGTGGCCCCCAGGCGGGCGCGGATTTCCTGATAGGGGATCAGGTCGGCGGATTTGCCGCGCAGACGCGCCAAAGACAGCTCCAGACCGGCTTTGCGGCGGGCCTGCTGAAAATCCTGGATGGCTTTGTGGTAGGGATAGGGGCTGTCTGCCATGTTTGGATTCTACTATGAGGTGTACCCACCTGGAAGGTGTTTTGGGGGCCAGAATCCCAACCGGCTGTCCTGCGGGGCAGCCGGTTGGGAAAGCAAATGCAGGTCTAGTAGGGGTTCAGCTCCGCACCGCCGCACAGATTGTCGGAGAGGAACTGCACGCCGCTGGGGGAGCTGACCAGGCGCCCAGGCCGCCAGGCCGTGTTTGTGTTTGCGCAGGTTCCCGTGTGGGCAACCGATTGGATGATTTTTCCGTTGAAGAAAACCCGCACGGTGGGGCGCACGGTGTTCATGACCGTGCCGGAAGCATTGACGAGGAGATAATATTCTCCGGGATAGTAGGGGTTTTTGCTCTTATTGACGACAGTGGTGGAGGTGAGCGGAAAGCCGTCCCGAAGGTTGTCGCGGTTGTAAAAAGCAAAGGGGGCTTCGTATAAATTCCCGTAGTTCGCCGCCGAAACGGAGGCGGGTTCGGCCGCGGGGAGGTAGAGCACGGTATTCACATCCTCGCTGCCGTCTTTGTAGGTCGTCACCAGGTGGATGTACTTTCCGGAGGGGATAGCATAGTGCCCGCCGACCAGGTTCGAATAGAGAAACCCTGGTTCCAGGTTTCTGGTTTCGGCAAAGGTCTGAAAGCCCTTCAGATAGCCTTTGGCGGAGATTTGGGTTTCAAAGGGGGTGGAGCCGGGGATGTTGATGAGATCCACCTGGCGGTTGACCAGGCTTTCAACCCGGGAGGTGTCGATCACCTTTCCGCCGCTGATCACCCGCACCACGGCTCCGGTCAGCGGCAGGCCGGTTTGGGCGTCGGAGACCCAAAAACTGACCGCAGCGCGGTTCATGGCCGCGGCCATGTCCAGATATGTGGCGGCGCTGGTATCCTGGGCGGCGCCGTAAGGAGCGATGTTCCCCGGCCAGCAGTAAGGGCCGCTTCCCGCGTAGCCGGTGGTCTGGTAGCCGTCGGTGACGGAGGTCACGGTGGGGTCCACAGCGATGTTTAACGGCCGCCCCGTGGCCACCAGATGGGCGGCCAGATCTGCGGGGGTGCTAAAGGCAGCCGTGCCCCAAACGCGCGCCGCCACCGCGGATACATAGGGCGCGGCCATGGACGTTCCGCTGATGGTATCCGCATAGCTGTCTAACCCGTTAAAGGTCGAACGGTAAAATGGGTAGCTGGTGGGCAGGGTGGAGTAGATGCTTTCGCCTGGGGCGATAATCTCCACCCAGCTGCCGTAATTGGAAAAATTGGCCGCACAGCGCGTGAAGGATTCGGTGCTGGGGTTGACGGCATCATCCCCGTTCACGTCCACGGTTACCGCGTTTTGCCGCGCCGCACCCACCGAAAGCAGCCCCCCGCCCAGGACGGCGTCCTTGGCATAGGCGGCGGGGTAGGCGTTGGCGGTGAGAGAAGTGCTGCTGTTTCCCGCGGCGGCGACCACCAATTTGCCTTTGGTGTTGATGGCGTAATTCAGGGCGTTGAACTGCAAGCTGGAAGGCGAGCCTCCCAGGCTCAGGTTGATGATGCGCGCGGGGGAATTGGCGCAGTAGGTGATCCCCTGGGCGATATTGAAGCTGGTTCCAAAGCCCTGCGCCCCCAGCACTTTGACGGCCAGGACTTTGCCGTTGGATAAGCCCCACACGCCCTGCTGATTGTTGGTGCGCGCGGAGATGATGCCGGCCACGTGCGTGCCGTGCCCGTTGTCGTCGTTGGCGATCTTGTCATCGTTGACGTAATCGTACCCGTTCAGCGCGCGCCCCTTCAGCTCCGGGTGGTTGACATCTACGCCGGTGTCCACCACGCACACCATTGGGCTGACTTTCTGGTCGGGCCAGGTCAGGGCTGCACCAATCAGCCAATGCCCCCAGAGAACATAGGAACTGGAGTCATTCGGGTAGGTTGGAACGGCCAGTGTGCGGCCGCCTTTGCGCACCAGGGTGCGCAGGCTTTTCAGGGTTTCCACCGAACGCAGCTGCTCCCCTTCGGGGGTGCGAAAGGGGACTGCGCTCATCTCTTCGATGGGTTGGGACTCCACCTCCGCGGGCAGAGCATAGATATAGTTTGGCTCGGCAAAGCGCACGCCGGGCTGCTGGCTGAGCCGGTCGGCCAGCGCCAGAACGTCCGCCTGCTCATCGAAGCTCAGTAAAGCCGCACCCATCGTCACGGCAGCCACCTGGGCCCCTACGTTTTCGGCCAGTGCGCTGGCCTGGTGGTGCGATTCGGCAGGCGGCAGGGCGAGGTCAAACCCTACCACCAGTTCGCCGGGCACAAAGCTCCCCACCTCTGAGCTGGGGGGTGGGTCTTGCGGCAGCGGCTGCGCGGCAGTGGGAAATGGGGGGAACAAGGCCAGGGCCAAACAGGCCGCGGCCAGACTGTGGAAAAGACGTTTAGACATGGGTTTCTCCTGGGGATGCGCGCAAATGGCTAAGCCAGTTTCACGCTGCATGCCTTCATGACTTGGACAGAGCCGGCGTAGGTGAACAGGAATTGGATAATAACACTATAAATCATCACCGAATGGATGTAAATATGCTTTGCCGTGCGGAATCAAATCCGGCTGTCCCGAAGGACAGCCGGAGTGAGATTGAGGGTGAGGAGGGTGGGAGGATTAGGGCAGCACTTCGCTGCCGCCGCAATTGTCGTCCACGATGAATTTAACGCCGCTGGCGCTGCTGGTAACCCGCCCGGCGCGCCAGAGGGTTTGGCCGCTGGTGCAGACATCCGCTTTGAGCACGTAACCGATCATCTTGCCGTTGGAGAAAACGCGCACCACGGGACCGGAAGTGTTCAGGGTGGATGTTCCGCCACTGGCGATGAGGGTGTAATCGCCCGGGTAGTAGGGATTTTTGCCGTTGGGCGTAATGGTCACGGAGGTCACCGGGTAGCTATCCACAAAATTGTCGCGGTTGTAGAAGGCGAAAGGCGCTTCATAGAGATTGCCGACGTTCAGTGCCCAAACGTTGCCGCCTACCGTGGACGGCAAGTACAGGAAGGAATCGATGTTCGATCCGGGTCGGTATATCGTGACCACGTTGATGAACCTGCCGGAGGGGATGGCGAGATAGGTGGAGGCTGTGCCGGAATACATCACGCCAGGGGCAACCGTCGCACCGGGGTAGATGGTTTGAAACCCTGCCAGGTAGCCTTTGGCCGCTGCCTGAATGGAGAAGCTGGGGCCTGAAGGCAGGTTGATGAGGTCCACCACGGGGGAGGTCATCGAATCCAGGCGGGAAATATCCAGCAGCTTGCCGCCGATCATGGCGCGCACCACGGCGCCGGTGAGCGGCAGGGCAGTTTGCGCATCCATCACATTAAAGCTGATGCCGCTGCG
>DAIOUB010000024.1:0-1152 GCA_036751735.1 Levilinea sp. | reverse complement strand
TTGATCACACGGGCGGGGGAATTGGCGCAGAAGGTGATGCCCAGGGCGATGTTGTAGTTGGTGCCCCGACCCTGCGAACCCAACACCTTGACGGCGATGACTTTGCCGTTGGAGACGCCCCAAATTTCGCGGCCGTTGTTGGCGCGGGCGGCGATGATGCCCGCCACGTGCGTGCCGTGGCCGTTATCGTCATTGGGAATCTTGTCGTTGTTGACGAAGTCAAAGCCGTTGATCACGCGGCCTTTCAGGTCGGGATGGTTGGCATCCACGCCGGTATCAATGACGCACACCGTGGGGGAAACTTTCTTTTCCGGCCAGATGATGTGGGCGCCGATTTTCCAGTGACCCCATTGAGTATAAGACAGGGGATCGGACGGATAGGTGGGGATGGCGAGAGTCTTACCGCCCTTGCGCACCAGGGTGCGCAGGCTCTTCAGCTCCGAGACGTCGCGCAGGACAGCGCCGTCTTCGCCTTCAAAGGCAATTTCCCGCAGTTCTTCGATGGGGGTGGATTCGACCGGTTCGGGCAGGCTGAAGATGTAGTTGGGCTCGGCAAAGACCACGCCCGGCTGAGACTGCACCTCTTGGGCCAGGGCGGCCACATCGGCGGATTCATCAAAACTGAGCAGGGCCATACCCGCGCCGGTGGAAACCACCTGGGCGCCGATCTGCCCGGCCAGGGCGCTGGCCTGGGCGCCAGTTTCGGCGGCGGGCAGGTTCTTATCAAAACCGACGACCAACTCGCCGGGGACAAAATCACCCGCGGCCGGCAGGTCTTCCTGCGGCGCAGGTTGGGCCGCCGCGGGGGAGAGGGGTACGAGGGCCAAGGCGAGTATGGCGATGATCAAACTGTGCAAAAGGCGTGTGCGCATGATTTCCTCCTGGTGAGCTAACGTCTGGTGAACGGTCGGGCGGTACTGATTTGCTGCTGTCCTCCCTGCTGTTATTACAGATAATATTGGTACAATTTATCATAAATAAATCTCAAAAGCAAGAAGCAAATGTACAGCGTATGGGCCTTTCTGGCGGCGGTTGAATATGGGCCAATCGCTTGACAATCCGCCTCTACCTGGGATAAAATACACCCACTTCACCCGCCGAGATAGCTCAGTTGGTAGAGCACGCGACTGAAAATTGCGGTGTCCACAGTTC
>DAIOUB010000023.1:15812-23812 GCA_036751735.1 Levilinea sp. | reverse complement strand
ACCACTCAAAGCGTTCCTTGCTCATGCCTTCCGGCAGAATGGCGATGGACTGGCAACCCAGCAGAGCCGAGTCATAGGCGCCGCCGCGGCAGTAGTTACCGGTGGAGGGCCACACGGCCTTCTGCGTGGTGGGGTCAAACTGGCCAGTCACCAGGCGGGGAACCAGGCAGCTGAAAGCCGCGCCCACTTTATGCGCGCCGGTGGGGAACCATTTGCCCACCATGGCGATAATGCGCGCCGGAGTGCCCGTCAGGCTGGAGGGCAGCTCCAGGAAGTTAGGGCCGCCAAACGCGCCGCCCTTGGCCTTGGGTTCGTTCTTCCAGGTGATGCGGAACAGGTTGCGCGGGTGAACATCCCACAAACCAATATTCGCCAGCTCAGCCTTCACCGAGTCCGGAACCAGAGCGGGGTTCTTCATCTGCGCGTAGGTGGGGACGATAATATTGCGTTCCCGCGCGCGCTTCACAGCCCGTTCCAGCCGGTCAGGATGTACTGTTAAGTCAATCTTCGTCATTTGAAAAGTCTCCTAAACTAGAATGGTAAAAAATGGATTATGGTTTTTCTTCATCAGAAGGCCCCTGGCTGACAATGTACAGCGGGCGGCCCTTGACTTCATCGTATACGCGGCCCAAATACTCACCCAAAATGCCCAGACTGATGAGCTGGACCCCACCCAAAAGCAGCACCGCGACCAGGGTGGTGGCCTGTCCAAAAAACGCCTGCTGCCCGATCAAGCGCATCACCACAATCACCGGAATGGTCAAGATGCTCAGTCCCGCGGCAAAAAAGCCCAGGTAAGTGGCCAACTGCAAGGGGAAATACGAGAAGCTGGTGATGGCGTTCAGCGCCAGCCGCAGCATCTTGCTGAACGGGTATTTGGTGACCCCCGCGAAGCGCGCCGAGCGCCGGTAGGTGACGCCCACCTGGCGAAAGCCCACCCAGGAGGACATCCCGCGCAAAAAGCGGTGGCGTTCGCGCATCTGGTTCATCACGTTCACCACCTTGCGGTCCATCAGGCGAAAATCGCCCGTATCCAGCGGAATCTTGACATCCGTAATGCGGTAAATCAGGCGGTAAAACAGAGATGCGGTGGTTTTTTTAAACCAGGTTTCGCCTTCGCGTTCGCCGCGCACCGCATACACCACTTCAAAGCCTTCTTTCCATTTGGCAATCAGTTCGAGAATCACCTCCGGAGGGTCCTGCAAATCCGCGTCAATAATCACCACCGCCTGCCCGCGGCTGTAATCCAGCCCAGCCGTCACGGCAATTTGGTGGCCAAAGTTGCGCGCAAAAATCACTGGCCGCACGCGCTCATCCTGCTCCCCCAAGGCGCGGATGATCTCGGTCGAACCGTCGGTAGAACCATCATCGACCAAAATCAGTTCCCAGGCCTCGCCGGTGGCATCCATCACGCCCTGCAGGCGGTCCAGCAGAACCGGCAGACTTTCGCGTTCGTTATACACTGGCGCAATAATCGAATAAGTAGGCTGCATCGTGACCCTGGTTCCTGTTCGTCCCTACAGAGATCCCTAGCGGTTGGCCGCCAGGTGTTTTTCGAGGGCGGCAAAGGTCGGCTCGATAATCGGCGCTTCCTTCACAGCCGCCATCGCCGAGCGGATATCCTTCATGCCGTTGCCCGTGTTCAGTACCAGCGTGGGTTCATCCGCCCCAATCAGTCCCTCTTTCAGGGCTTTCTTCAAACCCGCGTAAGCCGTCGAGCCGGCCGGTTCAGCAAAAATGCCCACCTTGCCCAGGTCGGCAATCGCGGAAATGATCTCCTCATCCGGCACGGTGATGTAAGCCCCGCCGGTTTGCGTGGCGGCGCGCACCGCGCGCACACCGTCGCGGGGCAGATCCACCGAAATGCTGTCGGCCAGGGTCGTGGCCGCCACCGGCACAATCGTCTCCGTACCCGCAAAGAAGGCGTTGGCCACCGCCGCGGATTTATCCGACTGGATGCCGAAAATGCGCGGCATCACCTTCAGCCAGCCCAGGGCCATCAGGTCCTTGAATCCTTTGTGAATGCCGGAGATGATGTTGCCGTCGCCGACCGACACAAACACGTTCAAAGGCCGGGCGCTGTCGCCCAGGGGCAGAATCACGTTCTCCCAAATTTCAAAAGCCGCGGTCTTCTTACCTTCCGCCGTGAAGGGGTTGTAGCCCGTGTTACGGCAGTACCAGCCGTAGGCGTTGGCCGCCTCGATGGTCAGGTCGAAGGCCGAGTCATAATTGCCGTCCACCAGGATCACCTGAGCGCCGTACACCAACAGCTGGGCCACCTTGGCCGGGGGGGCCGTGCGCGGGGCAAAGATGACCGCCCGCTGACCCACCGCCGCCGACATGCCCGCCAGGGCCGCGCCCGCGTTGCCCGTCGAAGCCGTCACCACCACCTCAGCGCCAATCTGGCGCGCGCGCGCCACCACCACCGAGCTGGCGCGGTCTTTAAACGAGGCGGTCGGGTTGCGGCCTTCATCCTTCACCCACAGCTGGCGCATACCCAGGGTCTTGGCCAGGGCCGGCGGCTGATACAGCGGCGTCCAACCCGCGGCGCGCAGGGGCGTGCCTTCGCCGCCCGGGTCCGTCACCGGCAGCAGCGGCAGATAGCGCCACAGCGAAGCATCCGTGCGCGTGGTGATATCTTCCACCTGATATTTCTTGCGAATACCTTCGTAATCCAAAATCACATCCAAATTGCCGCCGTCAGTCGGGCAGGTGTACTGCACGTCCTCCGGGCCGTACTCCTTGCCGCACAATGAACAGCGGTAACCAACAAACGTCTTTTCCATGGATTCAAGCCCTTTCATAAAGGTTTACAGCCAGGTTTACAATCCGCGCTGCCCGCGAACATAGGGTAGCCCCAACGCCGCTGGTGTGCCCATGCGCTTGCGAATGGCCTCGCGCGAGCCTAAAACCAGCACAACCACCGTGAAAGCGTAGGGAAGCATTTGCAGGAAAAAGCCATAATAGGGGTTGTAGTAGAAAGGATTGCGCAGCCCCAGGATGGTGGTCGGCCCCTGAATGTCCAGGATCAAGCGCCGCAGCGCGCCGAAGATGTAGGAACCGCCCGCCGCGCGGATGGGGTCCCATTGGGCGAAGATCACCAGACCCACCGCGATCCAGCCCAGGCCGGCTGAGGTCTTCTCGCTGAACCACCCCGGCGAAATCGCCAGGCTGATGGCCGCGCCGCCCAGGCCCGCCAGCAGGCCCCCCACAAAGGTGTAGAAATAGCGCAGCCCGATCACGTTAATGCCCTGCGAATCGGCCGCGGACGGGTATTCACCCACCGCGCGCAAATGCAGCCCAGGACGGGTGCGGTTGATAAAGTACCAGGCCAGCGGGAACAGCAGATAGCCAATATACACCAGCACGCTTTGATTTTTGAAGAGGATATCACCCAGAATGGGGATATTCACCAGCAACGGAATACTGAAGAACGGCAGGGTCGGCACACCCTTCAGGCTGTTCAGGCCCTCGCCCAGCACCAGGCTCACGCCCGATGCCAAAAAGTTCAGCGCCAGGCCGCTCACCACCTGATCCGCCTTCAGCGTGATGGAAATGTAGGCGTGGATCTGACTGATCAAACCGGCTGCCACCATGCCCGCCAGAGCGCCTAACCAGGGCGAGCCGCTAGAAGCCGACACACTGTAAGCCGTCATGGCCCCCAGCAGCATCATGCCTTCCACTCCCAGGTTCATCACCCCAGACCGTTCGGCGAAGATTTCACCCACGGTGGCGAACAGCAGTGCTGTTCCCGTGGCAACCCCCGCGGATAATACGATGATCAGGTCCATCTTACTCCTCCATCCGGCGAGTTACGCGAATTGTGTACCGGGTAAAGAAATCGCTCGCGATCAACAGCACCATGATCACCCCCTGGATCATGGTGGGGATGCCGTGCGGCTGCATTTCACGTCCCGCCAGGATCAAAGCGCCAAACAGGATGGAAGCGACAATCACACCAAAGGGGTTCAGCTTGGCCAACCAGGCGATGATGATGCCTGTAAAACCGTAGCCCGGTGAAATGGCTCCCTGAAGTCGGTGAACCACACCCGTGATTTCAGACATGCCCGCCAAACCCGCCAGGCCGCCCGAGAGCAGCATCACCAGAATGATGTTTTTGTTGATCGAAATGCCGGCGTAATGGGCCGCGTTGGGGTTATCACCGATCAGGCGAATTTCGTACCCCCACTGACTTTTGGTCAAAATCAGGTACACCACCACCGCCGCCAGCAGGGCCAGCACCAGACCCAAATGCGTGGTCAGCCCGCGGAAGGCGGGGATCTCTTTGGCGTAATCTGCCAGGCGCGGCAGCCAGGCGTTGCGCTGGAACATGCGCGTCATCTGGAAGCCACCGTCTGACCACACCGCATAGATGAAGAAATTGTTCCACGAGATGGCAATGTAGTTCATCATCAGGGTCGAGATGATTTCATTGACGTTAAAGCGGGCCTTGAGCAGCGCCGGAATGAAGCCCCACAGCGCCCCAAAGAGAATGCCGGATGCCATCGTGGTGAGAATGAACAGCCATTGCGGCGCGCCTTCTGGCAGCACCGGCAGAAGCACGATCAGGCTGGCCCCCCAGGCGCCCAGGAAGAACTGCCCCTCCGCGCCGATGTTCCAAATGCGCATGCGGAAGGCGATGGAACAGGCCAGACCCACCAGAATCAACGGGGTGGCCTTCACCAACGTGTCCGAAATCACGCCCACGCTGCCGAAAGACGACTTGGCAATGTGCACATAGGTTTTCCAGGGATCGCCGCCCGCCAGATGAATGATGAACGCCCCGATGATCAGCGAAACCACCACGGCCACAAAAGACAGCATCGGCGAAAACCAGGCCGGGGGTTCTTTCAGCCGCGGTTCAACTTTAATCCGATAGGGGAACCAGTTTTTTCCCGCGGGTTTAGGGGATATGGACTCACTCATGGTTGCTTTCTCCTTCCGCGGTTTCCAGCTGTTCCGTGCGCGTGCCCAACATCATTTGGCCAATCTTCTCAATATCGCCGTCGGTCACTTCACCCATAATTTGACCTTCGTAGATGACGTAAATGCGGTCGCTGAGCGCCAGCAGCTCTTCCAATTCTTCAGAGATCAACAGGATGGCCGCGCAGTTTTTGCGCTGTTCCAACAGCAGGTGCTGCACACCTTCAATAGCGCCCACATCCAAGCCGCGCGTCGGCTGCACTGCCACCATCAAGGCCGGCTGGCTGGAAATTTCCCGAGCCAGGATGACCTTTTGCAGGTTACCGCCCGACATCAAGCGCACCGAAGTCTGGGTGGAGGGGGTCATAATATCGTAGGTGTCTTTCAGGCGCTTGGCATAATCATCCGCCGCCGGAGCGTTAATCATCCAGCCGCGCCCAATCGGCGCCTGTTTGTAATTTTTCATGATCACGTTATCGGTCATGCTCAAATTGGGGGCGGTGCCCACGCGGGTGCGGTCTTCAGGCACCAGCGACACCCCTGAGGTGATGCTGCGCTTGACCGATTGATTGGTGATGTCCTCCCCCTGCATGATGATCTTGCCGCCCGTCACCTTGCGCAGCCCGGCGATCACCTCGGCCAATTCGCTTTGACCGTTGCCCGCTACGCCCGCCAGGCCCACAATCTCGCCCGAATTCACCATCAGCGATACCCCGCGCAGCGCGGGCAGGCCCTTATCGTTCATGGCCTGCACATCCTGCACTTGCAGCACCATCCCACCCACATGGCAGGGCTCTTTCTCGATATTGAATTCCACATCACGCCCCACCATCAGGCGCGCCAGATCGGCCCGCGTGACGCCTTCCACGCTGATGCCCTGCGAGGTCACTTTGCCCTTGCGCATCACCGTCACACGGTTGGAAATGCTGGTGATCTCGTGCAATTTATGGCTGATAAAGATGATGGATTTTTCCTGCTTCGTCATCGAGTGCAGGGTCATGAAAAGCTCTTCAATTTCTTTCGGCGCCAACACCGCCGTGGGCTCATCCATAATCAGGATGTTTGCCCCGCGGTAAAGCGCCTTTAAGATTTCAACGCGCTGCTGTTCACCCACCGATAGCTGCCAGATCTTCGCGCGCGGGTCCACTTTTAACCCGTAGCGATCGCCCAGGGCCGCTACCGCATCTTCGTACTTGCGGATGTTCATGATGAAGCGCGGTTCTTTTAATCCCAACAAAATGTTCTCTGTCACATTTTGCGAAGGAACCAGCATGAAATGTTGGTGAATCATGCCGATCCCCGCGCGGATGGCGTCGGCTGGGGAGGTAAAATTCACCGGCCGCCCATTCACCGTGATCGTGCCGTAATCGGGGCGGTACATGCCCGCCAGAATGTTCATCAAGGTGCTTTTTCCAGCGCCATTTTCGCCCAGCAGCGCGTGGATTTCACCCTTTTGAAGGTCAAAATTAACATGATCGTTTGCTAAAACGCCGGGGAAGCGCTTGACAATCCCGCGCATTTCAACCACATTCACCGCTAGGTTGGCGTTGCTCTCCTGATCCATAGCTCTACCTCTACACCCTTCCAGGGCCTCTCTCTCCGGGTGTTCCGGAAGAAAGGGGACAGGCCCAAACCTTGCGGCCTGTCCCCCACAGCACTTACAGACTACTGAGGCAGTTCAGCGGTGACGCCCTCAGCCCAGAAACGCATGCAGTACTTGCATTCCAAACCAGGAGCTCCCGGAGGGAACTGATCCAGATCCGGCTGCGACATCTTCTCGCCTTCCGGAACCACGATATTGCCAGCGTTGTCCTTCAGCGGGCCAGCGAAGACATCAAAGCGGGTAAATTCGCCCGCCAGCATCTTGGCCAGGGTGTCTTTCACCATCTTCATGTCGGCTTCGGGCAGTTCCTTCTGGCCCTTGGTCATTTCCTGGCCTTCCATCAGGCCGTAAATGCCCAGACCGCCGGTGCTCACATCAAAGTAATCCCAGCCCACTTTGTAGGTGCCGTCTTGCAGACCGGTGATCACACGCACAAACTCAGGGCCCCAGTTCCAATAGGGGGCGGTCAGACAAGAATCCGAGGTGCAGGAGCCGGACCAGTCATAGGTGATGCCCCACTTGCCCGGGCGAGCCTCAGCGGCCAAAGCCGGGGCGGGGGTGTCGGCGCCGGTGTAGACGATGTGGGCGCCCGCATCAAACAGGGAGTCCGCACCCTGGCGTTCGATCACGGGATCGTGCCAGGTGTTGATCCAGCGCACATCCATCGTGCATTCCGGGCAGGTCTTGCGCATGCCGATGGCAAACGCGTTGCCCAGGCGCAGTTCTTCGGGGATGGGGAAGGTGGCGATGTAGCCGATCTTGTTCGCACCGTCCATCTTGGCCCGCGACCCAGCCATCATACCGGCCAGGTACTTCATCGATTCCATAGCGCCGAACAAGTTACCAAAGTTGGTGCTGTTGGATTTGTAACCGCTGATGTGGATGAAATAGGTATCCGGGAAGTCAGGAGCGACCACTTCCATGGAGTCCATATAACCAAAGGAGCCGCCAAAGATCACATTGAAGCCCTTGCGAGCCAGCGCGCGGAAAACCTGCTCCGCGTCGGCGCCTTCAGCCACGTTCTCAATGTAAGCCGCATTCACATCCGGCATTTTTTCCATGACGTATCGCAGGCCGTCGTACTGCGCCTGAGACCAACCGCCGTCATCGTGAACGCTCAGCATCACGAAAGCCGCGTTGTATTTGCCTTCCACCACATCCGGGATCTGCAGTTCGCCCGTCGCGGGGGCCGCCGGTTCGGCGGGGGCCGCGGGTTCCGCAGGGGCCGCGGGTTCGGCCGGGGCAGCCGGTTCAGCCGGAGCCGCCGGTTCCGCCGGGGCGGCCGGTTCGGCTGGAGCCGCAGGCGTGCAGGCGGTCATCATGAAGATCACCACCAACAGCGCAGCCATCATGCGCCACAACACTGTCTTTTTCATTTCAACTCCTCCATACTTACTTAAGAATGGAACATCAGTGGACTCATAAGCGACTTCACTCAAACTACACAGATCGCAGGATCATCACCTCCTTCCGA
>DAIOUB010000023.1:8506-15712 GCA_036751735.1 Levilinea sp. | reverse complement strand
TCATAAGCGACTTCACTCAAACTACACAGATCGCAGGATCATCACCTCCTTCCGATCCAACTCATTTGAAGGCTGATACGGGGGAACGCAATCGTCGTTTCCTCGCAAACTCGCCCCGCCTGTGATCTTCACAGGCCTGGCGCGTTCGTGAAACTCTTTTTGCATGTTCAAGAATAGTTTAATTTTACAGCCTTTTGCAAGTGCCATCTGTCAAACAAGATTAAGATATATGGTCAAACCATCACGGCCAGTCGGCGTTCACACCCGCCGACCACCACTTCATACACACTTTGCAGCCCAACTGCATTTCTGGGAATTGATCCAGGTCAATCTGTTCCAGCTTGTATCCGTCCGCAACGATGATATTGCCCTTGTTGTCGGTGATCGGCCCCTGAAAGACATTGAAGCGGTTAAAACCGCCGTCTTGCATCTGACGCAGCAGAGCGCGCACCTGGTTCAGCGTGCCGTCCGGCAGTTCCGCCGCCCCAGCGGTCAACTCCTGCCCAGGCATGAAGCCATACAGACCCAACCCGCCCGAATCGCCGTCAAAATAATGCCATCCGGGTTTGTAAGTCTTGTTCATCAAGCCTTCTACTACCTCTTTATACACCGGCCCCCAGTTCCAATACGGAGCCGTCAAACAGGCAGGGCTAATGCAGGAGCCAACCCAGTCAAACGTCACACCCCATTTGCCCTTGATCTCGGCCGCGTCGGCCACCGCGGGCGTATCCGCGCCCGAAAGCACCACCTGCGCCCCCGCGTCAAACATCTCCAGCGCCACGCGCTTTTCCACCACCGGGTCGTGCCAGGTGTTCAGCCAGCGCACATCCATGGTGCATTCCGAGCAGGTCTTGCGCATCCCCAGGGCAAAAGCGTTCCCCAGGCGCAGCTCTTCCGCAATCTGGTAGGTGGCCATATACCCCAGGCGCAAATTTCCGTCCATCTCGGCCCGCTCTCCGGCCAACATGCCCGCCAGGTAAATGGCGGTTTCCATCGCGCCCATCAGGTTGCCAAAATTGGTCGTATTTGATTTCGTACCGGAAATATGAATAAAGTAGGTGTTCGGAAAGTCGTTGGCCACCCGTTCCATCTGATCCATGAAACCAAAAGAGGTCGCAAAGATCAAATCGTACCCCTTGGCCGCCAACGCCCGGATAACAGGCTCAGACTCATCCCCTTCCGGGACGTTTTCAATATAGACCGTCTGCACGCCTGAAACTTGCTTCGCCACGTATTCCAGGCCTTCGTAATGCGCCTGAGACCAGCCCTGATCGTTCTTCGGGCCGATCAAAATCATCGCCACACTGAATTGTTCCGGATCGGGATCCGGCACAGAAACCCGCGGGCCGCAGGCCGTTAACGCCAGGCCCGCCACCAACACCACGCTGACCAACCGCCACATCGTCCGAAAGGACATAGGTCCTCCTAACTCCGGGTTTCGCAGGGTGGGTTTGTCAAATCTGACAAACCCACCCAATTTTTGTTATCGTATTTGGTTACGGAACAATCCAGGTTCCGGTCTCACCGCGCAGCGCACGCCCGATATTTTCCGGGTTGGTGATCAGCGCCTGCTTGCCGCCGTTCTCCAGGAAGCGCAAAATCGCCTGGATCTTGGGCAGCATGGAGCCCTTCGCAAAGTGGCCTTCTTCCATATACTGCTTGGCTTCAGCCACCGTCATGCGGTCAATCCATTTCTGGTCGGGCTTGTTGTAGTTGATCGCCACTTTTTCCACCGCGGTGGAGATGACGAACAGGTCGGCGTTGATCATGTTGGAGAGGATCGCGGAGCCGAAGTCCTTATCAATCACCGCTTCCACGCCGTGCAGGTTACCGGCTTCGTCTTCCACCACCGGGATCCCGCCGCCGCCCACCGCGATGACCACAAAGCCGCCCTTCACCAGCGACTGAATGGCGTCCGCTTCCACAATCCGCTGCGGAATAGGGGACGGAACCACACGCCGCCAACCGCGGCCGGCATCTTCCACCACCACCCAGCCTTCTTTTTCGGCTTTTTCATGCGCCATTTCCGCGCTCATGAACGAGCCAATCGGCTTGGTGGGGTTCTGGAAAGCCTTGTCCTTGCGGTCCACGATGGTCTGGGTCACCACAGCCACGGCCTGTTTGTCCATGCCGCGCGCCACAAATTCGTGGTTCAGCGCCTGGGCGAACATGTAACCGATGGAGCCTTGCGAATCAGCGCCGCAGTAATCCAACGGAACTTCATGCAGCTCATGGCGCGACAGCTCGGAACGGCGCAGGATGAAACCCACCTGGGGGCCGTTGCCGTGCGAAATCACCACATCCCAACCCTGCTCCAGCATGTCCACAATGTGATGCATGGACTCGGCGCCGGCGTCGAATTGGTCTTTAATGCTCTTGCGCTTCTCATCTTTAATCAGCGAGTTGCCGCCCACTGCCACAACTGCTACGCCTTTTTTACCCATTTGTAATCTCTCCTCAAATTCGTTCAATCGATTATTAATCAATGCCAGGGGGCAGGGTTCAAAGGCCCTGTCCCCCTGACCGGTTTGAATTCTTAGCTCATGGTCAAAGCCATGACCGCTTCCTGCGCGTGCATGCGGTTCTCGGCTTCATCGTACACCACAGAGTGGGGCCCGTCCATCACACCGTCGGTCACT
The DNA here is from genome assembly GCA_036751735.1 of Levilinea sp. Taxonomy (GTDB): domain Bacteria; phylum Chloroflexota; class Anaerolineae; order Anaerolineales; family Anaerolineaceae; genus Levilinea. Next base: position 13,073 of record DAIOUB010000023.1, on the reverse strand, counting down.
TCGATGTTGCGGTCCGCGGGGAGCGGGTGCATGTAGATGGCATCCGGTTTGGCCAGGGCCATCTTGCGCTCGTCGGTGATCCAGTGGGAGTACTTCTTGATGATCTCGGCGCCCTGCGCGGCATCCGGGGTGTGCACCATCGCGCCCCAAGACTTGGCGTAGATGATGTCGGCGTCTTTGAAGGCGGCTTCCATGTCATCGGTGACTTCAAAGCCAGCCCCATAGCGGCGAGCCTGTTCCTGGGCCATTTCCATGATTTCGGGCATCAGTTTGAATTCCGGCGGATGGGCCAGAACCACATCCAGGCCAAAGCGGGGCATTTGCAGAATCAAGGACTGCGGAACCGACATGGGTTTCTGGTAAGAAGCCGCATAGGCCCAGGACACCACCATCTTCTTGCGGCGCAGATCGCGGCCCTTCTTTTCCACGATCGTCATCAGGTCGGCCAGGCACTGGAAGGGGTGGTAGATGTCGCACTGCATGTTGAGCACGGGCACGCGCGAGTACTTGGCAACTTCATTTAAGTAACCGTTGCCAATGCCCCAATCCACGTGGCGGATAGCGATGCCGTCAAAATAGCGGCCGAAGATCTCGCCAATTTCTTTGGGGGTGTCGCCGTGGGAAATCTGGGTGGTCTTGCTTTCGATGAAGGCCGCGTGGCCGCCCAGGTGAGCCATACCCGCTTCAAAAGAGCCGCGGGTGCGGGTGCTGCTGAAGAAGAACAGCATGGCCAAAACTTTGTCGCGCAGGATGGCGGTTGATTCGTTCAGCGCGCGCTTGCGCTTCAGATCAAAGGCCACATCCAATACGGTTTCCACTTCTTCTTTGCTGAAGTCCAGGTCACCAATCAAGTCACGACCGTGAAGAAACGTTTGCATTTTTAACTCCTTCGTAGTGTTTTAGATTAAGGTACAAATGAACCGTGTTTGCTCAGATGTTCAATCGATACGCTCGGATCGCTCTCGAACACCTCCTCATGGGTTTGTCTTATTATTCCGTCTCACACCCAACCACCGTCCGCAATGCTTCTGCCTGCGAACGCTCCTGCGGGCTGAGCCTGGAGTTTTCAGCAGTCTGTTTCCACAAGGCACACACCGCCGGGCGCGCGTCGCCGCTTTGGGCGGCCTGCTCACTCAGGCGCTGCGCCTGAGCCCAATCACCCGTGCGGGCGAAGCCTTCCATAAAGGGCAGCAGTTCCACCAGGTCTTGCGCCTGATATCCCTGAGCCGCCGCTTCATTCCACAAATCCACCACCGTGGTCCATTCCGCCAACTGGCGGGCCAGATCCGCTTTCTGATAATAATAACACCAGTCTTGTTCCGGCTGCAGGCCCAGTGCAGCGGGTGGGGTCGCGGCGGAGGGGCTGTCTTGAATCTGCTTCAGGTTCGAAATCGGCAGCACCTTACGCACCCGTTGCGGCAGCCCGCCGCGCACCTTATCTTTGGGGGCCGCAACGTGCAGACAGCCGCCTTTGCGGTTATACACCGCCACCACGCTGTCGCTGCTGCCCGTAAAGCGCAGGTTGCGGTAGCTGTGTTCCACTGCCTGCCCTTTTTCCACCGTCAGATCCTTGCCCAGCCGCAAAGAAAGGTCAAAATACTTATACGATAAATCCCGGCGGGTCTGCTGGGGGGCATAGGTCCAATCCAACACCGGCCACAAGTCGTTGTCGCTGAAGCGGAAGAGCGGAATCTCATCCGAGACCACAATCGTGCCCGGGGCCAGCTGCGGCGCGCGCCAGGTCATCTGCCAAAAATAAGCGCGCAGGTTCTGCCATTCCTCGCGGTACACCAGCGCATTGTTAAAGTGCGCCCCCACCGCCAGGGCCAGCAAGGCCGAAAATACCAGGGCCTGCTTGCCGGGCCGCAGGAAAAGGTCCACCAGCCCCACCGTCACCAGGCAGGCCCCCAGCATGAACGGCAGCATGGAACGGTCCCAGGGGAAACTGGTTTCCAAAGGCACGCCTGCCGCCCAAAACGGCACGCCCGCCGCCGCCAAAGCCAGCCCGCCGAAGCCCAATGCGCCGCCCGCCCAGGAGCCTGACTCGGACTGCGGGTTGGGGTTCCAGCGGCTCAGGTAAAACCAGGCCAGCGCCAGCGCCCCCAAAACCAGCCCCGCCATCATCACCCGGTTTTGCCAGCCGCCCGCCGGAAGCACCGCCGCCTGACGCCAGGAAAGGGCCGTCACCGTCAGCACATCCCCCACCACGCGCTGCCCCAAATGCAGCAGCGCCTGCACGGGTTGGGCTTTCAACTCGTCCATCAGGCTGAGCTGGTAGGTGGGGAACTTAAAGATCAGCGCGCGCCACACCCCAAAAGCCGCCAGCGTGACCCAAAACGGCAGGGTGTGCAGCCCAACGCGCCGCAGCAGCCGCCGTCCCAGCGGTTCGCCCGCCTGCCGCAGCCGCATCCCCACCAAAACGGGGCGCAGCAGCTCCAGCCCCACAAAATATTCCAGCGAGAAAAAGCTCAGCGATGAAACCCAGGCGCCCACCCGCCAAAACCAGGCGTTTCGCCCCGGCTCCAGCGATTTCAGCATGGCGCCCAACGAGAACAAGAAAATATTAAGAATGGTAAAGTGCAGAATAAACTGTACAGCGATCGGCTGCTGCTGAAAGCCCGGAAAGAGGACAAACAACAGCGCCGCCCAACCCAATTTACGTTCTTCATTCGGCCACACCAGGCGCAGCACCCACCACAGCAGCATGCCGCTCCCCCAGCGCAGCACCAGCAGCAGCAGGTGGTAGCCCAGCGGGCTTTCGCCCAAAATGGGCGTCACCAGGGTGTAGACCCACCCCGAAAACGGCCGGTCGGCCGCCACAAAGGCCTGAAAACTGCCCGGCCCCAAAACATGAAACGTGTAAATGTACAGCCAATCATCCCCATAAAACCCAAACCAGGGGATAAACACCCCAAAACCCAAAATCACCGCCGCCGCTAAGGCGATTGGAAAAGAACGATGGGTGAGCCGTGGCAAAGACATCAGCAGATCGGTGAAGGGTCTCAAAGGGGCGGGAAAGGGCCAAACCACCCTCTCCCGCCCCCAGGGTTAACCTGGAATTACTCCATCTTGCCCAAAACGAGCGCGATCAAGGCCATGCGCATGACCACACCGTTGAAGGCTTCCTGCCAATAGCGCGACCAGCGGGTGATGTCGACATCGGGAGGAATTTCGTCCATGCGGGGCAGAGAGTGCAGCAGGATCGCATCGCTCTTGGCCTTCTTGGACAGCAGTTCGCGGGTGATCTTGTAGTTATCGGGGGTCATCCCGTGTTCGCCAGCTTCCTGGCGGGACTTGGTGTAATCGGGCTGAACCACAGGCTCGACCAGGATCACATCGGCTTCGGCAATCGCCTGTTCCACATGCTCAACTTCGCGGAAGTCCACGCACAGATCGCTCAGTTCCTGCTTGAATTCCGGCTTCAGGCCCATTTCGGGGGGCGCCACGAAGGTCACAGGGCAGTCGAACTGGGAGAGGGCATAGCCCAGGGAGTGCATGGTGCGCATGCGCATATCGCCCACCGCCAACCAGCGCAGACCGTCAATGCGGCCCTTCTCGCGCAGCACGGTGTACAGGTCGGTCAGGATCTGGGTGGGGTGTTCGCCCCAGCCGTCACCACCGTTGATGATCGGAACCGAAGACCACTTGGCCGCTTCGTGGGGAGCGCCCTGCTGGAAGTGGCGCATGACGATCACGTCGCCGTAGAATTCCAACATTTTGACGGTGTCTTTGATCGATTCCTGATACCAGTCGCCCGCGCGGGTCATCTTGGCATCCGAGAAACCGGTCACATGGCCGCCCAGGCGGTGCATGGCCGATTCGTGGGCCAGGCGGGTGCGGGTGGAGGGCTGGTAGAAAGCCGTCACCAACGTCTTATCCGCGCACAGGTCATCGTTGCGGCGGTTGCGGGCAATCGGTTCCAACTGTTCGGCGATCTCGAACACGCGGAAGAACTCCTGGCGCTCGAAATCTTTCAGGGACAGAATATCACGACCAGCAAAGCTACGCATTTTTAAATCTCCTTATCAAAATAGTGTTGTTTTTGGTTACAAAACGTTCAAACCAGTGTCTGGTGGATTGTGTGGGTCTCGGCTGAGCGGCGATTGAACCTCCTTATCGTAGAATGAGATGGCTGATCATCCCACGCGGCGTACCACGTGGAAGCGGAAATATCCGGGGAGAAAATAGCTGTAGGAATAGTCCACCACCCGCCCCTCACCGCTGAACAGGCGCGCCGTGAACATCAGCAGCACGTCGCCGCGCTGAATTTCCAGCGCGCGGGCAATTTCGGACGAAGCCGCCACCGCGTGAATTTCGGTGAGTGAATTGACCAGCGGTGGCGAGCCTCGCCGCAGCAAAAAATCGATAACGGAACCAGTAAAACCATCCTGTAAATCATCCAGGGTCAGGAATTCTTCCGGCAGCAGATCCATCAAATAGGCCACTGGCCGGTCTTCAGCCTGAATCACGCGGGATACCTCTAAGAGGGGCGTTGCCTCTGGCACCGATAAGATGGCCGCCTGATCCTGGTTAGCGCTCAAACGCATCACTTGCAGCGTTCCCAGCG
>DAIOUB010000023.1:0-8406 GCA_036751735.1 Levilinea sp. | reverse complement strand
ATGGCCGCCTGATCCTGGTTAGCGCTCAAACGCATCACTTGCAGCGTTCCCAGCGTCACTTCCAATCCGATTTTTGCCGCGAGGCTTTCAATGCTTTGCAGCACTTCCAAACCGCTTTCAATCACATGGTTATGGCTGACCACGAAGGTGCCCACACCCTGCCGCCGCCGGATCAACCCCTGGCCTTCAAAGGTGCGCATGGCCTCGCGCAGGGTTGCGCGCGAAACGCCCATACGCCGCGCCAGTTCGGGCTCGGTCGGCAGCCGGTCGCCCGCAGGTGTGAGCGCAATCAAATCCGCCAGCTGAGACTGCAGCCGCTGAAATGGGTGGCGCTCGGAGGTATGCGGGGCATTAAGCGATGGCATCTTCAATCTCTGACCTATCTCTTTCGCCTATTCCAAAACCGGCACAAAGCCAAACTGGGTCACATCCACCAAACCCAGGTCCGAAATGCGCAGTTCAGGGATGACCACCAGCCCCAGCAGGCTCACCTGCATATTGGGGTTGTTCAACGTGCATCCGCAGGCGCGGTAGCCTTCCAGCACGGTGGCCGCAGCCGCCGCCACCTGACCCGCGGGTTCTGCCGACATGATCCCGCCCACAGGCAGCAGCAGCTTGCCGATCACTTCGCCGCTGCGCACCACCACCTGCCCACCGCCCCACTCCGCCAGGGCGTTCACCGCCGCGGCCATGCACTCGTCATCCGTGCCCACCACAATCAAATGGTGGCTGTCGTGCGCCATGGTGGTTGCCACCGCGCATTTTTGGTCAAAGCCCAGGCCGTGAACCAGCCCCAACTGCACGCGGCCCGTGCCGTGGTGGCGTTCCACCAGGGCCAGCTTGGCCACATTCTTTTCAAAGGAAGCCCGCACTTCGCCGTCCTGCACCGGCAGCTCCAGGCGCAGGTGGCGCGTGGGCGCCTGATTTTCAATCACGCCGATGACATTGGCCGTCACGCAGGCGCGTCCGGTGGGCGAAGTCAGCCGAAAATCGGCGGCGTTCAGCTTGCGCGGCAGATGCACCGAGTGCAGCGCCCAATCGGGCACACGAGAAGGCGGAAGCTCCACCACCCACTGGCCCTGTTCCGCCAGCACCCGTCCCTGGGCAATGACCACTTCCGCCTGGAAATTCACCAAATCCCGGGTCAGCACCACATCCGCGTACCGGCCCGGGGCAATCATGCCCATCTCGCGGCTCACCCCAAAATGCTCCGCGGTGTTGATCGTGGCCATTTGCACGGCCGTCATGGCAGGGATGCCGTTGGCGATGGCGTGGCGCACGGCGCGGTCCATGTGGCCTTCATAGGTCAGGGTGGCCGAGTGTGAATCGTCGGTGCACAGGATGAAATTGCGCGGGTCGAGGCCCATCTCCGTCACCGCTTTGGACTGTTCGGCCACGTCGTGCCAGGCTGATCCGTAGCGCATCATGGATTTCATCCCCTGGCGCACGCGCGCCGCGGCGTCTTCTTTGCGGGTTCCCTCATGGTCGTCAGACGGGCCGCCCGCCGCATAGCCGTGGAAGGCCAGGCCCAGATCCGGCGTGGGGTAATGCCCGCCGATCACTTTGCCCGCCGCACGCGCCGCCGACATTTCCGCGTGCATCTTCTCGTCGCTGTTAAACACGCCGGGGAAGTTCATCACCTCGCCCAGGCCGATGATGCCCGGCCACTGCACCGCGGTTTCCACATCCTCCGGTGTAATCGCCGCGCCGGGAGTTTCCATGCCGGGCGCCGAGGGCACACAGGACGGCACCTGGGTAAAAACATGCACCGGCTGCTGGGCAGCTTCGTCCACCATCAGGCGCACGCCCTTCAAACCAAACACATTGGCGATTTCATGCGGGTCAATGAACATGCCGGTGGTGCCGCGCGGGGTCACCGCGCGCACAAACTCAGTCACGGTCAAATTGCCCGACTCAACGTGCATATGCCCATCCAAAAGCCCCGGCACCAGATAGCGCCCGTTGGCCTCAATTACCTTAGTCTGCGGGCCCACCGTATGGCTGGCGTCTGGCCCCACATAGGCAATGCGGTCCCCCACCACGGCAATATCCGTGTCCGGGATAAATTCGCCCGACTGCACGCATACCCAAATGCCTTTGCGAATCACCATATCAGCGGGCTTGCGGCCCATAGCGCAATCCACCAGCGGACGAGCATCTTTGAGAATAAAATGATCCAGGCTCATGCGGCTCCCATCCTCTCAGGCATACCGAACCAGGTAAAGCGGCCTCACTCGCCGCGAACCAAACGGCGCGAAGCGCGGTTGTGGCGCTCCACATGTACGGGCAGATCCAGCCCCACCAACTGTTTCTCGCGAACTACCACCTTGCCGTGCACCACGTTCCAATCCACCCGCGGGGTGCTGCACAGCAGCACCGCCGCCAGGGGATCGTGCAGCGCCCCGGCAAAATCTAATTGATTCAAATCCACCGCCACGAAATCGGCGCATTTCCCCACTTCCAACGAGCCGATATCGCTGCGCCCCAACACCTGGGCGCCGCCGCGGGTGGCAATTCCCAACGCCTCGCGCGCCGTCATAATCGGCGGAGCCTTGGGGTCCGAAAGCGACGCGCCCAACAGGCCCGCCCGCAGCCGCGCCACCAACAGCGCCTGGCGGGCTTCCAGCATCAGGTTCGAGCTGTCGTTGCTGGCCGAGCCGTCCACGCCCAACCCCACCTTGACCCCCGCCCGCCGGTATTCATAGATGGGGGCAAAGCCGGAGGCCAGGCGCATGTTCGAGCCGGGACAGTGGGCCACGCCGCAGCCCTCGCGCGCGAACATCTTCACTTCTTCTTCGTTAATATGAACCGCGTGGGCAAACCACACATCCTGCCCCACCCACCCCAGCGATTCCATGTAGGCGCCGGGCCGGTGGCCGAATTTTTCCAGGCAGAAGGACTGTTCGTCCTCCGTCTCAGCCAGATGGGTGTGCAGATGCACCCCGTACTGGCGCGCCAGCACCGCGCTTTCGCGCATCAGTTCACCGGTGACGCTGAAGGGCGAACAAGGCGCCAGCACAATCTGCACCATCGAACCCGCTTTGGGGTCGTGATAGCGTTCAATCAGGCGCACGCTGTCTTTCAGGATGAAATCTTCGCTGTCCACCACGCTGTCGGGGGGCAGCCCGCCCTGGCTTTCGCCCAGGCTCATCGAACCGCGCGAAGCGTGCAGGCGCAGCCCCACGCTGGCCGCGGCTTGAATTTCGTCGTCCAGGCTGGAGCCGTTGGGGAACAGGTACAGGTGGTCAGAAGCCGTCGTACAACCAGACAGCGCTAGCTCGGCCAGCGCTGTCTGGGTAGAAATCGCGATATCTTCGGAGGTCATACGCGCCCAAATCGGATAAAGGGTCTTCAGCCAGTTGAACAGGTTGGCGTTTTGGGCCTCCGGCACGGCGCGCGTGAGGGTCTGGTAAAAATGGTGATGGGTGTTGATCAGCCCCGGCAGAACCACGTGCCCGCTGAGGTCCAGAACCTCATCCGCGCTTTGGGGTAAATCCTGGCTGAGCCCCACCTGCTCAATGAACCCATCTCGAATAAACAAACCACCGCCAGGAATCTCCCGACGGTGGTCATCCATCGTCACTAACAGGGTAGCGTTCTTAACCAGAAGAGTAGCCATTTTGAGATTCCTGAATATATCAGTCGGTCGGCCAGTGGGGATTGCTCAACAATTGATATATTCAGTTTAATAACAAATTCTCAAAATGTCAATTGTCTGACAACATGACTTTTGTCACTTGTCTGACAACTCTGCCCCCCGCAGGGTGTTCTGCATGAGCATGGCGATGGTCATCGGCCCTACCCCGCCCGGAACCGGGGTGATGGCCCCGGCCACTTCCTTCACTTCCTCAAAATCCACATCCCCCACCAGGCGGCTGCCCTTGGGGTGAGTGGGATCTTCGATGCGGTTGATGCCCACGTCAATCACCACCGCGCCGGGCTTCACCCAGCTGCCCTTCACCATATTTGGCCGCCCCACGGCTGCGATGAGCACATCCGCCTGGCGCACCACCGAAGGCAGGTCTTTGGTGCGCGAATGGCAAATGGTCACCGTGGCATTGGCGCGCACCAGCAGCAGCGCCACCGGCATGCCCACAATATTGGAGCGGCCCAATACCACCGCGTTGCAGCCTTCCAGCTTGGGGTAGACCGTCTGCGCCAGCACCAGCGAACCGGCCGGTGTGCAGGGCACAAACAGCGGGTCGCGGCCTTTCTGCGCCAGGCGGCCAATGTTGATAGGGTGGAAGCCGTCCACGTCTTTCTCAATGCTGATGGCGCGCAGCACCTTTTCTTCATCCAAATGCGAAGGCAGCGGCAGCTGCACCAAAATGCCGTGCACGCGCGGGTCGGCGTTGAGCTCGCTCACCAGCCCTTCCACCTTGTCCTGGGTGGCGTCCGCGGGCAGTTCAAAACCAAAGGATTCAATCCCCAATTCCGCGCAGGCTTTGCGCTTGGAGCTGACATACACATGCGAAGCCGGATCGTCGCCCACCAGCACCGTCGCCAGCCCCGGCCGCGATTTTCCTGCCGCCACCCGTTCCGCAACCGCCTTGCCGACCTCCGCACGCACTTTTGCAGCAACGGCTTTTCCATCAATAATTTGTGCTGTCACTGTCGTTTCTCCTTTCTATGCTCACAGTTGATTCACAGCGAGAATGCGCCTCGCTTAAAGATTCCAAAACCCTAAAATCATTATATCTTAACCAGCCTTCGCGGGCGTCTGCTTTTGTTCCCTTTTGTAGGGCTGGCCGCTGGCATCATAGGTGATCCATTCGCCCACGGGTTCGCCCTGTGAAAAATGCCCCGACCGCTTCAGCGTTCCATCCAGCCGGTACCATTCCCAATATCCCTCCGGCTTGCCGTCTGCGATTTTCCCCTTCGACCACATCGTCACCCCATTGGCGTGATATTTAATCGTCCATCCGTCCACCACCTCAACCTTCTTTTCGGTGACCTTTCGCGCCGCCATTTCACACCTCCTTACGGTCAGTTTTTCTTCTCTATTCTAATCAAAATTCAGGCTGCACCGCCGGATTCGCACCCAGAAATCCCAATTACTAAGGCCCTAACTTCTTTCCCCATGATATAATAATCATGTTCGATTTCCCTTCTATTCTCTGCGGAGGCTCCCTCATGGAAATTTCCAGCACTCAGTTCAAGCACTGCGACCATGTCAAAATTGTCGGTCGCGTGGACAGCTCCACCGCCCCTCAAATGGCCGAGGCGCTCAATGCAATCATGGATGCCGGACGCTACAAGATTATCATTGATTTCAGCGGGGTTGAGTTCATTTCCAGCGCGGGCCTGCGCGTGCTGGTCAACGCTCAAAAGACCTGCCGGCGCTACAATCGCGGCGAAGTGGTCCTCGCCAAAATTCCCCAAAACATCTACGCCGCTCTCGATCTGGCGGGTTTCACCACCCTCTTCCAGATCTTTGACGAAGTCATCACGGCGGTAGGGTACTTCTAGACTGTCCATCTTCCATGCCGACCAAAACCTTTCCGGGCCGCTATTCCAGCCTGGCAGACATTGCCATATTCATCCGCCAGGCCGCCGAAGAGGTCGGTCTGGAAGGTTTTGCCATCTACGCCGTTGAAACTGCCGTGGATGAAGCCTGTTCCAATATCATCGAACACGGCTACCAGGGGCAGGAAACCGGCGAAATCCGCTGCACCACGCTGACAGACGAAAAGGGGCTGACCATTATCCTGGAGGATCGTGGCCGCCCCTTTGATCCCTCCTCCGTCCCCGATCCCCAACTCGATGTGACCTTAGATGAACGTCAGGCCCACGGCCTGGGGCTGTTTTTCATGCGCCAACTGATGGACGAAGTCATTTTTTCGACCCGCGGCCCCATCAACGTGCTCACGATGGTGAAGTACACGGAGCACAAGACGGAATGAACCCGGCTCCTTCAGCTCTCCCAGAATGGAAACAGTACCTGCTTCTGGGTGAAGCGCTGCTTGAACAGCCCAACACCACCGCACAATGCGACCTGATTCAATCCACCTTAAAACAGCGCCTGCAGGTTGAGGCGCGCGTTTGGCTGGCCCGCCCCTTTTATCCCCTGCCGGGCGAGGCCGAGCCGCTGCTGGTTTCCAACACCGATACCCCCGACATCGTACGGCGCGCCTTTGGCGATTGTCAAACCTGTTCCCAGGCGGATGAAGACGACTCCTGCCAGGTGGTGGCTTTTCCGCTCACCACCCAGGGGTCTATCCTGGGCATTTTGGAAGTGCGCCGCCCGCAAGGCCCCTGCCTGCAAGCAGAGGAGCTCAATTTTCTGCAAGGCCTGGCCGAACACGCCGCCCTCACCATGCAGATTTCCCGCCAGGTCAAATTAAAAAACTGGCGCTACGAACAAATCAGTTTGGTCTCCAGGGTCAGCAATCAAATCGCCAACGTCACCGATCTGAACGACCTCTGCCGGCGCGTGACCCGCCTGATTCAGCAGACCTTCAGCTATTATTACGTGGCCATTTTTACCCTGGAAGAGCAGGGCAGCGCGGTGCGCTTTCGGGCCAGCGCCGGCCAGCCCCGCCCCAGCGGTCTCTCCCCCGAAATCATCACCCAGCTCGGCCAGGGGCTCATCGGCTCCGTGGCGCAATCGGGCCAGGAACTGCACAGCCCGGATGTGCGCTCTGAGCCACGCTATCATTACGTAGACCTGCTGCCCGAAACCCGCTCCGAAGTGTCTTTTCCCCTCAGGGTGGAAAACCGCACCCTGGGCGTTTTGGATGTGCAGTCCGACCGGCTGAACGCCTTCCACGAAATTGATTTGATGGTGCTGCGCGCCCTGGCCGACACCATCGCCCTGGGGCTGGAAGGTGCCGAACTGTATCAATCCCTGGAAAAACGCGCCGAACAAATCGCCGCCATGCTGGAGATCAGCCATACCCTGGTCTCCCAGCTCGACCTGGACATCCTGCTGCAAGAGGTGGTTCAGGTCATGCAGGAGCGCTTTGGGTATCCGTATATCCATGTCTTCACCGTTCACCCCATCCGCCGCAAGGCCATCTTCCGCATCGGCAGCGGCGAGCGCAGCCAGCGTATGCTGGAAGCCTATCTGGCTTACGATCTGGATTCGCCCCAAGGCCTGATCCCCGCCGCCGCGCGCAGCGGGGTGACCATCATCGCCAATGACATCTCGCAGGAACCGCGCTACCGCCCCAGCCCCTTTTCCCCCGATACCACCCGCGCCGAGATGGCCATCCCCCTCACCTTCGCCAACGAAGTGCTCGGCGTGCTCGATATCCAAAGCGAACAGGTCAACGCCTTCCAAACCGAAGACGTCTCCCTGATCCAATCCCTGGCCGCCAGCATCGCCGTGGCCCTGCGCAACGCCAACCTGTACCGCACCGAAAAATGGCGCCGTCAGGTGGCCGACAGCTTCCGTGATATCTCCGGCCTGATCTCGGCCAATACCGCCCTGGATCAGCTCCTGCACGCCATCCTCACCGAGCTGGAGCGCAACCTGCCCTGTCAGGCCTCGGCCATCTGGCTGGTGGATGAAAATAACGGCGGCCAACGGCTGCAATTGGCCGCCTGGCACGGGGTCGACCCGGGGCGCATCAACCAGGCCATGCAAGAATCCGAAGGGGTGCGTGCCTGGCTGCAGGCCGCCCTGGACGGCAGCCAACCCCACATCCGCGCGGCGGGCGATCCCTACGGCCCGCTGGGCATCGCTCTGGATTTCCCCTCGGATTACTCCTCCATCGCCGCCCCGCTGCGCGCCGGCAGCCAATCGCTGGGGCTGCTCACCCTGGCCCACCAAACCACCGGCCGCTACGGCTCCGAAGCCCAATCCATGACGACCACCTTCGCCAGCTCCGCTGCCGTCGCCATTCAAAACGCGCGCCTGTACAGCGACGCCCAGTCTCAGGCCTGGGTGGCCACCGTACTGCTGCAAGTGGCCGAAGCCTCGCAGGCCCATAACAACCCGGATGACCTGCTGGAGACGATGGTGCGCCTTACCCCCCTGCTGGTGGGGGTGAAGAAATGCGCTTTCTTCGTTTGGGATGATTATCAGAACGCCTTCCTGCTGAAAACCTCCTACGGCATTGACCTGAGCGGTCTGAACCAAACTGTTTTTTCGGAACGCGACGTGCCGGCCCTGGCCCAACTGCGCGCCACCAACGCCCCCCTGTTCATTCACGACGCGGTGGCCGAGCTGAACCTGCCCGCCGCGCAAATGCCCGCCGACACCGGCACCCTGGTGCTCATGCCGCTGACCGCCCACGGCAGCCTGCTGGGGGCCTTCTTGGTGGCTCATCAAGTCGAACCGCAGCCCGGCGTTCAGAAGGTTTTCGACGAGCAGAACCTGGCCATCCTGCAAGGCATCGCCCATCAAACCGCCACCGCCCTGCAAAGCCTCAGTTTCCTCGAATCCCGCCAGCAGGAAGGCTA
>DAIOUB010000022.1:22678-24078 GCA_036751735.1 Levilinea sp. | reverse complement strand
GAAGGGCGTCCATATCTCGATTATAGAACTAGTATTCTATGTTTGTCAATAGGCCATCCGGCCAGTTGGGCTGGTGGGCAGGGAAATCAATCTCTGGGGTCGGGGGTTGGGGACGGGCGCGGGGCGGGAGAGCTTTTGACGAGCTTTTCGCGCAGTTCGCTCAGCTCCTGATTCACGCGCTGGAACTCGGTGCTGATCTCGCTGTTTTGGGCCAGGAAGGGGATGGGGTTGACCGCTTCGGGTGCTTCACGCATGGCCACCATCGCCATGTTTTCCATATGGGCCAGCAGGTCAGAGAAGGTCAGCGCGCCCATGTTGCCGCTGCTGGATTTGAGGGTGTGGGCCACCACGTTGACGCGTTTCCAGTCGCGGCTGATGAGGGCGGCGGTCATATCCTCCAGCGAGGGGGGCGTGTTGCTGAGGAAGATGTCAATGACGGAGGCAAAGGCGGAAGGGTCGCCGATGGCATAGATCCATTCGTTGACAGTTTTGTCGTCAATGGCAGCCGTGGTGGGGCCGTGGGGCTGGGCCGCCACGGTCTCATCGGCGAGCATCTCAGGCAAGGCGGCGCCGTCGCGGCTGGGACGGCTGGCCACCAGGGCCTTCACCAGGGTCTGCACATGCACCGGCTTGCTGAGGTAATCGTTCATGCCCGCCTGGAGGTAGCGTTCCCGGTCGCCGGGGAGGGCGTGGGCGGTGAGGGCGATGATGTAGGGCTGGCGCTCGGAATCGATGTCGTTGCGGATGCGCCAGGCGGCTTCTTCGCCGTCCATAATGGGCATCTGGTCGTCCATGAGCACCACGTCGTAGCCGATGTCGCGCACCATCTGATAGGCTTCTTCGCCGTTATTGGCAAATTCGGCTTTGTAGCCCAGCTTTTTCAGGATGAGATCGGTGACTTTTTGGTTAACGGGGTTGTCCTCGGCCACCAATATGCGCAGCGGGTAACGGTCGCTGAGGGAGACGTCAATTTCGGTTTCGGCGTTTTGATCCATCTGCGATTTGAAGGAAGGATCGCAGGTGGTACGGTACAGGGAGTCGTACAACTGAGAGCGTTTGACCGGCTTCTTGAGGGTCAGCACGGTGAGCCCCTGGGTATTTTGGGGCGGGCGGTGGGTGATGAAGAGCAGCAAGATTTGGGGCAGGCTGCGCGCCATAGGGATCTTGCGCAGGTCGCGCCAGAAATCTTCCAGGGGGCGCTCCTCAGGGGGCAGATCCACAATGAAGACATCGAAGGGCAGGTTGTGTTTGGGTTTGGCGGCGGTGCGCAGGGTGGTCAGCGCCTCGGCGCAGGAAGGCACCGTGGTCAGGATCAGGCCCCAGTGGCTGCTGTAGCGTTCCATGATCTGCACATTGATGCTGCTGGCAGAGAGCAGCAGGGCGTGTTTTCCGCGCAGTTC
>DAIOUB010000022.1:12245-22578 GCA_036751735.1 Levilinea sp. | reverse complement strand
GTAATCGGGGACGCCGGTCTCGATGAAGTAGGTCAGCTCCAGGTGCTTTTGGGCGGCCATCGGGGCGACGATATCGAGGGTTTCTTCCACGCAGCGGGTCAGGTCGAAGGAGGTCAGGTCCAATTCCAGCTTACCGGCTTCGATCTTGGAGAAGTCGAGGATATCGTTGATGATGTTGAGCAGGGCTTCGCCGGAGGTGTTGATGATGTCGAGATAGGCGCGCTGTTCGGGGTTGAGAGGGGTATCCAGCAGCAAGTTGGCCATGCCCAAGACGCCGTTCATGGGCGTGCGGATCTCGTGACTCATGCTGGCCAGGAATTCTGATTTGGCCTGGGCGGCTTTCTCGGCCTGCAGGCGGGCCTCATTCATCTCACGGAAGAGGCGGGCGCGTTCCAACGCCACAGAGAGGTAATCGGCAAAGATGCGGGCGAGGTGGGCGTGTTCGGGGGTGAAGAAATCCAGGGCGGCCGAATCCAGGGCCATAATGCCGATGGGCTTGTCCTGGAGCATGAGGGGCACGCCCAGCCAGGAGCGGATGCGCGAATTTTCAAACTGGACAAAATCGGGATAAGTGCCGGAAATATCCGAGAGGATGATGGGGCGCAGCTGTGAAAGCACCACCGCCCCAGGGTTGTTGTCGGTGGCGGGGAAGCGCAGGCCGAGGATCCCCTCTAGCCGGGGAAAGCCGCGCCCATCCACGATTTCCAGATGGCCGTCCATGAGCAGCTGGATGGAGGCGGAATCAAAGGGGATGAGGCGCTGAAGCTCTTCGAGGATGATGTGGATGGACTGCCCCTGTTCCACCGAAGAGACCAGCCCCGCCACGGCGTGGCGCAGGGTTTCGGCCTCAATCACGCGCCGCTGGCTGTCTTCCAGCAGGCGGACGTTATCTACCGCTACGGCCAACTGGCTGCCGATGGCGCTGAGCAGGGTCAGGTCGTTGTCACCGTACAGGTGGGGGCGGGTGAAGCTGTGCACACCGAGGACGCCGATGACTTGATTGGCGCTGATAAGGGGCACGCCCAGCCAGGAGCTGGAGGATTGGCCGGTGGTGAGAATCTCGTTGGCCTTGAAGAAAGCCTGAAAATCTTCATGGGTGTGGAACACCAGGGGGGTGCGGGTGCGCAGGATGTAGCCGACCAGGCCGGTGCGCAGTTTATAGCGCTGCGAGGGGATGCGCTGGCCTTCGCGGATATCCAGAATGTATTCCCATTCCTCTTCTTCGGGGTCGTAAAGGGCCACGAAGAAGTTTTCCGCGTCTACCAGGCGGCCCACCTGGGAATAGAAACTTTCCAGCAGCTCCGGAAGCCCTCCCAGCGAGGCCAAGGAATGGCCGATATGGGAAACGATGGAATTGAGCAGGGTCCAGGCTTCGTTGATCTTTTTGCCGGTGGAGAGGCTGGTTTGCAGCTTGCGGTTGGTTTTTTCCAGGCTGTCTTTGGCTTTTTGCAGCTCTTCGAGGGTCTTGCGGCTTTCGGTGATGTCGCGCGCCACCCAGAAAACTTGCTCTTTGCCAAAGGGGGAGATGGCGGCGGAGAACCAGCACGGGCCGGCGTTGACTTCCAGGAAGTATTCTGTGTTGACCGTCTCGCCGGTGTCCAGGGCCCGATGGATGTAATTGTTCATTTCCAGGGCCAGATCGGGGGGCAGGACTTCATGAATGGTCTTGCCCAGCAGGTCATCGGGGGGGCGCACGAGCAGGGAGGGTTGGGTGGGGGCGATCTTAACGTAACGGCCTTCGCGGTCCAACACCAGCACCACATCGGTCATGGCGGCAAAGAGGGCGCTCAATTCTTCTTCGCGGGAGTAGCGTTCGGTGATGTCGTGCAGAAGCAGCAAGGAAGTGGCGGCGGCCTGCCGTCCCTCGGCGGCGCGGCGCAGAGAGACTTCCAAATAGCGTTGGTTGACCGCTATCTGAGTCTGCGATTCATCATCCTGGGCGGCACGGGCAGATTGGCAGAAAGCCAGCAGGGCGGGCTGCTGTGCCAGGGCCTGCGCCAGGGGCATGCCCAGAGCGTCGCGCTGATCGATTTTGAGCAGTTCCGCGGCGCTGCGGTTGATATCCAAAATTTCATCCTGCCCATTCAGCAGCAGAATGCCGTCGCGCAGGTGTTCCAGCAAGGTGTCGCGGGAGGAGGGCACAAAGCCGAGAAGATTCATGCGGCTGAAGGCCCAGGCGGTGACCAGGGCGGTGAAGAAGAGACTGAAGGGGATGAAATCCAACTGAGGGCCGGGGATGACACCCAGGAGGTTTAAGCCAATGGCCAGGATGGGGGGCAGCGCACCCAGGATGATGGCGATATTGATGGGGCGCGATTTCAGCGGCAGCAGGCGCATGCGTAAGGCGATCAGCACGAGGCCGCCGATGAGCACCAGGGCTTCAACAGCCGTGAAGAGGTAGTAGCCCACAGCGGGCTGCAGGGCGCGGTACACAAAGCCCTGGTAGGTCTGCACGGCTTCTGAGCTGAAGTAGGCGCGGTGCAGGGGGTTGGTGAGCAGGGCGGCGTAGGCCAGAGCCAGGGCAACAGCAGCCAGCCGCCGGTGGTTGCGGTGGAGCAAATGCTGGCTGTCGGTCACAAAGACCACCAGGCTGCCCCAGGCGATGAGCGCCAGGATGACCGCCAGGGTTTGCACGCGCAGCCAGAATTGGATAAGGGTCGGGTTGGCGCTGTTTAGTTCCAGAAAATAGGCGAGAGTATACCCCAGCATGCTCGCAGATAACGCCAGAAGCAGCCGGGCCGGTATGAGATCCTTTTTTCGCCAGGTGTACATCACCAGGCCCATCAGGAGCACTACCGACGGAAGCAGAAGGAGACTGAGAGGGTTCATCTGCATGGTTTTAGCCGTGATTGAATGGTTCCCTCCATGAGATTATGATAGTATAGGTTGAAGATATAAGCAAGACAAAGATCCAACCTTCCCAAATCTGCAAAGCA
This sequence comes from Levilinea sp., assembly GCA_036751735.1. Lineage (GTDB taxonomy): Bacteria > Chloroflexota > Anaerolineae > Anaerolineales > Anaerolineaceae > Levilinea. The sequence goes on along the minus strand of DAIOUB010000022.1, from coordinate 19,642 downwards.
ATTGAAAACCCACACAGGAGCAACCCCATGAGTCTTTTTGATGAAATCGTGCAGCCCACACTGCTTTTGGATGAGGCCGCGGCGCGGGCCAATATTGCGCGAGCGGCGGACAAAGCCAAACGGCTGGGCGTGCGTTTTCGACCGCATTTTAAGACCCACCAATCCGCTGAGATGGGCGAATGGTTCCGGCCCGAAGGGGTGACGGCCATCACCGCCTCATCGGTGGAGATGGCGGAATATTTTGCCGCCGCGGGCTGGAAAGATATCACCATCGCTTTCCCGGCCAATGTGCGCCAGATTTCGCAGATGGACGCCCTGGCGGAACGGGTGAGTTTGGGGCTGCTGGCGGAATCGGTGGAGACGGTTGAAGCTTTGGAAAAGGGCCTGCGGCACAGCGCGGACCTGTGGATTAAGGTGGATGTGGGCGGCCACCGCACGGGTGTGGACTGGACCCAGGTGGAACAGGCTGCGGCTGTGGCGCGCGCGGCACAGGCCGGGCGCCATTTGCGCCTGCGCGGTTTGCTGACCCACGCCGGACACACCTACGCCGAACGGGGGGAGGCGGCCGTGCGGCAGGTGTATGACGAGAGCGTGGCGCGCATCCTCAGCGTGCGCCAGGCGCTGGCGGGGATGGGCCTGGGCGATCAGGAAATTTCGGTGGGGGATACCCCCTCGGTCAGCTTGGTGGAAGATTTGGGGCCGGTGAATGAGATTCGCCCTGGGAACTTTGTGCTGTACGACGCCATGCAGCTGGCGCAGATCGAAGCCTGCCGCGCGGAGGACGTGGCGGCAGCGCTGGCCTGCCCGGTGGTGGCGCTGCATCCGCAGCGCAATGAGGCGGTGATCTACGGTGGGGCCATTCACCTTTCGAAAGACACTTTTCAATACGGCGAGGCGCGCGCTTTTGGCCTGGTGTGCCTGCCGGAGGGCGAGCGCTGGGGCGCGCCGCTGGCGGGGGCGTATGTGCGCGGGCTTTCGCAGGAGCACGGCATCCTGCGCATGGCCGCGGAAGATCTGGCCCGGCTGAAGGTGGGGGATGTGGTGTGCGTGATTCCGGCCCACTCCTGCCTGACGGTGCAGGTGATGCGGCGCTACCGCACCCTGGAGGGGCGCTGGGTGGAGACGCTGAACCATTAGGCAGATCCCCGGCAGAGGATGAGCGAATCAAAAAAGCGGCGCGCTGGAGCTTTCCGGCGCGCCGCTTTGCGTTAGCAATCTCAGGGGAGCAGGGGTGGGGTGAGGACGGTCAGAGGCACAGGCGTGAAGGTGAGAACGAAAATCACCAGGGCCAAAATGGCCAGGGCTTTGCGGCGCGGATCGAGGGGGGTGATTTGATCCAGCGGCTCGGCGTAGGAGCGGCCCAGGAAGAAGATGAGCGCGAACCACAGGAACCAGCCCGACCAGACAAAGCCCATGAGCGCCAAAAAGACGAGGATGATGGGGCGCAGGCGCTGGGCTACTTTTTTGCCGAAGAGCACGTAGATCATGTGCCCGCCGTCCAACTGACCAGCGGGGATGAGGTTGAGGCCGGTGACCAGCAGGCCCGCCCAGCCCGCCCAGGCCACGCCGGAGAGCATCACATCCGTGCCGCCGTAGGGGAAGGGGCGCGCCGTGAAGAAATAGCGCAGCCAGTACAGCACCGGGGAAAGACCCTCGTAGGATGGGGGCGCAGGCAGCAGCTGACCGAAGGCCAGATATTTAAAGAGCAGGTAGAGCAGCGAGTTGCCTTCCATCTGCATGGCCCCGTCCGCCGGGATGGAGACGGGCAAAGCCGATACGCTGGAGAGCCGCAGGCCGATGTACAAAACCGGCAGGGCCACCACCAAACCAGCCAGCGGCCCGGCGATGCCGATATCCAGCAGGGCGCGGCGGTTTTTGGGATGATCCTTCATGTTGATGAACGCGCCCAGGGTGCCGAAAGGACTGAAGGGGAAGGGAATGAAATAGGGCAGGGTGACGTGGGCGCCGTGGTAGCGTCCGGCGAAATAATGGCCCAGTTCGTGCGCGCCGAGGATGAGGATCATGCTGAGGGCGAAAGGCCAGCCGTTGCGGATGAAGACCAGCAGGGCAGGCAGCCATTCGGCGGGCAGGGCTTCCTGCAGACCGTAGAGGCCGCCGGTGAGCAGCACGCTGAAGAGGGTGAGGATGAACAGAATGAGGTTGATGCGCGGGTTCGAGGGGGTGGGGACGGCCTGGCTGGGGGTGAGCAGAATGACGTGGCGGTCGCCGTCCCAGCGAAAGAGGGGGGTGACGGCCTGGGGGCGCAGGGATTCGGCCAGGCGGTCGTAGACCGCAGCTGAGTCGGGATCCAGCAGGTGCCCGCGGTAGCGTACGAGGAATTCGTCGCGGGAGGTGCCCAGGGTGATATCTTCGATATGAAAAACGCGCCGAACCAGCGCGTCGAACAAGGTATGGCGATCCATGAGGGGTAGGCTGTCCAAAGAAACCTCCAACCAGATAAGAAACCAGGCGGGAATGGATGGGAGTCGAACCCACCGCGGCCCGCAACGCGACCCGCCACCGGTTTTGAAGACCGGGGAACCCACCGGGATCCATCCACTCCCACAAATAAGGATACCGCAGGGGGGATGTTTTGGCAAGGCAAAGGGGAGGGTTGACAAAAGCGGACAAACTCACTATACTTACTCTTATAACCCTACCCCCCTGGGGGGGGTATCCCCAGAGCGGGGAAAGGCGAGGTCAAAATGCACGATACCGAAGGCGTGATCCTGCGGCTGAAAACCGCGGAAGGGCATTTGCGCGGCATTCAGCGCATGGTGGAAGAGGATGCCTACTGTATTGACGTCATCCGTCAGATTCAGGCGGTGCAGGCGGCCTTAAACAAGGTCAGCACCCAGATTTTGGACGGACATTTGAACTCCTGCCTGGTGACGGCGGTGCAGGGGGATGACCCTGCGGAGCGTCAGCGGGTGCTGAAAGAGATTGCAGAAGTTTTTGAAGCCGCCACACGCGTGTAGGCGGCCCCAAATTTATGATTTAGGAGAAACAAGCATGAAAACCGTGACCTATTCCATCCCCAACATTTCCTGCAAGCACTGTGTCCACACTATTCAGACTGAAGTGAGCGAGCTGGCCGGGGTGAGCCAGGTGGTGGCGAATGCCGACAGCAAGACGGCGGTGATCACCTTTGACGACCCGGCGACCGAAGCGCAAATCCGCGCGCTGCTGGCGGAGATCAATTACCCGGCGGCGGAATAACCTTTAGCAAGTAACTTTATCGGTAGGCAAGGGGAGCGGCCGCTGGCTGCTCCCCCCGCCAGAAAGCGAACGGAAACAACATGGCAGAGAAGCAAATCACACTCCCAATCACAGGCATGACCTGCGCCAACTGTGTGGCGACGGTGGAGCGCAGCTTAAAGAAGGTTCAGGGGGTCGAATCGGCGATGGTGAATCTATCGTCCGAACGCGCCACGGTGGTATTTGACCCCGAACTGGCGGGGTTGGGTGATTTGTTGGGCCGGGTGGAACGCGCCGGTTACGGCGTGGCCGCGGGCGAAGCGGATTTTATCATCCGGCGCATGAGCGATGACAGCGATGCGCGCCGCCTGGAAAAAGCCCTGGCGAGCATGGAGGGCGTTTTGGAAGCCCAGGTCAGCTACGCCAGCGAAAAGGCGCGCGTGCGCTACATCCCCACCCTGGTGTCGCAGAGCGAACTGCGCCGGGCGGTGGCGGGGGCCGGGTTTGAGGCCGTCGAAAGCGGGGGCACGGGTGAGGATGCTGAAGCCAAAGCCCGCCAGGCAGAAATTGACCAGCAGCGCCACCTGCTGACGGTGGGCTTGATCTTCACCGTGCCGCTGTTCGCGCTGGCCATGAGCAGCGATTTTGGGCTGCTGCCCATGAGCATCAGCCACAGCAGTTGGATCCGCTGGGTGATGCTGGCGATGGCGGCGCCGGTGCAGTTCTATGTGGGACGGCAGTATTATGAAGGCGCGTTTAAGGCGCTGCGCAATGGGGCCGCCAACATGGATGTGCTCGTGGCGTTGGGATCTTCGGCGGCCTTTTTCTACTCGCTGCCGGTGACCTTTGGGTGGATCGGCGGGCATGTGTATTACGAAACCGCCGCGGTGATTTTGACCCTGATCAAAATCGGCAAGCTGCTGGAAGCGCGCGCCAAAGGCCGCACCAGCGAGGCGATTAAGAAATTGATGGGCCTGCAGGCCAAGACGGCGCGGGTGGTGCGCGGCGGCGAAGAGCTGGATGTGGCCGTGGAAGATGTGCGCGTGGGCGACCTGGTGTTGGTGCGCCCCGGTGAGAAGGTGCCTGTGGACGGTGTGGTGGTGGACGGCCGCACCCAGGTGGACGAATCCATGCTGACCGGCGAATCGCTGCCGGTGGAGAAGGGGCCGGGAGACGCCGTGACGGGGGCCACGCTGAACAAGGTGGGCCTGATCCGCTTTGAGGCCACGCGCATCGGCAAAGAGACCGCCCTGGCGCAGATTGTGCGCCTGGTGGAAGAAGCCCAGGGCAGCAAGGCCCCGGTGCAGAAGCTGGTGGATCAGATTTCAGCGGTGTTTGTGCCGGTGGTGATTGTGCTGGCGCTGCTGACCTTTGCGGGCTGGCTGCTGTGGGGGCCGCCGCTGGCGGTGAACGCGGACGTGAGTCCTTTCACGCGGGCGCTGATCAACATGGTGGCGGTGCTGGTGATCGCCTGCCCGTGCGCGATGGGTCTGGCGACCCCCACGGCGGTGATGGTGGGCACGGGGCGCGGCGCGGAGATGGGCATTCTGCTGAAGTCCAGCGAGGCGCTGGAGCGGGCCGGGCGCATCTCGATGGTGGTGCTGGATAAAACCGGAACCATCACTCGCGGTCAGCCGGCCGTGACGGACGTGATCCTCTCGCCGAGCTTTGCGGGGGGTGAAGATGAGCTGCTGCGGCTGGCGGCCTCGGTGGAAAAAGGCAGCGAGCACCCGCTGGGTGAGGCGATTGTGGCCGAGGCGGGTCAGCGCGAGCTGAAGCTGGCCGACCCGAGCGGTTTTCTGGCTGAGGTGGGGCAGGGTGTGCGCGCCGAAGTGGAAGGCCGCCGGGTGCGGGTGGGCAGTTTGCGCATGGCCGAAAAGAGCGGCCTGGCCCTGGGTGAGATGGCGGAACGCGCGCGGCAGCTGCAGAACGAGGCCAAGACCGCGGTGGTGGTGATGGTGGACGAGACCGCCGCCGGGGTGATCGGCATCGCGGATGTGACCAAAGAAGGCTCCAGTGAGGCGATTGCCCAACTGCACCGCATGGGCCTGCAGGTGGCCATGATCACCGGCGACAACCGCCAGACGGCCGAGGCCATTGGGCGGCAGGTGGGTGTGGACCGTGTGCTGGCCGAGGTGCTGCCGGGTGACAAGGCCGCCGAGATCGCCAAGCTGCAGGCGGCCGGGCAGGTGGTGGCGATGGTGGGGGACGGCATCAACGACGCCCCGGCCCTGGCGCAGGCGGATGTGGGCATGGCGATTGGCACGGGCACGGATGTGGCTATGGCCACGGCGCCGGTGGTGCTGATGAGCGGCGATTTGCGCGGTGTGCCGCGGGCGGTGCAGCTTTCGCGTAAGACCCTGCGGGTGATCCGTGAGAATTTGTTCTGGGCGTTCTTTTACAACGTGCTGCTCATCCCTGCGGCGGCTTTTGGGCTGCTGGTTCCGGCGCTGGCCGCGGCGGCGATGGCTTTCAGCAGTGTGTTTGTGGTCAGCAACAGCTTGCGGCTGCGCAAGATGAAACTTTAGAGCGAGGATTAAGGGTACAAGGTGAAGCCTATGCTGAAGATGAAACGCGGTTTGGTTGGCATGCTGCTGGGGGCGGTGATGTTGGGTCTGCTGGCAGGGTGCAGCGGCAGCGCGGGGGGCGGCTCGTTTGCCAACATCCCCGCGGGGATGGGGTACGCCGAGGGGGCAGAGATTTACTTCGCCCACCTGGAAGCATCTGACGCGGGTGTGGCGGAGAAATTAACGGCGATGATGCAGTCGCCGGTTCTGCTGGTGCCTGCGCTGGCGCAGATCCCAGAGGAATTCCTCGCCAGAGTGTATGTTTTTGAAAACGGCGTTTCGGGCAGCGGGCCTTTCGGCTTTCAGGCGGATGTGTTCAACGCCCCGCCCGGCAGCCCGGACTATACCCCCCTGCGCAAGCTGGTGGTGGTGCGTTGGGAAGAGGGAGCCAAGGCGCGCGTGCTGAAATCCGTTCAAGAGGTGGAGGCCGCCCAGGCCGCGGGTGAGGTGCAGCTGAGCGAGCCGGGGGTGGTGATCAACATGCCCTTCATCACCTGGGAAGGCGGCAAGCGCTGAGCGTCCTTTGGAGCAGAAGTTAGCGCAGAATCTGCGTTAGCGATTTACTGGTAGTTTATCGGTAGGTAATCTGTCGAACCCCGGCGGCCCGCGAGGGCTGCCGGGAATTTTCATCCGATGCTAATGCATGCTGAAAATGCATGGGGTATAATCGCAGCATATGAAGACCGCCTGGAGACCCGGACAAGATCCGAACCAAATGGAAATCCCGGAGCATTTAACCGACATTCGCACGCGGCTGCTGCGGTTTTTGGCCTGGATGGTGGTGGGGGTGGCGGCCAGCCTGTTCATTGCAGAGCCGGCAGCGCGTTTTTTGGCCAGACCGGTGGGCGGGCTGGAAACGCTGTCTTCGATTGACGTCACCGAGAACCTGAGCGTGTTCATGCGCATCGTGCTGCTGGGCGCGTTTACCCTGGCTTTGCCCTGGGGCGTGGGTGAAATTTTGGGGTTTTTCGCACCGGGGCTGACCGCCAAAGAGAAGCGCTGGGTGTGGGTGATCATCCCGCTGGCGCTGATCCTGTTTGTGGGCGGGGTGGCGTTTGCCTATTCGGTGATGCTGCCCGCGGCTCTGGACGTTCTGCTGAAGTTTATGGGCATTGAGACCCGCCCGCGCCCAGCCAGTTATTTTTCATTCATCACTAACCTGATGTTTTGGGTGGGCATCGCCTTTGAGACGCCCCTGGCGGTGATGTTCCTGGCGCGCTTCCGCATTGTGCGGGCGGGGACGCTGCTGCGCGGGTGGCGCGTGGCGATTGTGGTGATTGCGGTGCTGGCGGCGGTGGTGACGCCCACCGGTGACCCGGTGAACATGGCGATTTTGATGGTGCCGCTGACGGTGTTGTATGGGATCAGCATTGGCCTGGCGGCTCTGGTGCAGCCGCGCGCGCCCAAACCCCCAAAACCGCCCAAACCGGTGCGGCGCGGGCTCTTTGGCCGCAGGAAAGCCGATAAAGCGGACAACAGCGGTATAATTCAAAAAAAGGAGTGAACTATGCCTTTCCGATTCGATTGGCCGGAACTGTTGGTGGTGCTGGTGATTGTCCTGCTGGTGTTTGGGGTGGGGCGCATCACGAAAATTGCCAGTGAACTGGGCTCGGGGATCCGCGCTTTCCGCAA
>DAIOUB010000022.1:0-12145 GCA_036751735.1 Levilinea sp. | reverse complement strand
GACCTGATGCGCGAGGCCAACCTGGAGCAGCAGAAGGCCGATTTGGAAAATCGGGAACCGGTTCCTGCCGTTGACAGCGAAGAACTGCAGCGCTCCATGCTGAACGAGGATGCTATGGCGCGCCTGGGAGGTAAAGAAGGCTTCCGGGGCAGTCCGGTGCCCACTGCCTTCGCGGGTCCGCCAGGAACCTGGGTGGACCGGGCCGAGCCGGGGGAAAGTAAATGGGCGCTGCCCGACGACGCGCCGAAAAACGACAGTCTGCCGGATTCCGCGGAGAAGGCCGAAGACTGAGCGGGCAGGTGAAACCCAGGGGGCTTTTGCTTGTATTAATTGTCTAATTCTGCTATATTTTTTATAAACATTAAGGGGTTGAAAGGGCCGCCGCCGTCCTCATTGGCGGTGTTATTTTATACCGGCTGAACGGCGATTGAAACCATCTTGCGTGGGCGATTCATCGAGACGAATGCGACCGCCAATTCCTCATCTTCCTGGTCAAAGGCTGGCGGCTGCAATCGTTGGGATCGTCCGGTTTCCAGAATGGCGCGGCGCGGGGGGCAAACCGCATAGACGAGGAGGAGCAGAATGAGAAAGCACAGCAGTTTTTGGATGGTGTGTGTGATGTTGGCGCTGATGGTCAGCGCCTGCGGCGGGCAGCCCACCCCGGCGGCCAGCCCCAGCGAAAGCGGCGCGGGCACAGCCGCCGCCCCGGCCGCGCAGGAAGGCCCATCGGTGGTGCGCGTGGGTTGGGCGGGCAGCCCCGACACGCTCAACCCGGCGGCAGCCCTGCTGAGCGAGTCGTTCGTGATCTACGAACTGGCTTACAGCGCCCTGCTGGATTTGGAGCTCGACGGCGAATATACCCCCGATCTGGCGGAGAGTTGGACGCACAGCGAAGACGGCCTGGTATGGACGTTTAAGCTGGTGCCCAACACCAAATTCCATGACGGAACGCCACTGACGGCCAAAGATGTGGTCTTTTCGTTTAATTTCTACAAAGACCACGAGGATTTCCCCTACATGACCGGCTACACCACGGCCTTTGAATCGGTGGAAGCTCCGGATGACACCACCGTGGTGCTGACCCTGAATGAAGCCATCCCCAACCTGTTCAGCCAGATTGTGTTCCTGTATATCCTGCCGGAGCATATCTGGAAGGATCACACCGAGGGCGCGGCCGCGACCGAATTTGAGAACCTGGAACTGATCGGTTCTGGACCGTTTAAGCTGAAACAATACGCCCAGGGCGAATTTGTGCACCTGGAGGCCAACCGCGATTTCTACCGCACCGGCCCCAAGGTGGATGAGGTGGTGTTCCAAACCTTCTCCAACCTGGACGCCCTGGTGCAGGCCATCAAGACCGGGCAGGTGGATATGATCACCGAGATGCCCAACACGGCGGTGGCCACGCTGCGCAACGCGGAGAACGTGACCGTGGTGACGGGCGCGCCCCTGGCCCCGGACGTGACGGATATCATCCTCAACCAGGCGGGCGGCGATAACTGCCCCACGGATGAAGGCGGGGTGTGCAGCGGTCACCCGGCTTTGGCTGACCGCAACGTGCGCCTGGCGCTGGCCCATGCCACCAACAAGCAGGAGCTGATTGACATCATCCTGCTGGGCCTGGGCACGCCGGGGCTGACCCTCATCCCCGACAGCCTGGGGAACTGGTATAACGACAAGATCGCGGATTACCCCTTTGACCCGGCCAAGGCCAACCAGATTCTGGAGGACGCCGGATACAAAGACAGCAACGGCGACGGGGTGCGCGAGATGCCGGACGGTTCGCGCGATTTGACCTTCCGCCTGAACTGGCCCAGCGACAGCACGGTGGCCCCGCGCCTGGCGGAGCTTTTGGGCAAGACCTGGGGGCAGATCGGCGTCAAGCTGGAGATGCAGGCCCTGGATCCCGACGCGCTGACTTCCATCTGCTGCCCGGCCTTTGATTACGACATCCTCATCTGGGGCTGGGGCTCGGATCCCGATCCCAGCTTCCTGCTGAGCGTCATGCTGACGGATCAAATTCCCACGGGGATGAGCGAGACGGGCTATTCTAACCCCGAATTTGACGATCTCTTCGTTCAGCAGTCCAAGGAGCTGGACCCCGCCAAGCGCCAGGAGATCGTTTGGAAGATGCAGGAAATTTTGCATGAGGACGTGGTGTACATTGTGCCGTTTTATTCCAAGGCGGTGCAGGCTTACCGCTCCGACCGGTTTACAGGCTGGATTGTGGATCAGCCCAAACTGGCTCTGGACGATGTGACCTCCTTGATGGTGGTAGAACCGGTGCGTTAAGGCGGCAGCCCGGCGAGAACAGCAGCCACACAGGCACAGGGGGCGGGTTTGCAGCCCCCTGTGCCTGATCATTTGAAGTGAACGCGCTTTTGGGAGGGTCCCCCATTGAAACGGTTGTCTTACTTGCTTCGCAGACTGCAATGGGCGCTGCTTTCGATCCTGTTTGTGATCACGCTCAACTTCTTTTTGTTTCGCGTCCTGCCCGGCGACCCGGCGCGGGCCGGCATTCGCGATCCGCGGCTGACGGCCCAGGCCCAACAGGCCATCCGCGAGCGCTTTGGGCTGGACAAGCCGGTGATCAACTGCTTTGAGACGCTGAATCCGTTGAAACTGGGGAAATGCGGGGTGAACCCGCTGGAGACCCAGTTTTTCATCTATGTGGGCAATTTGCTGCGGGGCGAGCTGGGAACCAGCTACCACACCAACCGGCCGGTGTCTTCGATGCTGGGGGAGGCTTTGCTGAACACGGTGCTGCTGGTGGGGGCGGCGCAGCTGTTTTCCATCGTGTTCGGCATCATCCTGGGGCTGGTTGCCGCCTGGAAATCGCACACGGCGGTGGACTTTGCCGCGCTGACCGCCAGCCTGGTGGCGTGGAGTCTGCCGACCTTTTGGCTGGGGATTGTGCTGCTGTTCGCGGGCAGCACCTGGCTGGGCCTGCCGGTGGTGGGCAAGCTGACCCCAGGGATGGCTTACGCCAATTGGGGGGCGAAGGCGGCCGATCTGGGGCGGCACTTGATCTTGCCCACGCTGACCTTCACCATCGTGGTGCTGGGGGAATACATGCTGGTGATGCGCAGCACGGTGCTGGATGTGCTTTCGGAGGATTACATTCTGACGGCCAAAGCCAAGGGGCTGAGCACCTTTCAAATTCTCAAAGATCACGCCCTGCGCAACGCGCTGCTGCCGATGGTGACGATTGTGGCGCTGAATTTGGGCTTCACGGTGGCAGGGGCCATTCAAATTGAGACGGTGTTTTCGTGGCCGGGGCTGGGGCTGGCCATTTTTGACGCAGTGGGGCGGCGCGACTACCCCATGCTGCAAGGGGCCTTCCTGCTGATCGCGGTGAGCGTGATCACGGCCAATCTCATCGCGGATCTGCTGTATTCCTACCTCGATCCGCGCATCCAGGCAGGTCAATCATGAGCGCCGTCACGACCACTTCCGTAAGTACGGTTTGGCGCAATATGCGGCGCAATTGGATGGCTCTGGCGGGGCTGAGCATGTTGGCGGCGGCGGTGATTGTGGCCGTGTTTGCGCCGCTGATCGCGCCCTATGACCCCAAGGCGGACCTCAAGGTGAGCATTGACGACATTTACGCACCGCCCAGCGCAGCGCATTGGCTGGGCACGGACGACGCCGGGCGGGATGTGCTGTCCAATTTTATCTATGGGGCGCGCGTTTCGCTGATTGTGGGCTTTTTTGCCTCGTTTATCTCGGTGTTCATCGGGGGGACGATCGGCATCACCGCGGGGTATTTTGGCGGGCGGGTGGAAAACATCCTGATGCGCATGACCGACATCATGCTGGTGATCCCCGACCTGCCGCTGGCAGTGGTGCTGGTAGCGCTGACCAAGCCCAGCCTGATGAATATTATCTTGGTGATCGGCCTGCTGGGCTGGACGGGGACGGCCCGCCTGGTGCGCAGTCAGACGCTGTCGGTGAAGGAACGCAAATTCGTGCTGCGCGCCAAAGCCATCGGCTGCGGAAATTTCCACATTTTACGGCGGCATATCTTCCCCCTGGTGCTGCCGCTGCTGGTGGCCAACACGGTGCTGGTGATCTCGCTGGCCATTTTGGAGGAAAGCACGCTGAGCTTTTTGGGGTTGGCTGACCCGACCACGCTGAGCTGGGGGCAGATGCTGAATTTCGCCTTCACCCGCGGCGGGGTCAGCGCGGGGGCCTGGTGGGCGCTGATTATGCCCGGTTTGGGGATTGTGTGGGTGGTGTTGGGATGTACACTTTTGGGGCAGGGGCTGGAGCAGGTGCTGAACCCGCGCCTGGAATGGCACCATTTGTCTGTGGGGCCGAAGATGGTGTCGCGCGGCGCAAAGGAGGAGCAGCCATGAAACCTGTGACCGGCCAAAAGACCCTGCTCAGCGTGCACCATTTGAGCGTGGGATATGAAAGCGAAGGCAGGCTGCTTCCGGCGGTGGAGGATGTGCATTTTGATTTGCGGGAGGGCGAGATTTTGGGTCTGGTGGGGGAGAGCGGCTGCGGCAAGACCACCCTGATGCTCAGCCTGCTGCGGCTGCTGCCGGTGGCGGGGCGCATTACCCGCGGGGAAGTGCGCTTCGGCGGGCAGGATTTGCTGGATCTGAGCGAGACGGAGATGAGCCAGGTGCGCTGGCGCGACATCGCCATGATCTTCCAGGGGGCGATGAACGCGCTCAACCCGGTGCTGCCGGTGGAACAGCAGATCAGCGAGGCCATCCGCCGCCACGACGCCAGCGTCAGCGCGGCGCAGGCCACCCAGCGGGTGGAAGAGCTGCTGGAAATGGTGGGGATTACCGCCAACCGCAAGGATCAGTACCCCTTTCAGTTTTCGGGCGGGATGCGCCAGCGGGTGATGATCGCTATGGCCTTGGCCTGCCGCCCGCAGGTGTTGATCGCGGATGAACCCACCACCGCGCTGGATGTGATGATTCAGGCCCAGATCCTGGAGCTGCTGCTGGAGCTGCGCGAGCGGCTGGGGCTGGCGGTGATTTTGGTGACGCACGACCTGGGTGTAGTGGCGGAAATATGCGACACGGTGTTGGTGATGTACGGGGGAATGACGGCGGAATATTCGGATGTGGATCGGGTGTATAACCACGCCCTGCACCCTTACACGCAGAACCTGCTGAAAGCCTTCCCCGACCTGAGCCAACCCAACGCGCGGCTGATCTCCATTCCGGGCTACCCGCCGCGCCTGGACGCTTTGCCGCCCGGCTGCCGCTTTTCGCCGCGCTGCCCGTTGGCCTTTGAGCGCTGTCGGTTGGAAGCGCCGGAGTTGTACACGGTGGAAGACGGCCATGCGGCGCGCTGTTTTCTGGTGGAGGGCAAGGCATGAGCGAGACGGCTGCGGTTTTGGAACTGCGCAATTTGCGCAAACTCTTCCCCGCCGGACGGAGCGGCATTTGGGCGCGCACCAGCGAATTTGTGCACGCGCTGGATGGGGTGGATTTGCGCCTGGAGAAAGGCGAAATTCTGGCCCTGGCCGGCGAGAGCGGCTGCGGCAAATCTACCCTGGCGCTGACCTTGATGGGCCTGGAAAAACCCACCCAGGGGACGATCTGGTTTGAAGGCGAGGATGTGACCCGGGAGAGCCGCGCTGGGCGGCAGCGCCTGTGCCGCCAGATTCAGATGGTGTTTCAGGATCCTTATGAATCCTTGAACCCGCTGATGACGATTGGCGAAATTGTGGCCGAGCCGCTGGAAGTGCACCGGCTGGCGCAGAACCGCGAAGAGCGCCAGGCGCGGGTGGAAAAAGCCCTGGAAGAGGCCGGACTGAAGCCCGCCCACATCTTCATGAACCGCCTGCCGCACGAGCTTTCCGGCGGGCAGCGCCAGCGTGTGGTCATCGCGGCGGCTTTGGTGTTGGAGCCGGAAGTGCTGCTGGCGGATGAGCCGGTTTCCATGCTGGATGTGAGCATCCGCGCGGAGATTTTGAACCTGTTGGCCGAGCTGCGCGAGCGGCGCGGCATCAGCGTGCTGCTGATCACCCACGACCTGGCCACCTCGGCCTATCTGGCCGATCGGGTGGCGGTGATGTATTTGGGGCGCATTGTGGAACTGGGCGAGACGCAGGCGGTGCTGGAAAGCCCGGCACACCCCTATACCCAGGCGCTGCTGTCGGTGATTCCGGTGCCGAACCCGCGCAAACGGCGCGAGCGCATCATTCTGCAGGGGCAGCCGCCCAACCCGGTGCAGGTTCCCACGGGCTGCCGGTTTCACCCGCGCTGCCCCAAGGTGATGGAGCGCTGCCGGGTGGAAGATCCGGCTTTGGCGGCGGTGGGGGCGGGCAGCCACCAGGCGGCTTGCTGGTTGGTGACGGGGGGAGGTTTGGATGAGTGAAAGGAAGGGTGTATGAAAAACGATCGTCCGCAGGTGAATGTGACGGATGAGCGCAGCGGCTGGCCGTCTTTGCCGCGGCCGGATCTCAAAACACCGCCGGGCTGGAGCCTGGGGCTGGTGCACAGCGTTAACCGCATTTATAATCACAGCCTGTCGCCGGATGGGAAGACCATCGCCTTCCTGTGGGATCGGGAAGGCTTTACCGAGGTGTACTGCATGCCCGCGGCCGGGGGGTGGCCGCAGCGGGTCAGCGTGGGGCGGCCGGCTTATCAATTTTGGTGGGAAGAAACCCCGCGCTGGTCGCCGGACAGCCAGTATCTGGCCTTCACCGTGGACGGGGTGGTGCAGGCGGCGGCGCGCGGGGCTTTGGCCAAACCGGTGAGCGATTTCACACCGCGAGCCGGTTCGCCGATGTGGATGCCGGACAGCTTTGGTTTGCTGATGAGCGTGGAGCGGGACGAAAAAACCCAGATCGTGCTGGGCGACCGGCAGGGCGGCTGGCCGCGGTTGGCCGCCAGCGGCGAGGGGGATTACCTGGATGTGCGGCCTTCACCGGATGGAAAATGGGCGGCGGCGGTGTTTGCGCCCCTGGCGGATTTAAACCGCTGGGAGGTGCGCCTGATCGGTCTGGGGGGCGAGCCAGAGCAGCGCATCGAAGGCCTGCCCGGCACGCGCGACGCCTCGCCGCGCTGGTCGCCGGATGGGGGGCGGATTGCCTTTTTATCCAACCGCAGCGGGTTCTACGAGGTGTGGACGGCGGACGGCGCGGGCGGCCCGGCAGCACAGCTGACCCAGGTAGGCAAAGACCTTTCCGACCTGGCCTGGTCGCCGGATGGGCGCTGGCTGGCGGTGACGGTGAACGACAACGGGGCGTTTCACCTGGGCCTGTTGGATGCTGCTGACGGCGAGCTGCACCTGCTGCGCGAACGGCTGGGCTGCCATCTGCACCCGCAGTGGGGGCCAAAGGGCGACTTTTTGACCTTTGAATACACCGACCCGCTCACCCCGCCGGATATTTACCGCATGACCCTGCGGGCGGGGGCGGATGGACGCTTGGAGGCGGGCACCGTGCGGGCACTGACCGTTTCGCTGCCCGAGGCGATGGAAGGGCTGAAGCGGGTGATGCCGGAGGCGGTGAGCTACCCCAGCTTCGACGGGCTGCGCATCCCGGCCCTTTTGTTCCGGCCGGAGAAACCCAACGGCGCGGCCATTTTGCACCCGCACGGCGGGCCGCGCGACCAATATGTCTACGATTGGGACCCCTTGGTGCAGTATTGGGTGGCTAAGGGCTACACCTATCTTTCTATCAATTACCGCGGCGGCAGCGGCTACGGGCGCGAATTTGAGCTGATGAATCAAGACAGTTGGGGGATCGGCGACACGCAGGACTGCCTGTATGGGGCGCGCTACCTGAGCGGGCTGGCCGGGGTGGACGCGGAGCGGATTGGCATCATGGGGGGCAGCTACGGCGGCTATATGACCATCTGCAGCCTGTCGCGCGACCCAGAGCACCGCTTTGCCTGCGGGGTCTGCCTGTACGGCGACGCGGACATCTTCAGCTCGTGGGCGCTGTGTGAACGCGGCACGCGCCTGTACACCGAGATGCAGTTGGGCCACCCGGCGCTGAGCCGGAAGGTGTACCGCGACGGATCACCTATTTTGCAGGTGAACCAGGTGCAGAAGCCGGTGCTGATTCTGCACGGGCTGGAGGATGAGGTTGTGCCGCCGCAGGCCTCGCAGGAGTGGGTGGAGGCGCTGCGGGCGGCGGGCAAGACCTTTGAATACAAGACCTACGCGGGCGAATCCCACGGGTTCTTAAAGTGGGAGGTGCTGATGGACGTGGGGCAGCGCATTGAGCGCTTTTTGGATTGGTGGCTGATGCCAAAACCTTAAGGGTGAGGTGAGTGGATGAAGATGCGCAGAGACAGCAGCAGCCTGGGGCGCGCGGTGCAGGTCAAGATTGACCGGCCGAAAGGTTCACATCACCCGCAGCACGGCTTTTTGTACCCCGTGAATTACGGTTATGTGCCGGGGACGTTAGCGCCGGATGGGGATGAATTGGACGCCTATGTGCTGGGGGTGGAAGAGCCCCTGGAGCGCTTTGAGGGCGTGTGCGTGGGGGTGATTCACCGCCTGGACGATGTGGAAGACAAGCTGGTGGTGGCCCCCGCGGCGGCGCGGCTGAGCGCGGAGGAGATTCTTCACGCGGTGGATTTTCAGGAGCGCTTTTTTGAATCCATGCTGACCCTGTTCTTCCCCTACGAACGCCTGACCTGGCCGGAGGCCGCCGATTTGGCGCGGGACACACCGCTGGTGCTGCCTTTGGGGGACGGGTATCCCCTGGAGCGGCTGGCCGAGGCGCTGGGTTACCCGGCGCGGGTGGGCTTGCTGCCGGCGATCCCCTACGGCTGGCGCGGCAGCGGGCTGGAAGTGCCGGAGGCGGTTTTGGGCGCGGTAGTGCACAATCTGGTGGGCAGTCTGCGTGAGGACGGCTTTACGCGGGCGTATGCTCTGCTTCCGGCGGGCTGCGGCGTGGATGTGGGCGAGTACGGCCTGTATCTGAAAACGGATCAGAAACCCGCCCGCCCGCTGCCGGAGGATGCGCAGCGCGGCAAGGTGATTTTGATCCCCTTTGGGCACACCGAGCAGCACGGCTATCATCTGCCGCTGGACGTGGACACGCGCCTGATTGAAGCGGTGGCCGGGCGCACGGCAGAGGCTGTGCCGGAACTGGCAGCCTGCCTGCCGGTGGTGCCGTATGGGGTCAGCACGCACCGCAGCAGCTTTGCGGGCACACTCAACTGCGGCGGGCGCGCCTTTGAGGATTTCTGCATCGCGGCGGCGGATGTGCTCAACGCGCGCGGGTTTGAAACCCTGTATTTTCTCAGCGGGCACGGGGGCAGCTGTTCTTACCTGGTGAACGCGGTCAAGGCGGTGGGTGAACGCCACCCCAACGGGTTCGCGGCCACGGCCTGGCTGTACTTATCCGGCCCACAAGGCATTGCCGAGCTGGAGCGCCACCGCCAATCGAAGCCGGGGGGCATGGGACACGCCTGTGAATTGGAAACCTCGCTGTACCTGCACTTGAACCCGGCGGATGTGCATATGGAACGGGCGGTGGATGAGGTAAACTTTATTGAAACCGAATCGTACCGCATGGACTGGGTGGAAGGCGGCGCGCTGATCGCCAACCCGCCGTGGGAGGATGACACCGCCACGGGAGCCTATGGGGCGGGCAGTTTGGGCACGGCCGAAAAAGGACGGCTGTGGCTGGAGGCTGCCGCCGCCGAAAAGGTGCAGCATGTGTGTGAGATTTTGGAACAGCAGCGGCGCAGGACGGAAAAGCGCAGGAGGAAAACATGAGTCGGGAAGAATTAAAGAAACCAATGCGACAACTGGAAATGCTGGTTCTGAAAGGCACCCATTATGAAATTGGGCGGCAGATGGGGGAGGCCAGACGGGAACAGGTGGCCCACAGCATAGAGAATGCGCGCAATTTGCTCCAGGAGGCCTACGACCAGTTACAGCTTTCCTGGGCGGGGGCGGTTAATCAATCGCGCAAGTATCTGCCTTTTGCGGAAGAGCGCTTCCGGCAGTATATGGACGAGATGCGCGGGATTGCCGAGGGGGCGAATGTGGCTTTTGATGATTTAGTGGTGCTGAACGCGATGGAGGCGGTGACGATTGACGCGCTGCATTTGACCAAATGCACCAGCCTGGCGGTGAACCAACGCCGCACAGCCAACGGGCACGTGCTGGTGGCGCATAATGAAGATTGGGTGCCGGAGGATGAAGCCGATTTGGTGATCTTGCATATCTCAGCGGACGATGAACCGCCGATGCTGGCGATGACTTACGGTGGCCTGCTGCCCAATATCGGCTTTAACGCCTATGGGATCGCGCAGTGCTGTGATTCGGTCTATCCCACCGATTCGCGCATTGGGATCCCCAGAATTGTGGCTTCGCGGGCGGTGCTGGCGGCGCAAACCCCCGGAGAAGCCATCCGCCGCACGCTGGTTCCGCACCGCGCAGCGGGGTATAATCACTTGCTGGCGGATGCGAACGGAGAGCTGTACAGCGTGGAAGTCTCCGCGCGCAAGTTCGCGCTGCTGTACGGCGAAGATGGGTCGATGGTGCATACCAACCATTTTTTGACCTGGGAAATGCAGCAGGTGGAAAGCGAGCCGGATGAGCTGGTGGCCACACGGGTGCGCTATCACCGGGCGTGGCGGCTGCTGCATGACACAGAAAAGCACACGCTGGAAACGCTGCAAGCTATTCAGCGCGATCATGTCAATTATCCGGACTCCATCTGCAATCATGATATCGCTGCGGATCCGCTGGATCGGGAAAAAACGATCACGGCCTTGATTATGGATCTGACGGAATTAAAAATGTATGCCACCTGGGGAACCCCATGTGAGAATGAGTACCAGGAATTCTCTCTGAACGCCTGATTCTGGCGTTTGGAGAGCAAATTATCTATGAAAGAAGGGCACAGGAATGGTCGCAGATTATGAGATTATCTTGCGGTTACTGGTAGCGGCGGGGCTGGGGGCGCTGGTGGGCTTTGAACGCGAGCTGCAAAACCAACCGGCGGGGCTGCGCACGCATATTGTGGTGGTGATGGGCGCTTCGCTGGCGATGAGCCTTTCGATTAACCTGGCGATGCAGTTCCGTGAATTTGCGCCCAACGGCGACCCGGCGCGGCTGGCGGCCCAGGTGATTTCGGGCATCGGCTTCTTGGGGGCGGGGGCCATTCTGCGCTTTGGGGCCTCGGTGAAAGGGCTGACCACGGCGGCCTCGCTGTGGACCATGGCGATTGTGGGTCTGGTGGTGGGCGCGGGGCATTACCTTCCGGCGTTGGGGGCCACGGTGACGCTTTTGGTGGTGCTTTCGCTGCTGAACGTGTTTGAGACGCGCTTTGTGCGCCCGCGGGTGGTGGTGGCGCTGACCCTGACGGTGGATTACCGCCCGGGGATTGAGCAGGAAATCCGCGCGATTTTAAAGCGCTTTGCCACCGGCAACGAGTCGTTCACGATCAGCAAGCATGTGCGTACCAAACGGATTAAAATAGAGACGGTGTGTAAATTGAAGGACGGCAAACAGTTGGATCTGGTGGTGGAGGAACTTTCCAACGTCAGCGGCGTGCGGGTGATTAAGACCGCGCCCTAGACGGGAAGGCAGCCCCCGCCCGCGGCGCGGAAGCAGTGCACTTCGTCGCCGTCGCGCAGCGGGGTCGAAAGGTCGCGCTGCACGTGCCCGTTGACGGCGCAGATGACGCGGCGGTCCAGGCTTAGCTCAGCCAAAAGATCGCTGAGGACTGCGCCTTCGGGCAGGGTCAGCACAGCCCGGCCGCGCGCCTGGGGGGGCAGCTTTTCGCGTAAGACGGCATGAAGAACGATTTGAATTTGCATGGCGCACCGTGATTGTGGTTAAAATATAGCATCAAAAATCAACGCGGGCGTGCGAAAACACGCCTGCGCTTTTATCGGCAGGTGCGAAAGGGCGGCAGCAGGTATGGAGAAAGCGGCTCAAGAAGGAAATCCGCGTAAGCGCAGCCTGGGGGCACGGCTGGGCTGGACGCGCGCCAGTTATACCCTGTTGAGCGTGTTTATGGTGCTCATTTTCTTGATTGGGTATGTGTGGTGGCCGCTGCTCCAGGCCTATCTGGACACCTACAACCCGGATTACCCGTTTTGGGTGCAGTTCGACTGGCTGCTGCTGGGGATTTTCCTGGCGATGACGCTGCTGATCATGGCCAACGCACATCTGGGCAAGGATTTCCCCATTTTCGCCA
>DAIOUB010000021.1:3793-24137 GCA_036751735.1 Levilinea sp. | reverse complement strand
TACGGGGCGCAGAGCGTATCCAGAAATTCCTGCTCGAAAGCGGGCTGATCCACACCCAGGCACACCTGGATGGGATAAGCGCCCTCTTCCCCCAGGGTGCGGCCGTACTGGCTGCCTTCTTCTTCGATCACGCGCACCGGGCGGGTTTGGTAGCGGCCCAGTTCGGGGCGAACCGCGAGGACGGCGGCCAGTGGGTCCCAGAAATAGAAACCGCGGCCCTGGTTCAGGCGGCTCATGTTTTGCAGGCCGCGGTGGATAAAGCGGGCGGCGGGGTGAGACGCGCGCTGCCCCAGGCGCTGGAGGAAATCCGGCGTGAGCGGGGTCTGGTTGGTGGCGTCCAGGGGCACCAGGGTGACGGGCACGCCGGAGGCAAACACCAGGTTGGCGGCGGTGGGGTCAATATAGATATTCCATTCAGCGTGGGCGTTGGGAGAGCGGGGGAGAATATCCTGAATGTTGCCGGGCACATCCAGCGCGCCGCCCATGATGACCACGCGCTCGATCTTGGCGGCCAGATGGGGATGGGCCTGGAGCAGGGCGCCCAGATTGGTGAGCGGGCCGACGGCCAGGATGGTGACGGGTTCCGGCGCGGCGGAGAGCTGCTCGGCCAGCAGGGGCACGGCATCAGGGATCGCGGCAGGGGCGGGCACGCGCACCAGGGGGATGAAGAAGTGGTGATCCATGATAAAGCGGATCAGCCAGGGGAAGGCCGCGCTGCCGCGCAGGGGCACGGGGCTGCCGGCGGCTACCGGGCAGGGGGTGTGTTGGGCCAGGGCCAGCAGGCGCAGGGCGTTGACGGCGCCAGGGCGGGCGTGCGCCTCGCCGGTGGCGGCCACGGTGACGGCCTGAACCGCGACCTGGGGATGCCGCAGCAGGTAGAGGATGGCCATCCAATCGTCTAAAGCCATATCGGTGTCAATGATCACAGGTTTCATAGGTTTCCTCCCGCCAGTTTAGGGGTGGATCAGTGGATTGCAGCCGTGACTCAGGGGCGTTCCAAAATCACCGCCTGCGCGTCGTGGTAACGAACCAGCCAGCCGTGGGTTTGCAGCGCGTCTGTCAGGGGAGTGCCGTTTTCCAGCAAGACCCAGCGGATGTCCCACTTTTGCAGGAGGTCTTCCCAGCCGGGCTGGGCGCGCACCAGGGTGAGCCATTCGCCCATGATCTCGTTGCCGAACAGATCCGCGCGGCCGTCAATGAACACGGGCTGCTGGGGGTAGGCCCAGGTGAGGTAGCCGCCCCAATTGTAGGAATTGAGCAGATGACCGCCGCGCGGTTGAGAGGCCAGCCAGGCCACGGCGCGGGCGGGGTACTGCTGGGCAGTGTAGATCTGCATGGCGGTGGGGTGGCTGACCACGCCCGCTTTGGCCCAGGCCGCGGCGGCGATCAGCCCCACCAGAGTGAGGTTGACGGCTTTCTGCCAGCCCGCCTGGGGTCTGGGCGGGGTTTGCAAGCGGGCCAGCAGGCTGTGCAGCCGGGGGGCGGCGCGCCAGGCGGCCCATAGGGCGCGGGAGAGGACCGGCAGAGCCACCACGGCAAAGGGGCCGAAGCCGCGCTTGGCCATCAGCGCCAGCGCGCCAAAGCCGATGACGGCCAGCAGGTCGCCGCCGTCTGCGCGGCGGTTGGCCAGGGCCAGGGCGAAGAGGGTCAGCATGAGCAGCCAGAGCATGGGCTGTTCGTTGAGGTTGTGAAAATTGGGGGAAAACCACTCGTCAATTTCCACCACGCTGACATCCAGAGTCTGGAAGGGGATGAGCCAGGTGTTCAGACCGTTGGGGTTCACCAGCACGGCCAGAAGGGACAGGCCGCTCCAGCCCGCCAGACGCCCCAGGCGCGGCCAGGAAAGGACTTGAGGTGAGGCCGGGTCGAGGAGGTGGTTGAGGACTTCCCCGGCCAAAATTGCCGCCAGGAAGAGGATTCCGGCGGAATAGCCGCCGTGCAGGTTCGACCAGAGCAAGAAGAAGGGCGGCAGCAGCCAGAAGCGGTCACGGCCGGTGGTTTTGGCATGGGTGATGAGGGCCTGCAAGAGGGGCAGAAAGAGCAGGGTAAACATCTGCGGGCGGGGCGCCCAGGTGGTGGCGGCCACCAGGCTGCCCAGCACCAGCAGGGCGGCGCGCAAACCATAGGGGCCGTCCATTTGCATCAGCAGCACGGCCATACTGAGCACCGCCAGGGCGGCCACCCACAGGCTGATCCCGAAAAAACCACCCCAACGGTACGAGAGGTACAGGCTGAGCTGGCCCAGCCAGGAATGGTTGACCCACACCGCCCCGGCGCGGGTGTAGGAGAGCGTGTCCAGCGTGTAGGGGGCGGCGTTTTCCCAGGTTTCCTGCCCGGCGCGCAAATGCCACCACATGTCGGGGTCGAGGGGCGTGCGCGCGGCCATGAGGAAGATGAGCAGCAGCACCAACACGCTGACCAGACGAGCGGCGGGGGAAAGGGAGTCAAAATTTTGGCGGAGGCGGCGCAGCCAGGCGGTCATGGGTTCTCCTGCAAATGACGGCGAGAGGATTATGACACAGACCGCGGGGAAGCGCAACCAGAGCGGGCTGACTTGTGAAAACCGTAATTTTCCCTATAATAGACTTAAGCAATCAACGATAGGGTGGGCTTTATTAAGCTTACACAGCAGAACACGCATGAATAAGGAGGCTGAAATGCACAAGCGCGCGCGGTGGTTGGCGGTGATGGTGATACTATGCTTGCTGACGATGGCCTGCGGACTGCCTTTTATGGGCAAAGACGCGGATGAGAAACCAGAAGCCCCCGCGGCGCCGCCTGCATCGGGGCAGCACAACGCCAAAACGCCCGTGGCCGAAGAGCCGCCGCCGGCCGCATCGGCGGTGGAGCCGACGGCTGAACCCGTGGATACGGGCGGCAAGCTGATTCGCCAGTGGGCCAGCGGGGCTAACGCCAGCTCAGAATTTGGCTCGGTAGATTGGTCGGCAGAACAGGCCACCGGCCCGGCCAACACGGATGAGTGCGGTGATTACGGCACGGCCTGGGCTTCGTCCAGCGCCACCGGTGTGGAATGGCTGGAAGTGTATTTTGATACACCCGTGGTGGCCACAGAGATCAATATTTACCAAAGCTACAACCCCACCCAGGTGGCTGAAGTGTATGTGATTGACCTCAAAGGTGAGCAGCATTTGATCCTGGTGCGCGACCCGCAGTATCTGGATATCTGCCCGGATTTGATGACCATCACCGTGGAGGGGGTGGACTTCCCCATCGTGGGGCTGCGCCTGGTGGTGGATCAGAGCGTGCTGGGGTTGGGCTGGAACGAAATTGACGCGGTGGAGCTGGTGGGGATCACGGTAGGGGCGAGCGGCGAGACTACGACTTCTGGCGGAGGCAGCCAACCCAGCACGGGGGGCAGCTCCGGCGGCAGCACCGGCGCGGCCAGCGGCAACGTCTTGGGAATTGACCCGGCCAGCCTGGCCCCTGGCAGTTTTGTGTATGAACTCAGCGGAGCCGAAACCGACCGCGCCGATGGGGGTAAGGTGCAGTATCAGAACACGGACAACGGAGCCGTGATTGGGCTGATCAACAAAACCGAGCGCTATTCGCTTTCCATGTTCCTGCCCTACGACGTGAAGGCCGGGGAAGTGGCCTTGAAACCTTACGACGCCAAACTGGCGGCCAAGGGGCCGACCTTTGCCATCTTCGCGGGGGCATGGTTTTATTACATGACCAGCGGCTCTCTGGTGTTGACCGAAGTGGAAGGCGGCAAACTCAGCGGGTATTTCAGCTTTGAGGCCGAAAACAAGGATAAACCCGGCAGCTTTTTGACGGTTTCGGGCGTGTTTAATCAGATTCCGATCAAGCCGTAGGGAGGCAGCCATGCACAGGTGGATGCGATGGACCGCCGCGTTGGGCCTGATGGGGCTGATGCTGGCGTGCAGCCTGGGGGGCGGCCCAAGCCCCGCCGAGCCGCCGCCGCTGCCAGAAGTGCAGGCCACAGCCCTGCCTGAACCCACCGCGAAGAAGCCCGAACCCACGGCTCTGCCCAAGTCCACGGCAGCCAAACCCACCCAAACGCCCGCGGAAAGCATACCCACTGCCCCCGCGGCGGAAAACGATGGGCCGTTTACAGCGGTGCTGAAAGATGGCCAGCCGCTCAAGGGCATTACCGATCTTTGGGTGTCGCCGGAAGGGGAGGTGTGGGTCAGCGCGGCCAGCGGGGTGTTTGTGGCGGGCGAGCAAGAATGGGTGGAACAGTTAGACACCCCCGCGGAGGCCATTCTGGGCGCCGACAGCCGCGGCTGGGTGTGGGTGGTGTTGGAGGGGGGCGCGGTGATGGGCGCTTTGGCCCCCGGCGAATGGATCTTCTACGGCGAGGCGGAAGGCTGGCTGCCGCTGCCGGAACCGGAGTACCTGAGCCCCGGCCTGGCGGATGAGATTGTGGAGGGGCCGGAGGGGGATCTGTGGCTGGCGACGGGCATGGATGAGGTGCGGCGTTTTTCGCGGGCCAACAACCGCTGGACGGGGCTGGATCACCGCGCGCTGAACTTCCCCGAACAGGATACCAACGGGTATCAGGGCTATTTCCTGACGGATGTCAGCGTATCGAGCGCGGGTAAAGTGTGGGTGGGGGGCTGCGTGGGCAAGGGTGAGGCGCTGGAAGGCGCAGGGATTGCGCGCTACTCCAACGGCGAATGGAACCCCATTTTGGCCGCCGAGGGGGCCTGCGTGCTGGATATGGCGGTCGACAGCAAGGGCACGGCCTACGCTGGAACCTACGATGTGCTGCTGCGTTACACCCCCAACAGCGGCAGCTGGGGCAAGGAGTACTTCCCAGACGGCATCAACCGCACCTATCTGGTGCAGCGCGTGGCCGTGGACCCGCAGGACCGGCCCTGGATGGCGGCCTGGCGGCGGGGCGGGGCCAGCCTGGAAGGCTCGACCGTGATTTTCCACATGGAACGGAATTACGGCTGGATGCGTGTATATGAAACCGAGGGAGCCGCGCCGACGAGCTGGGCGATTCTGCCGGATGACGCCGGGTATTTGAGCGCGGGCGGCAAAGTGCTGCTGTGGAAGCAGCGCACCTTGAGCGAAGTGGACGAACTGCGGGCGGGGTATGTGCGCCTGGCGGTGGACGGCAAGGGGCGGCTGTTTGCGGCGGCTTTGGGCGGGGAGGACGAAGGATTGTGGGTCTTACAGCCGTGAGGCCCGCAGGGAGAAGAGGCGCATATGGACAGCGGCAGTGTGGTGGTGTTATGTGTGACGGGCATTTTGGGCCTGTTTGGCCTGTTCCTGGTGGGCATGGGCGGCATGGTGCTGCGGCAGGGGATCAAAAGCCGCCGCTGGGCCAGCGTGGAGGGGGAGGTGACCTACAGCGAGGTGGTGGAGCGCCGCCAGGTGACCGCGCGGGATGAAACCGTGCGCACGGAAGTTTCGTATGAACCGGTGGTGGAGTACCGCTTTAACCTGGGGGAAGAAACCCTGACGCGCAAGCAGTTGGGATTGTCTCAGCGCACCTACGCCCGTCCGCTGGCGGAGAAGGTGGTCAAACGCTATCCGGTGGGTCAAAAGGTGACTGTGTATTACAACCCGGCCAACCGGGACGAGAGTGCCCTGGAAGTGGGGGTGGGCTGGAGCTGGCTGATTTTTATGCTGGTGGGGGCGGTGCTGGTGGGGGCGGCGGTGTGGATGGGGATGAACATCGGCTGAGCGGTGCGGGGTTAACCGACGATCCCCCTTTGCCGCTAGGGCAAGGGGGATCGTCGGTTTGATGGGATATGCGTTTAGATCAGTTATTGGAGGGCAGAAGCGCCTGCGAATACAACTGCAGCTGATCGGCCTGAGTGACCATATCTTCCAGGTATAAGCCGCCCAGCTGGAGCAGCAGTTTCTGCTGAAGATCGTCCCAAATGAGGGTGCTGGCCAGGGCGCTCTTCAGATTGCTCTCGTTCCCTTCGGGATTGAGATTGATGGGGCCTTCGAGGGCTTCGATGATCTGCAGCACGCTGATCTCGGTGGTTTGGCGGTTAAGCCGCAGGCCGCCGCGCGGGCCCGGGGTGGCTTTGATCAGACCGGACTGCATGAGCGAATGCGCAATCTGGTGCATGAAGGGCAGGGGCATATTAAGTTTTTCGGCCAGGGAAGCGGTGGATTGGGGCAGTTCGCTGTTCTCGGAGGCTAAGGCAAGCATCAAATTCAAACCGTAATCTAAACGCCGACTGATACGAAACATGTGTTACACCTCGTACGGGTAAGATGGGGTCATATTGACCGTATATAAGATAATTGATGATTTAGATCAACGGAAGTGACAGATATCACGAGTTCGCTGATAAATGTGATAAATGTTAGTCATTAATACCAATTGGATGAATTTTGCTCACCCCAAAGGGGGACAGACAGCGCCAAAGGTGTGACACGCCGAGGTCAGACTTTTATTTTTGATAAATGAGAGTTATAATGTCCTCGTGAAGACAGTCACATTACTCAAACACAGGAGGAAAGAATGAAGCGGTCATTTTATCTAGTGGCAGTGATTTTGGTTTTGAGCGCGTTGATGCTCTCAGCTTGCGGCGGCGGCGCTCCGGCCGCGGACAGCGGCAAGCAGCGCGGCCCCACGCCGGCCGAATACGCAGGGAAGAAAAACCCGGTAGCGGGTTCGGCGGATGCCGCCGCGGCGGGCAAAGCCCTGTATGACGTCAACTGCGCTTCCTGCCACGGTGAGAAGGGCGCTGGGGACGGCCCGGCGGGCGCTTCGTTATCGCCTGCACCCTACAATTTGGCCAAAGCCGTCACCGAGACGGACGAAGCCTACATCTATTACCGCATTGCCGAAGGCGGCATGATGGATCCGTACAAATCCTCGATGCCCGCCTGGAAAGATATTCTTTCGGAAGATGAAATCTGGCAGATCATCACCCACATTCAGACCTTCAAGTAAACCGCAAGATTTTCACCTGTTGCGCTTGGCCACAGCCCTCCTCAAAACACCGAGGAGGGCTTTTCTATGAAAGATACTGAGCAAGGTTGCATTGGAAGGATGCGGCGCTTTCAGGTACAATTTGAGCATGAGAGCGAACTGGATGCGCTGGAGGACGAGGGTGGGGATGAGCCTGTTGGCTGCCGCAGTGGTTACGGCGGCCGGGCTGGCCCTGCGTCCGCGGCTGGGGGCAGACTTGCCCCTGGGCATTTACGCGCTGCTGGTGCTGGCCGCGGCGGGGATGGCGGCGGCGGCGGTGAGCTGGGGGCTGCATGGGGCGGCACAGCGGCGGCAAATGGCCGAGATGCAGGCGCAGCAGCGGCAGCTGGCGGTGCGTATGGAAAGCGTGCTGCGCCTCAACCACAGCCTGGTGAACGCCGGAGATGAGCACGGCTTCATTCAGCAGGCTTTAGAGATCCTGCGCCAATTGACCGACGCGCGCGCCAGCACCTTTGTACCTATGGACGAATGGGGGCAGCCGCTGACGGCTTACACCCAGGGGGTCATCCCAGAGGGCCTGATCAAGGGTTGGGCGGAACATCTGGCTTCCCACGCAGTGCAGGCGCGCTGTTCGGTCTGTCAGGAATTGCAGGCCGAGGCGGGAACGCCCTGCCCGCTGCTGGAGCCGCCTTTCACCCAGGTACTGGGGGTGTACTGCCTGCCGCTGCGGCGGCAGGGGCGCATGTTGGGCTTGTTCAGCCTGTATTTACCCGCGGGACGCGCCCTGGGCGCGGAGGAGCGCGTGTTTTTGGATGGGCTGCTGAACGAAATCGCTTACGCCATCCAGACCATCCGCTTGCGCAACCAGGAAATCAACACCATTCAGCAGATTCAGATGAGCCACGGCGGGCACAGCGACCTGCAAACCATGGCCGACCGGCTGGTGATGGGAGCGCGCAAGGCGCTGGAAGGCGATTACGCCCTGCTGTGGATTCAGCCCTACGGCGAGCGCCTGGTGGGGGTGCAGGCGGAGCAGGGCTGGCTGGCGGGGATGGACGCGGAAACGGTGCGGGCGGCCTTTGCGGAGGCGCAGCGGGAGGGAGACACACTCTTTCGTCTGGGTGGCGGGCTGTGGGCCGGCGCGGCGGTGACTGTGGCCGGGGGGCAGGTCGTGGGCGGGCTGGCGATCGGCCGGGTGAATTCGCCGGGGGCGGGTTTTGACGCGCGCCAGCTGGAAACCGTGAACACCCTGGCGGCCCAGGCGGCCCATTTTGTGGAAACCCAACGCGATTTCTTCGAGCTGGAGTACCAGGCGGTGATGCAGGAGCGTTCGCGCCTGGCGCGCGAGATTCACGACGGCCTGGCGCAAACCCTGGCTTTCTTAAAGATGCAGACTTCGCAAATGCAGAAGCTGTTGGAGCGCGGCGAGACGGGCCGCCTGAATGAAGTGGTGCAGGATCATCTAGGTGCGTTGAACGCTGCCTATTTGGAGACGCGCCAGGTGATTGAGAACCTGCGCCTGGAGGCAGACATGGCCCTGGGCGATTGGCTGCGCACAGCGGGGGCGGCTTTTGAGAGCGCCAGCGGGCTGCGCGTGGAAACCCAGGTGGATGCGCAGGTTCCCGAGGTGCTGCCGGAGGTGCGCGCTCAACTGGTGCGCATTTACCAGGAGGCGCTGAGCAACGTGCGCAAGCACGCCGGGGCGCAGCGCGTTTGGGTGCGGCTGGGGGCCTGGGAGGGGGACTTGATCCTGGAGGTGGCCGACGACGGGCGCGGGTTTGCGCCGGAGGATGTGCCGGAGATGATGCGTTTTGGGCTGCGCGGGATGCGGGAACGAGCAGAGGTGATTGGTGCAGATTTCCAGATCACCAGTCAGGTGGGGCAGGGCACGCGGGTGCGTCTGCGGCTGCCGCGTACCCAGTTGGAGCAGAACTTATGAGCGAACGGCTGCGGTTAGTGGTGGTGGATGATCACGCGCTGTTCCGGCGCGGGCTGGTGGGGCTGCTGCGGGATATGCCGGAATTTGAGGTGGCGGCCGAGGCCGGCAACGGCGAACAGGCCCTGGCGGTTTTGGCGCAGGTGCAGGCAGACATCGTTTTGCTGGACCTGAATATGCCGGTGATGGACGGTCTGGGCGTGGTGGAGGCGGTGCGGCGGGCGGGGGACAGGCCGCGCATTTTGATGCTGACCATTTCGCAGAATGACGCTGACCTGCTGGCGGCCATCCGCGCGGGGGCGGATGGGTATTTGCTGAAAAACACCGAGCCAGAGGATTTACGGCGGGCGCTGCTGCGCGTGGCACAGGGACAGAGCGTGCTTTCTCCAGAGGTGACCGCGCCGGTGCTGCGGGCGGTGATGCAAAGTGGGCATGAGACTCCGCCTTCGGTGCTGAGCGAGCGGGAGATGGAAATTTTGGATTTGCTGGCGCTGGGCCAAACCACGCAGCAGATTGCCAGCGGGTTATTTTTATCGGAGAACACGATTAAGACCCATGTGCGGCACATTTTGGAGAAGCTGGGGGCAGCCAACCGCACCGAGGCGGTGAGCAAGGCCATGCAAATGGGCATTTTGCGCCAGAAACGCTGAGGGCAAGGCGGTAGGGCAGCATGAAAAAAGCGCGCGCAGGCGCGTTTTTTGATTCTGGGGGGGGCTTAAATGCGTGTAGCCAATTAATACATAAACCCTATGACCTGTAAGCAAAACATCTCCCTTGTCAGGCAAAAAACACACGCCGTGCGGGGGGTGAAGGCGGATCACCCTTTTGGGTGTCACATTTCACCCCTGGGAGGCTGGACGGTGGATGGAAATGGGGGCGTGGATTCAGTATATTGAATGTGGATCAAAACAGTCTTAATCAGACGCGGAGCGAGGCGATGGCAGGACATTCAGAGCAGGCCCCACAAAGAGTGTTGATTGCTTCGGCAAACCCACTGTTCGGCAAGGGTTTGGAGAAGCTGCTGCAGCAGCGCTGGAAGATCGCGCCGGAGCAGGTGCGGCTGGCGGGGGAGATGAGCGCGGCCTTAGAGGCGCTGGATCAATGGCAGCCGGATCTGGTGCTGGTGGACTATGACGACGAAACCATTGAACGCGCGCGCTTTCTGGATCATCTGATTCAGGGCGGCGGGCGCGCCTTACAAGTGGTGATGGTGTCTTTACGCGACAGCGGTGAGGTGGTGGTGTACGACCGGCAAACTTTTCGCGGTGAACGGGCAGGGGATTGGCTGGAGCAGCCCTGGCCCACGCAACCCCCTTCGCCAGAACAACCCAGGAGGCAGGATGGTATGAAACATTTTGTGATTGTCGGTGTCTTGGTGGTCATTTTTACCGTGCTGACCAACTTCGGTTTGCAGAGCGCCGGGCTGCTGCCTGTACAGGCCAGCGCCCAGGCGTCCATCATTGACCAACTATTCAATGCTCATTACTGGGTGATCTCCTTCCTCTTTTCCCTGATCGGGGTGTTCATGGTGTACAGCATCGTCGTTTTCCGGCGGCGAGGGGAAAACGACACCCAACAGGGCAAATTCTTCAAAGGTTCAACCAAGCTGGAGATCTTCTGGACGATCATCCCCCTGGGGACGGTGCTGTACTTTTCGTACCTGGGGTCGCTGTCGCTGGCGGATATCCGGCGGGTGGAACCGCAGGCCCTGGTGGTGAACGTGACCGCCGGGCAGTGGTACTGGCGCTTTGAATACCCTGAGACGGGCATCACCTCGGGCAGCCTGGTTCTGCCCGTGGGCGAACAGGTGCTGCTGAAGATGACCTCGGCGGATGTGATCCACTCCTTTTGGGTGCCCGAATTTCGTGTGAAGCAGGATATTCTGCCGGGCAACAACCTGGTGAAGGAACTGCGCTTTACGCCCACGCTGACGGGTGAATACAAGGTGCTGTGCGCCGAGCTGTGCGGTGGGGCGCACGCCAACATGAACGCTCCGGTGATCGTGATGGATAAGGCCGACTTTGCCGCCTGGGAAGCGGGCGAGATGGCGGCGGTGAGCAGCGACCCGGTGGCGCGCGGCGAACGTCTGGCCAAGAACAACGGCTGCCTGGGGTGTCACTCGCTGGACGGCAGCCCGCTGGTGGGGCCGACCTGGAAAGGTATGGCGGGCAGCACACATGAGCTGGTGGACGGCAGCAGCGTGACGGTGGACGAGGCTTACCTGATCCAGGCCATTCTGGAACCCAACGCGGCGGTGGTAAAAGGTTTTCCGCCGGGGGTCATGCCGGCCACCTATGCAGACCAGTTCAGCGAGCAGCAAATCGCCGATCTGGTGGCTTACATGCAATCTTTGAAATAAGGCAGGAGCGCTCCTTATGAAAAAATTCTTTTCGCTGGGTTTGGTACGCGGGCTAATTTGGCAGGCGATCGGCACGGCCGCGGGCATGGGCCTGTTGGGGGCCATCCGCGCGCTGATGGGCCTGCCCTGGAAGACGGAGCCGGCCATGGTCTTTGGCGGGGTGGTGGGAGCCATCACCTTCCTGGCGGGCATCGGCACGATGCACGATTGGTGGCACATGGCGCTGGGCAAACCCGTGCTGGAGGCTGAGGAAGTGCACGAGACCCCGGGCGGGGTGCGCTACTTTGGCGTGAGCCTGGATCATAAGGTGATTGGGGTGCAGTACGGTTTCCTATCCATGATCACCCTGGCCCTGGGCGGCACCTTTGCCCTGATCTTCCGCACCGAGCTGGCCCAGGCCGGGCTGGATTTCCTCAATTACCTGCAATTCAACACCCTGATTGGCATGCACGGCATGGTGCTGATCGCCTCAATTTTGATGGGCATCGCAGCGATGGCCAACTTCATCATCCCGCTGATGATCGGGGCCAAGGACATGGCTTTCCCGCGGCTGAACGCGTTCTCGTTCTGGATGGCGGTTCCGGGCACGGTGCTGCTGGTGAGCGCCATGTTCGTGGGCGGGTTTGAGACGGGTTGGACGGCTTACCCGCCGCTGAGCGTGCGCGGCCCGATGGGCATTCAGATGTTCTTCCTGGGTGTGTACATCGTGGGCTGGTCTTCCATTCTGGGGTCGCTGAACCTGATCGCGACCATCCTGATGATGCGCGCGCCAGGGATGACCCTTTTCCGCATGCCCATTTTCGCCTGGGCTATGCTGGCGACCTCGATCATTTCCACCACGGCCACGCAGCTGATCGGTCTGTCGTTCCAGATGGTGATGTTTGAGCGCCTGCTGGGGATGGGCTTCTTTGACCCGGCTTCGGGCGGCAACCCGATTTTGTTCCAGCATCTGTTCTGGTTCTATTCCCATCCGGCGGTGTACATCTTTGTGCTGCCCGGCCTGGGGGTGATCAGCGAGCTGCTGCCGGTGTTTGCACGCAAGCCGCTGTTCGGCTACCGCTGGGTGGCGCTGTCTTCGATGGGCATCGCGTTGACCGGCTTTTTGGTGTGGGGACACCACATGTTCACCTCCGGCATGGAGGAATATCTGCGGGTTCCCTTCATGTACAGCACCCTGCTGGTGGCGGTTCCCACGGGGATCAAGTTCTTCAGTTGGGTGGCCACCATGTGGCAGGGGCGGCTGCGCTTCCCAACGCCAATGCTGTTTGTGCTGGGCGGCGTGATTGTATTTCTGATGGGGGGTCTCACCGGCCCGCCGAGCGGCACGGTTTCGACCGACCTGCACCTGCACGATACCTATTACATTGTGGGACATTTCCACAACACCATGTTTGGCGGGTATATCTTCCCGCTGTTCGCCGCCATCTATTACTGGTTCCCTAAGATCACAGGGCGGCGCATGAGCGAAAAATTGGGCAAGGCGCACTTCTGGCTGCTGCTGCCGGCTTTCCTGCTGCAAACCTTTGGGCAGATGCGCATCGGCCTGCTGGGCATGCGCCGCCGCATCGCCGATTACGACCCCGCGATGGGCTTCACCTTCTCCAACCAGCTGATCACCATTGCCGGTTTCTTGGTGGCGCTCTCTGTGTTGATCTTCTTCATCAATTTGTGGATCAGCGCACGCAAGGGCGAGGTGGTGGAAGGTAATTTATGGGAATCGCGCTCGCCGGAATGGCAGATCCCTTCGCCGGCGCCGCTGCACAACTTTGCGGAGCCGATCCGGGTGGTGGGCGAACCCTACGATTATGGGCTGCCAAATTCGCGCTATGTGGAAACGGTACGCCAACCCGCGGGCGACTGACGGAAAGAGGCCGAGAATGGATGCGATGGAAACTTCGAAAAAGAAAGAGTGGCGCACCGGCATGCAGGTGTTTTTGGGGCTGGCGGCGCTGACGGGCTTGGAATATTGGGCCGGGGTGAGTGAGTGGCCGGCGTTCACGCTGTGGGCGATCGCGATTTTGAAGGCGGCCCTGGTGGTGTGGTTCTTCATGCACATCCGCCGCCTGACCAACCCGGAAGAAGGAGGGCACGCATGAGCACGCATACCGCGGTATTGACGGCCAAAGAGGCGGCGCGGAAAATGACCACCCGCCGTTTGGGGCTGTGGCTGTTCTTCCTCTCGGATGGGTTTGTGTTTGGCGGGCTGCTGGTGACGCGCTTTTACCTGCTGGGGCAGGCGCGCCCGCACCTGGAGCAGTATTTGGGGCTGATTGTGACGGCGGTGCTGCTGGTGAGCAGTTTCTTCATGAACCGCGCCGAGGTGAGCATCGCCCACAACGACCGCAAGGCCTTTGTGCGCAACACGGTCATCACCATGCTTCTGGGGATCGTCTTCCTGGTGGGTGTGGTGGGCTTTGAATGGCAGCTGGCCCCCTTTGGCCCGGCGGACGGCACGGAAGGCGCGGTGTTTTACATGATGACCGGCATGCACGCTTTCCATGTGCTGACGGGGGTGATCTTCCTGGGGTTCGTGGTGCGCAACGGAATGCGCGGGCATTACTCCGCGGAGAACCATTGGGCGGTGGAAGCGGCGGCCAACTACTGGCACTTTGTGGATTTGGTGTGGATCTTCTTCTACCCGGCGCTGTATTTGATCGGCACGGTGGGAGGCTAGAGGCTGATGCTGCGCAAATACGGTTTCTGGCTGGCGGTGGGTGCGCTTTTGGGCTGGGTGGTGATGATGGGCCTGGCCAGCCTGCGCCCCTACCAACTGCGCGGCTCGGTGATCGATTCGAGCGCGCCGGCGCCAGAGATCGTCCTTGCGGCCACGGACGGTTCCACCTATTCCCTGCGCGAACGGCAGGGGCGGGTGGTGCTGATCTTCTTCGGCTACACCAGCTGCCCGGATGTGTGCCCGGCCACGCTGAGCGAGATGCGCGAGGTGCGCAAGGCCCTGGGTGAGCGGGCGGCGGATGTGGACATGCTTTTTATCACCGTGGACCCGGCGCGGGACAGCCTGGAGCGCATGGGTAAGTATGTGAGCCTGTTTGACCCGGCCATTCTGGGTCTGACGGGTTCGCCGGAAGCACTGGAGGCAGTCTACCGCGCCTATGGGGTCACGGTGGAGTTTCAGACGGAGACGACCGCCGCGGGCTATTTGGTGACGCACAGCTCGCGCGTGTATGTGGTGGACCGGGCGGGCAAGCTGCGCCTGACCTACCCCTTTGGCACGGTGGTGGACGACATCGTGCAAGATGTGCGCTATCTGCTGAAAGAGAAAGGCTCATGAACGCGCATCTGAAACGCTTCTTGTGGGTCATGGCGGCCAGCCTGCTGTTTGGCTGGCTGGTGAGCGAGGTGTCCTTTCGCCTGGTGAACCGCAACGTGCGCAACACCCCGCAGAGAATGGAGCTGGTCATCCCGGCGGGCACGGCTCAGCGGGTGGCGCAGGGCGAAAGCGACCCACGCCTGCCGGACAACATGACCTTTATTCAGGGGGATGTGCTGGTGGTGGTCAATGAAGATGATGTCAGCCACCAACTGGGGCCGGTGTGGGTCCCGGCGGGGGGCAGCGGCAGCCTGACGATGGGCGAGCCCAACTCCTACAGTTACGATTGCAGTTTTCAGCCGCAGGAGACGCTGGGGGTGGATGTGCAGCCGCGCCTGACGAGCTGGATCCGCGTGCAGGGGGTCATCTCGGTGGGGCTGCCCAGCGGGGTGCTGTTCTGGCTGTACAGCCTGGTGATCCGACCGGTGGGGGCGCGCAAAGAGGAGGAGCAAGATGAGCACGCTGCGCCGCTTGCTTAGCCCGCGCTGGCTGCTGACCAGCCTGCTGGTGCTGGCGGCCGCCGGGGTGATGGCCCGCCTGGGCATCTGGCAGTTGGACCGGCTGGAATGGCGGCGGGCGTTTAACGCTCGGGTGGGCGCGCAGATCAACGCGCCGGAGCTGGATTTGAACCAGCACCGCTGGAGGGCAGACGATTTGTTCGATATGGAATACCGCACGGTGACGGTGCAGGGAGAATATGACTTTTCCCAGCAGGTGCTGCTGCGCAATCAGGCCTGGGAGGAGCGCGGGGGCTACCGTTTGCTGACCCCGCTGCGCACAACGGACGGCGAGATGGCGGTGTTGGTGGACCGCGGCTGGATTCCATTGGAAGAGGCGCAGGATTTGAGCGTTTACGATGAGCCGGGGGTGGTGACGGTGCGCGGGCAGATCCGGCGGCCGCAGACCCGGCCCGATTTTGGGGGCGTGCCCGATCCCACCCTGGCGCCGGGGGAAACGCGCCTGGCGGCCTGGAATATTGTGAATTTGGAGCGCATTCAGCAGCAAGTGCCGTATGCACTGCTGCCGGTGTACATTCAGCAGGCTCCCGATCCCAGTTGGACGGCTTTACCCTACCGCGGGCTGGCCGAGGTGGAGCTGACCGAGGGGTCGCATCAGAGCTATGCCATGCAGTGGTTTGCTTTCGCGGGGCTGCTGTTGGCGGGGTATCCATTTTTTGTGCGCCAGCAGCTGCGCCAAAAGCCAGATCGCGGCGCGGATGTGCAGGCGGATGTAGAGCAAAGACGGTTGGAAGAACCGGGGAGGATAGGATGATGACAAATGAACGAACGGCGGCGGGCAGTCTGCGCGGGTGGCTTTTGGCAGCAGCCCTGGTGACCTTTTTCGCGGTGGTGATGGGCAATGTGGTGCGGGTGAGCGCCAGCGGGGCGGTGTGTGCGGATTGGCCGACCTGCTATGGGCAGGCTGCCTGGCCGCAGGACACGGCGGCGCAGCTGCACATGCTGCACCGATTGGTGAGCGGCGCGGGGGCGCTGCTGGCCCTGGCGGCGGCGGTGTTGGCCGTGCGGCGCGGGGCGGCGCGGGTGGTGCGCGGGTTGGCGGCGCTAGGCGCGGGGGTGATGCTGGTGCAGGCGGCCTGGGGCGCGTGGGTGGCCCTGCGCCCGGAAACTGAGTTTCTGGCCGGGGTGCATTTGGGGCTGGCCCTGACGGCGCTGGGCGCTTTGAGCGCGGCGGCGCTGGCGGCCTACCGCTTTCATCACGACCCGCAGCAGGCCGACCGTCTGCGCTTTGCCTCACCCTTTGCACGCCTGACGCTGGCCGTCCTGGCGGTGGTGGGGGTTTTGATGGTCAGCGGGGCCTGGGTGGTGAGCCTGGACGCGGGCGCTTCCTGCACGGGCTGGCCGCTGTGCGCGGGCGGGCTGCCCACGGACGGCTTGGGATGGCTGGCTTTGGCGCACCGCGCTTTGACCCTGGTGAGCGCGGTGGGCATGGTGGCGCTGGTGGTGCGCGCCTGGCGCGGGCAGCGCAGCCAACAGGTGACCCTGACCGCGGCCACGGCGGCCTTTACCCTCTTTGCCGGGCAGGTGCTGATTGGGGCGGTGAAGGTGAGCCGCGGCTTCTCGGCGGATCTGGTGGGGCTGCACTCGGCCTCAGCGGCGGGGGTGTGGGCGGCCCTGGCGTTGACCGCGGCTGCGGCAGGTTTGGCGGGCCGCCGCAGCGAAGATGAACGCGCTGAGGCCACCGAACCGCTGCTGTTCCGTGCGCGTCTGCGCGATTTCTTCACCCTCAGCAAGCCCCTCATCGTGGCGCTGCTGCTGGTGACCACCTATGCGGGCATGGTCATGGGGGCGCGGGCCATCCCCGGCTGGGAAGTGACCTTGTGGACGATGCTGGGCGGGGCTTTGGCGGCGGCGGGTTCCAGCGCCATCAACCAGTATATTGACCGGGATATTGACGGCAGCATGCAGCGCACGGCCAGGCGGCCTTTGCCCGCGCGGCGGCTGACCCCGGGTGAGGGGCTGGCCTACGGTGTGGCGGCCAACCTGATCTCGTTCTTCCTGCTGGCGGGTTTCGTGAACCTGACGGCGGCCCTGCTTTCGCTGGCAGGCATGGTGTATTACGTGCTGATTTATTCGCTGTGGCTCAAGCGCCTGACGGTGCAGAACATCGTCATCGGCGGCGGGGCCGGGGCCATTCCTCCCCTGGTGGGTTGGGCGGCCGCGACCGGTTCGCTGACTTTCCCGTCGCTGTTCCTATTCGCTATCATCTTCCTGTGGACCCCGCCGCATTTCTGGGCGCTGGCGCTGGTGCGGCGCAATGACTACGCGCGGGCGGGCGTGCCGATGATGCCGGTGATCCGCGGCGAGAAAACCACGCGCCTGCAAATTTTCATCTACACCCTGGAACTGGTGGCGGTGACACTGCTGATGCCGCTGCTCAATTTGACGGGATCCGTGTTCCTGATCTCCGCGGCTGTGCTGGGGCTGTGGCTGATCGGCGCGGCCTGGCGGGTGCTGCGCGTGGGCGGCAACAAGGTGGCCTGGAAGATGTACCGCTATTCCAGCATGTATCTCATGTTTATTTTTGCGGCACTGGTGGTGGACGTTTTAGTCTAAGGTGAACGCCAGGCAAACAGGGCGCGCACAGCCGAGGGAGGGCTGTGCGCGTCTTTGATTCTGTCCCGGCGCGGCGTGCGCTGCGGACAGGGGATATTGGACGGTCAGGGAACCTGCAATTGGGCGGCGGCCACCTTCGAAAAGGTCGGCGCGGGGACGTTTTGCAGGTACACGCTGAAATTCTGACTTTCGGGGGTATCTTGGACGCGGATTTTCTGAATCCAGCGGTAGCTGAGGGGCTGGTACAGCAGCTCCACCTCCACGGTGAGGGGGGCGGAAGGGTCGGCCAGCGTGATCTGATACTGCACCTGGTCGGCGCCGCCGGTGAAGTTGGCATCCTGGGCGGCCTGCCCCTGCACGGCGATCTCTGGGGCAGCTTGAGCGGGGTCAAAACCCAGGGGCAGCAGGCGGTTATCCTTTTGGTAGGCGGCGGCCTGCAGCAGGGTGGTGGTGACGGCCCCCTGGCTGTCTACCATCACGGCTTCGTAAATCTGCACCTGATCGGGAGCGGTGATGCGATCATAATGCGGCTCAAAACGGGCCGGGTCCTGGTCGTTGTCGTTGGCGGGGATGGAGCCGTCGGGCTGCACCTGGCCGGATTCAAACAGGACGGTTCCGCTGGCGTCGCGCACGGTGAGGTGCAGCCAGGCGCGGCGGGAGGGGAAGCCGGAGGGGAACTTGTGGCCCACCTGGCTGGTGACTTTGACGGTCACATCCAGGCTGCTGCCGCTGCGCTGGGCGCTCAGCTCCAGCCGGGCGGTCTGTTCTTGAAGGAGCTGCTGGGTGCGCTGCTGAAGGGCGTCAAAATGCTCGTCTTCGGCGGTGGCCTGCAGGGCTTCGGCGTTGGCCTGTATGAGACCGATCATGAAGGCATTGGCGCCGGTGAAGTTGTGCTGGAAGAAGGGCTCCTGGGGCTGCGAACCGGTATTGGCGATGCGCACGGCCCCCTGGGCGGTGGGCATGTGGCAGTCCTGGCAGACGGTTTGTCCGGCGTACTGGCTGTGCGCCCATTCCAGGTAGGGTGTCTGCTCGGGGAAGGGGTCGGCCGCCAGGGTGCCGTCGGCCTGCACGGTGGTGGTGAAGAGGGTGTGGCAGGAGGCGCACACATTGGGCCCGGTGAGGTGTTC
Source organism: Levilinea sp. (assembly GCA_036751735.1). Lineage (GTDB taxonomy): Bacteria > Chloroflexota > Anaerolineae > Anaerolineales > Anaerolineaceae > Levilinea. The sequence continues at coordinate 5,427 of DAIOUB010000021.1, read as the reverse complement.
GGATTGCTTGGGGACGAAGCCCGAGGCGCCGCGCATGATGGCGGCGGTGCTTTCGGTGACGGGGAAGCGCCCAAAGATGGCGCGCTGACCCTGGGGGGTGGTTTTATCAATGACGTATTCGCCGCTGAAGGAGGCGGGTGTGCCCAGACGGTCGGGCTGAACCTGATGGCAGAGGGTGCAGGAGACGCCGTCTTGAGCCAGGGGGAAGAGGGGATGCTGGGGGCTGAGGAAGCCGTCATCCAGCATGGCGGTGCTTTCTTCCACCGCCAGGGCGGTGGTGTAGGCCATGCCCAGGTGGCAGGTGGCGCACTTCTTCTCGATGGCGGGGCGCAGCTCTGGCAGGCGCACGACCTCACTGCGCACCGAGGCGCGGTAATAGGGGTCGCGGGCGGCGTTGGCCATCATGGTGGCGCGCCAGTGGGCGTCAATGGACACATCCGCGCCGGATTCATCTTTGAGGCCGGTGTGGCAGCCGGCGCAATCGCCGGAGGCGGAAAACAAATCCCCGCGGGCCAGCAGAAGCTGGCGGGCGGCGGGGAGAGGGGTGGGGGTAGGCTGAGGGGCGGCAGGCTGACAGGCAGCCAGTAAACCAGCGAAAAGCATCCACAACAGACTGCGGACGGCGCGTCTGGACATTTGGGACCCCTTTCAAATGGGAAGGAATGCCGTTATTGAACGCGGAGCAGAACCTTACTTTGGTTCCAAAGCTGCTCGATCTGATAATACTCGCGCTGTTCGGGGTAAAACAGGTGCACGATAATGTCCCCAAAATCAACCAACAGCCAGCCGTCGCTGGAACGACCTTCCAGCTTGCTGCTTAACTTGAAATCACGCTTGGCGGTGGTCTGAACGACATCCGCCAGGCTGTCGAGCATCCGATCTGAGGTTCCGGAGCAAATGATGAAGTAATCGGTAAACGAAACCACACCGTGCAGGTCCATGAGGACTATGTTTTCGGCTTTTTTCTCTTCGAGCGCGTCCACCAGGGCGCGGGCAATATCCACGGTATTCAGAATACACCTCTCCTATGGGTTGTGCGAATTTCCCAGTGGGAAGGAAGCCAGGGGAGTATAGACGGCCCCACCGGGGTTGAGATCGCTGCGGTACAGATAAACTGATTTTACCATCACCTGACCCAGCTCGCCAATTTTCACCTGAGCCAGCGCTTCGGAAAGACGGCGGGCTTCTTGGGGCGAGGCATTATTGGAGACGCGCCCCAGGGTGAGGTGGGGGGAGAAGGGGCGCTCCTCGTTGGTATAGCCCAGGCGCTGGGTCTCGGCCTCGATGCCGCGCTGGGCGGCGGTGAGGGCGGGCGGGGCCTGCACCCCCACCCACAAAACGCGCGGCCAGCGTGTGTTGGGGAAGGCGCCAAACCCGCCAACGGTGAAGGTGAAGGGGGCGTGGCGGGCGGCCTCTCCGGCCAGGACGCGCTGGAGGGTTTCGATATTGGCCAGCGAAACATCCCCCAGGAATTTGAGGGTCAGGTGGATGTTTTGCGAAGGCACCCAGCGCACGATGGTGGTTTGCTGCTTGAGGCTTTGGATGATGTCATCCAATTGGCGCTGAATATCGGCGGTGAGGTTGAGAGCGATGAAAGAGCGAATGGTGGGCATGGCAGACCTGGGCGAAGCAAG
>DAIOUB010000021.1:0-3693 GCA_036751735.1 Levilinea sp. | reverse complement strand
AAGGGGTTTTGAATTTCAAAGTAGACGGCGCTGTTGCCGCCGGTCAGGCCGGGGCGTGCCCAAGCGCTCTGGAGGGTCAGCCCTTGTTTGGGGGTGCAGGCTGCCAGTACGCACACACTGAGGAAAAGCGCTATGCTTCTCAGGCCAATACGTTTCATTAAGTCCCTCACTGAATTGATGGTAATTTCGATCACTATTCCCAAAAAAGTATACGCACAGGTTGGAGGGCTGTCAAGGCGGGGGCTGAAGGGAAAATGAACCATCTACCCATTTGAAAAAATTTGTGGTATAAGAACAGTACCCTGCTGTGTTCGTGATGTTGCATGATCGGTTTTGGGCCAACACCTTTGTTATAGGGTCCCTTATCTGCAGACACGACACGATAGGCTTCGGCCAAGGTGATCGTGCTGAGGCGGGACCCGCCTGCGCAAGCAGGTTCAAAACTGCGCAGCACACGGCATGGTGGGGTACTTTTATACCAACAGGCTGGCCAGATGAGCCAGCTTTTTTGATTTTAATGTTAGAAAATCCCAAAAATGAAAAATTGATGATCCTTTTCTGTTGCATTTTCTGCGGAGCGATCCTATAATAAGTTCACTATACTCGTTCCCGGAAGGAGGAAGGCATGGCTGGAGTAAAATTTGATCATGTTTGGAAACGGTTTGGGGATTTTGTGGCGTTGAATGACCTGAACCTGGAAATTGAGGACAAGGAATTCCTGGTCCTGGTTGGGCCGTCTGGCTGCGGTAAGACCACGGCGCTGCGCTGTCTGGCAGGGCTGGAAGAGGTTTCGGACGGCAGCGTGCTGATCGGCGACACCGTTGTGAACGACATCGCCCCGAAAGACCGCGACATCGCCATGGTGTTCCAGAGCTACGCGCTCTATCCGCACATGACCGTGTTCGACAACATGGCCTTTGGGTTGAAGCTGCGCAAAGTGCCCAAGGAAAAAATCAAAGAAAAAGTGCAGCAGGCAGCGGAGATCCTGGGGATTGAGCACCTGTTGAAACGCAAACCGCGCGAACTGTCCGGCGGTCAGCGCCAGCGTGTGGCTGTGGGCCGCGCCATCGTTCGCGAGCCAAAAGTCTTCCTCTTTGATGAGCCCCTCTCCAACCTGGATGCCAAGCTGAGAGTGCAGACCCGTGCGGAAATCAGCAAGCTGCACCAGCGCCTGCAGACCACCTTCATCTACGTGACCCACGACCAGACGGAAGCCATGACCATGGCCACCCGCATCGCGGTCATGAACAAAGGCATCCTGCAGCAGTTAGACACGCCCCAGCAGCTGTACGACCGCCCCAACAACCTGTTCGTGGCGGGCTTCATCGGCTCCCCGGCGATGAACTTCTTCCCGGCGCACATCCGCAAAGACGGCGCGGCGCTGTACGTGGACACCAATGAGTTTGCGGTGAAGATCCCGGAAAATCGGGCCGATGTGTACAAGCACCTGGAAGGCAAAGAAGTCATCTTTGGCCTGCGCCCTGAAGACATTCACACCCCCGAGTTTGCGCCGCCCGGCATTCACGCTGCGCCGGTGGAAGCCAAGGTGGATGTGACCGAATTGATGGGTAATGAAATCTTCCTGTACCTGGTGAGCGGCAAGAACAACTTCACGGCTCGCGTGGATCCGCGCACCCGGGTGACGATTGGCTCGATGACCCAGATGGTCTTCAATATGGACAACTTCCATATCTTCGATCCCAGCCAGGATCGGGACAACCCCACGGCTGTCCGCTAGACGGTTCATTTCGTTCGAAGGTTGTAGCGCAAGAGCCTCTCTTGCGCTACAATTTTTAAATACCCGCAGCGCCTGCGGGCGCAGCCAAAAAGGATGGGTGTTTCGCTGATGGAGATAAAACAATATGGTTTGAAGGAATGTGAACAGATCCGCGGTGGGGCGGTGGTGGTGGATGTGATCCGAGCGTTCACCACGGCGGCTTACGCCTTTGCGGCCGGGGCGGAAAAGATTGTGCTGGCAGCCACGGTGGAAGAGGTGTTGGAGATCCAACGCAGCCTGCCGGGGGCTCTGGCGATGGGGGAGGTGGGGGGCATGCCCGTGGAAGGTTTCGCCTTGTGGAATTCGCCCGTGCAGCTTCAGCACATGGATTTGAGCGGCAAGACCCTGGTGCAGCGTACCAGCGCCGGAACCCAGGGGGCTGTGCGCACACAAAACGCCACGCATATGGCGGTGGGCAGCTTCGTGGTGGCGTCTGCCACCGTCCGGCTGGTACGTTCGTGGGAGGTGGACAGCCTGGGTTTCGTGATCACCGGGTCGGAGGCCAATTCGGGCGGGTATGAGGACGCGGCTTTTGCCGATTACGCCCAGGCGCTGCTGGAAGGGCACGCGCCGGATGCGCAGCCGTATCTGCAGCGGGGGCTGCGTTGGCGCGAGTCGTATGCGCATTTGCAGGATGAATGGACGGAACGCATGCTGGCGGATCTGGCCCTGTGCCTGGAAGCCGACCGTTTTGATTTTGCCATGCCGGTGCAGCGTGAGGACGGCCTGCTGGTGGTGCGGCGCACCCCGCCGGGATGGTGAGCTGAGATGAAAGCGGTGAGCCGATGAGCGAGGTGGTGGTGTATACGGATGGGTGCAGCCTGGGCAACCCTGGCCCGGGCGGGTATGGGGTGGTGATTCAGGCCGAGGGGCAGAAGCGCGAACTGATGGGCGGCTTTCGGCGCACCACCAACAACCGCATGGAGCTGCGGGCGGTGCTGGAAGGGCTGCGCGCCTTGCCGGAGGGCAGCCGGGTGCGGCTGTATTCCGATTCGCGCTATGTGGTGGACGCAATTAATTTGAAATGGCTGAAAAGCTGGCAGGCGCGCTCGTGGAAGAAGGCGGACGGCAAGCCCGTGCTGAACGTGGATTTGTGGAAGGCCCTGGTGCAGGAGATGCGGCGGCACGCCCAGGTGAGCTTTGTGTGGGTGGAAGGGCACGCGGGCAACCCCGGCAACGAGCGCTGCGACCGGCTTTCCAACGCGGCTGCGCGCGGGGAGAATTTACCGGTGGACGCGGGGTTTGAGGGCGGCGAAAAAGAACCGCCCCGGTTGTTCTAGGGGCAGCGGATCAGCAACAGAGCGAAGTATTGATGGAGGTCAGCGCAGTTTGCGCGCGAAAAAGGCCAGAAGCAGCGCGCCCAGCACGGTGAACAGCCCCATGGCGATGAAGGCATCCTGCCAAAAGCGCATGGGGAAGAGCCGGATGAGCGAATCGCTGTAGAGGAACAGCCAGGTGTCGCCGGTGAAAAACAGGCGGTGGAAGAGGGTGAAGAGGGCGTTGAAGGACAGTACCACGGCCAAGAGGATGGCGCCGACCAGCCCCAGCGTCCAGATGCCCCCGCGGCTGAGGGCGCTGCCGTAGCCGGACAGACGGCGGGCGCGCCAGGCCCACACCCCCACGCCCAGCAGCACACCGGTGAGAACCCAGCCGACGGTGAAGGCTTGCTGCACCAGAATTTTCACATCCAACATGTGGCTCAGCTCGCGGGCGTTATAGAGGGGGGCGCCGTCCGCCAGGGTGATTTCTTCCAGAAAGGTCAGATCGGAATCGTTGACCAGATATTCCAGCGAGAGGCTGCCGTAGTGCAGGCGGTCCTGCAGGGTGAAGCCGTAAGGGTCGGCGGGGAAGCCCGGCAGGCGGTATTCCACGTTCAGAAAGGCGGGGGTGAACAGCAGGCGGATGGCGGTGAGGAT
>DAIOUB010000020.1:18307-24155 GCA_036751735.1 Levilinea sp. | reverse complement strand
GGGTACCGCCGCCGCTGAGGCGCTGGCCCCCGCCGCCGCCGCGCAGATGGAAGCCTTGAAATAAGCTTTTCTCAGGGGATGGGGCGAAAACGCCCCATCCCCTACCCCCTTCGATCCCCCACACCCGCTTCACCCCTGTTCCACCCCGCCATACCGCCGCCTCGCGAGCGAATGAACCCTTTCAAGCTGCCCCCGCGGGCCGCGAAGGAGAAACCGAATGAACACTCCAACGATCATGAGACAGAGCCGCTGGGTTCCGTGGCTGTACCTGGCCCCGGCTTTGTTGATCATGGCGGTGTTTGTGCTGTACCCCATGTTCAACACCTTCTACTTAAGTTTCATGGATAAAACCGGCACGCAGTCAGCCGCGGTGAGCTGCGCCCCGGGACAGCCCTGCTGGGGCTCCTTTGAAAATTACCGCTACGCCCTCACCAACCCCGAAATGCTGCAAGCCCTGCGCAACAACGCTCTGTGGCTGCTGCTGATGGTTCCCGGCACGGTCATCACCGGCCTGCTCTTCGCCGTACTGGCCGACCGCGTGCGCTATGAGGCCCTGGCCAAAGCCATCATCTTTATGCCCATGGCCATCTCGTTTGTGGGCGCGGGCATCATCTGGCGCTTCGTGTACTACATCGAAACCGGTTCCGGCCAACAGATCGGCCTGCTCAACGCCGTGCTGGTGGCCTTTGGCGGCCAGCCTGTGGCCTGGCTGAGCAACCCCGCCTTCAATAATTTCGCCCTGATGATCGTGGGCGTGTGGCTGTGGGCTGGTTTTTGCATGACCATCCTCTCCGCCGCCTTAAAATCGGTGCCCGCTGAAATTTTGGAAGCGGCCCGCGTGGACGGTGCGCGCGAGGTTGAAGTCTTTTTCCAAATCATGCTGCCCATCATCATGCCCACCATCCTGGTCGTCACCACCACCATGGTCATCAACGTCCTCAAGATCTTCGATATCGTTTTCGTGCTCACCGGCGGCAATTTCGGCACCGAGGTCATCGCCAACCGCATGTTTAAGCTGATTGTCACCGACACCGGCCGCTCGATGGCTATCGCCGTGCTGCTGGTGCTGCTCACCATCCCGGTGCTGATCTTCAACGTCAACCGCTTCCGCCAGCAGGAGGCTTCGCGATGAAACCCTTCCAACGGCTTAACCGCATTTTCAACCATCTGCCGGTGCACCTGGCGCTGATTCTGATGTGCGTGGCATGGGTGCTGCCCACCCTGGGCCTGTTTGTCACCTCCTTCCGCAACAGCGAAGACGTGCGCACCACCGGTTGGTGGACGGCCCTGGCCGCCCGCCAGACCCCCGGCGCGCCGGAATACACCACCTACTGCGCCTCCTGCCACGGGGCCGACGGCAAAGCTTTGCCCGCCGCCGATTTGAGCGACCCGACTCTCATCGAGAAATACCCGCGCTCCAACCGCCTGTTGGCCATGCTGCGCAAAGACATCAACGGCCAGCCGCATCTGACCGACCCCGCCCTGCCCGAAAACCCCAACGAGGCCCTGGAAAAGCTCTCCCCCATCCTGACCTATATGCAGGACTTCTCCGGCAGCACTCAGGACCAGTCGCGCTTCACCCTGCGCAACTATGCCGACGCGCTGGTGGGCTACAAGGGCACGCAAAACTACCTCACCGATTGTGAACAGGGGGTCGAGAGCGCCCTGAGCAAGTTCAAATGCACCGCCGCCGACCTGCTCAACCCGGAAGGCATGGGGCGCGCCTTTGTGAACTCGCTGCTGGTAGCCGTGCCCTCCACCCTGCTGCCCATTCTGCTGGCGGCCTTCGCGGCCTACGCCTTCGCCTGGATGGATTTCAAGGGCCGTATGTGGCTGTTTGCCCTGCTGGTGGGGCTGCAAATCGTCCCCCTGCAAATGACCCTGGTGCCCATCGCGCGCATGTACGTCAGCCTGGGCATGGAAGGCAGTTTCCTGGGCATCTGGCTCTTCCACACCGGTTTCGGCCTGCCCTACGCCATCTATCTGCTGCGCAACTATCTCAGCGGCCTGCCCAAAGAGGTGTTTGAATCCGTCTATCTGGACGGGGCCAACCATTGGACCGCCTTCTGGCAGCTGGCCATCCCCCTGGCCACCCCCGCCATCGCCTCGCTGGCCATCTTCCAGTTCCTGTGGATTTGGAACGACTTCCTGGTGGCCAAAATCTTCCTGTCCAACAACCCCGTGCTCACCGTGCAGATCACCAATCTGATTGATCCGCGCGGCGGCAACTGGCATATCCTCACCGGAGCGGCCTTCCTGTCCTTCCTGGTTCCCATGATCGTTTTCTTCGGCTTCCAGCGCTACTTCGTGCGCGGGATGCTGGCTGGCTCTGTCAAGGGCTAAGCACACTCTACGGCTGCCGTCCGTTTGGGCGGCCCCGCCGACAGCCTGACCTACCCACAGCCAGTCACCCGGCTGGCTGTGGGCGGGCTGCGCGCGGCAGAAAGGAATTTGTTTCCATGTCTCAAGCCTGGTATAAAAACGCCGTTTTTTATCAAATCTACACCCGCGCCTTCGCCGACAGCTCTGGCAGCGGCTACGGCGACCTGCGCGGCGTGATCCAACATCTCGACCACCTGCAAACCCTGGGCGTGGACTGCGTGTGGCTCATGCCCATCTACCCCTCGCCGCGTAAAGATGACGGCTACGATATCTCCGACTTTTACAGTATTGATCCCCAATACGGCACGCTGGACGACCTGAAAGAGCTGGTGGCCCAGGTGCACGCGCGCGGCATGTATATCATCATGGATCTGGTGCTCAATCACACTTCCGACCAGCACGCCTGGTTCCAAAGCGCCCGCTCCGACCCGGCCTCTCCCTACCGCGAATATTACGTGTGGAGCGACAGCGATCAGAAATACAGCGACGCCCGCATCATCTTCCTGGATACCGAAAAATCCAACTGGAGCTGGGATGAGCAGGCCGGGCAGTATTTTTGGCACCGCTTCTACAGCTCGCAGCCCGATCTCAATTACGACAGCCCGCGTGTGCAGGAAGAAATGCTCAACGTGGTGCGTTTTTGGCTGGAGCTGGGCATTGACGGTTTCCGCGCCGACGCCGTGCCCTATCTCTTCGAGCGCGAGGGCAGCAACTGTGAAAATTTGCCCGAAACGCACCAATACCTCAAGCGGCTGCGGTCCTTTATTGATGATCATTTCCCCCAGGCCGTCCTGCTGTGTGAGGCCAACCAGTGGCCCGAAGATGTGCGCCCCTATTTCGGCGACGGCGACGAATTTCACATGGGCTTCCATTTCCCCGTCATGCCGCGCATCTTCATGTCCTTGCGCCAGGGCCGCCGTGACTCGCTGGAATGGATCCTCGACCGTACCCCGCCCATCCCCGAAAACTGCCAATGGTGCACCTTCCTGCGCAATCACGATGAGTTGACTCTGGAGATGGTCACCGAGGAAGAACGCCAGTGGATGTGGCAGGAATACGCCCCCGACCCGCGCATGCGCCTGAACCTGGGCATCCGCCGCCGCCTGGCCCCCCTGCTGGGCAACGACCGCCGCAAGATAGAGCTGGCCTACTCCCTGCTCTTCACCCTGCCCGGCTCGCCCATCGTGTACTACGGCGATGAAATCGGCATGGGCGACAACATCTGGCTCTTCGACCGCAACGGCGTGCGCACCCCCATGCAGTGGACCTCCGGCCCCAACGCCGGTTTTTCCAGCGCGCCAGCCGACAGCCTGTATGCCCCCGTCATCGCCGAGCCGCCCTTCGCCCCCGCCCAGGTGAACCTGGCGGATCAGCGCGGCGACCCCGGCTCGCTGTACAGCCTGGTGCGCCGCCTCATCCAGGTGCGCAAACGCACCCCGGCCCTCTCCTGCACCCATTTCGAATGGCTGCGCGATCTGCCGCCCGCGGTGGCCGCCTACCGCCGCTGCGCCCAGGGTGAAATTGCCCTGATCCTCAACAACCTTTCGGATCAGCCGGTGCAGTTCTCGCTGGCCGAAGATCTGCCCGCGGGGACGCTGTGTACCGATCTGATCACCGGCGCGGCTTTCCCGGCCCCCTCCGAATGGGTTCTCTCCCCGCACCAATACCGCTGGCTGCGCCTTCACTAATCTTCACCGCAGCCTTCTCAGCAGAAAGCCCGGACATGCTCACCGGGCTTTCTCTTTTTTTATTGATTTGCTTTAAAACTCAAAACCACGTACACTATCCAGATCATTTTGCCTTGAAAGGATCCTCTCACCATGCCCCGAAAAATCACCTTCCGCGAACGGTTTCAATACTGGCAGGACAACCTCTTCTCCCGCGGCACCGCTGCCCTGATTGGGGCATTGTTCGTCCTTTCCTTCTTGATCATCGCCGTCGGCGCGGCGGCCGTCGTTTTGGGCGGCGACCTCACCTCTCCCCCCGGCGGTGAACGCCTCAGCCTGGGCGAAGCCATGTGGGAAGCCCTCATGCGCACCCTGGACGCCGGTACGATGGGCGGGGATGAGGGCTGGGGCTTCCGCCTGGTGATGCTCTTTGTCACCATCGGCGGCGTGTTCGTCATCTCCAGCCTCATCGGCGTGCTCTCTGCGGGGGTCGAAGACCGCCTGGCCCAACTGCGCAAGGGACGCTCGCGCGTGTTGGAAAGCAACCACACCGTCATCCTGGGCTGGTCAGAACAGGTTTTCACCATCCTGTCGGAGCTGGCTGTGGCCAATCAGAACCAGAAGCGCTCCTGCATCGTCGTCATGGGCAGTGAGGATAAAGTCGTCATGGAAGAGGAGATCGCCGCCAAGGTGGCAGACCTGGGCAGCACCCGCCTGGTGTGCCGCAGCGGCAGTCCAATGGAAATGTCAGATCTGCGCATCGCCAACCTCAATCAGGCCAAAGCCATCATCGTCGTTTCGCCCAACACCCCCGAAGCCGACGCTGAGGTGATTAAAACCGTCCTGGCCATCACCAACCACCCCGACCGCCGCCCGGAGAAATACAATATCGTCGCCGAAATTCATGACGTCAAAAATATGGACGCCGCCCGCGTGGTGGGCAAAGATGAAGTCGAATGGGTGCTGGTCGGCGACCTGATCGCGCGCATCATCGCCCAAACCAGCCGCCAATCAGGCCTTTCGGTGGTCTACACCGAACTGCTGGATTTCGGCGGGGATGAAATTTACTTCACCCGCCAGCCCAGCCTGACCGGCAAGACCTACGGCGAGGTGCTCAACGCCTTTGAAAAGAACGCCGTCCTGGGTTTACAGCGCCCCGGCCAACTGGCCCGCCTGAACCCGCCCATGGAGACGGTCCTCAGCGCTGAGGATGAGCTCATCGTTATCGCCGAGGATGACGACAAAATCGCCCTGGACGGCCGCGCCCAGCCGGACGCGAGCCGCATTCTGCAGACTCCCCACAGCCCCCAGGCCCCCGAACACAACCTGATCCTGGGCTGGAACTGGCGCGGGCGCTCCATCCTCACCGAGCTGGACGCCTATGTGGCCCCCGGCTCCGTTGTGCATGTGGTCGCCGACCGTGAGGATTTCAGCGACCTGGATTGGCTCCACGAGCAAATGCACAACCAGAAAATCATCTTCCGCTCCGGCGATACCACCGACCGGCGCGTGCTGGAAAGCCTGGGGCTGGATCAGGTGCAGCACATCATCCTGCTGTGCTATTCCGACACCCTCGAACCGCAGCAGGCTGACGCCCGCACCCTCATCTCTCTGCTGCACCTGCGCGATCTGGCCGACCGCCAGGGCTACACCTATTCCATCGTCTCCGAAATGCTCGACATTCGCAACCGCAACCTGGCGGATGTGACCCGCGCCGATGACTTCATCGTCAGCGACAAGCTGGTCAGCCTGATGCTGGCCCAGGTGAGCGAAAACGCCAATCTCAACGCGGTCTTTGC
>DAIOUB010000020.1:0-18207 GCA_036751735.1 Levilinea sp. | reverse complement strand
ACCCCCGCTGTTTGAACCCAATTTGCAGCCTGAGGCGATTCTCTCGCCCCATCCGCCCACCATTGAAAACGGCGGCTCGCCGCGCTATGTGCTGTGTTTTTTCCACGATGTGCTCGCCCGCCTGCACCAAAACGGTTTGCTGCGCCCTGTGGGCTATGTGGCCTCTGAAATGGGCCGCAACCCCATCTACGAGCTGCAGCAGCCCGGCGAGCGCGTGCTGGTGGTACACCCCGGGGTGGGCGCGCCCCTGGCCGTCGGCTTCCTGGAAGAACTGATCGCCGCCGGGGGGCAAAAATTCATCGTCTGCGGCGGCTGCGGGGTCATTGACCGCGATATCGCCGCCGGGCATCTGGTGATCCTCACCAGCGCGGTGCGCGACGAGGGCACGTCTTACCACTACCTGCCGCACTCGCGCGAGGCCTTCCCCACCCCTGCCGCCGTGGCTGCCCTGCAAGGCGTGGTGGAAGGGCGCGGTCTGGCTTACCGCCTGGGCAAGGCCTGGACCACCGACGCCATTTACCGTGAAACCATCCAACGGCGCGAACAGCGCCTGGCGGACGGCTGCTGCGTGGTGGAGATGGAAGCCTCGGCTTTGTTTGCGGCGGCGGCCTTTCGTCAGGTGACCCTGGGGCAAATCGTCTACGGGGGCGACCTGGTGGTGCCCGACGGTTGGGATAAACGCGCCTGGCACGAGCGCGCCGATGACCGCGAGCTGCTTTTCTGGCTGGCGGTCGAGGCGGTGTTGGCCACCCCGTGATATCCCCCGAATCATGTGGAATCATGTAGTAGGGGCGGGTCTGAGACCCGCCCCTACAGACCCGCCCCTACAGACCCGCCCCTACCCATATCGACCCGCCCCTACCATATCGACCCGCCCCTACAGACCACAACAATTCCAACAACCCCGAATCAAAAACGGCCTGCCGTACACGGCAGGCCGTTTCATGTATGCAATCCGAAATCCCTAGGCTGCCGCCTGCATGGCCGCATCGCCGTACAGCTTGCGGTGCACCACGCTCAGCGCGCGCACCTGATCCGCGGCATGGTACGACGACCGCACCAACGGGGCGCTCTCTACCCAGCGGAAACCGATCTCCAACCCGTAGCGCTTGATCTCCGCAAACTCCTCCAGCGTGTAATAGCGCGCAATCGCCAGATGCTGGCGCGAAGGCTGCAAATACTGGCCGATGGTCAAAATATCCACCCCCCAGGAACGCAGATCGCGCATGACTTCCTTCACCTCGTCCATCGTCTCGCCTAACCCCACCATCATGCCCGATTTGGTCAGCACTTCGGGGTCCATGCGCTTGGCGTTGGTCAGGGTGGCCTGCGACCATTCGTAACGGTCCTGCGGCTGCACCTGCTTAAACAGGCGCGGAACCGTCTCCACATTGTGGTTCAAAATCTCCGGCCGGGCCTGCATGACAATATCCAGGGCGGAAGGGCTGCCCTTGAAATCTGGAATGAGTACCTCAATGGAGCAGCCCGGCTGCAGAGCGCGGATGCGGCGGATGACCATGGCAAAAATTGGCGCGCCGCCGTCTTTGCGCTCGTCGCGGTTCACGCTGGTGATGACCGCATGGCGCAGGCCCATCGCCTTCACCGCCTGCCCCACCCGCTCCGGCTCCAGCCAGTCCATGGCCTGCGGCTGGCCGTGCTTGATGTCGCAGAAGCCGCACGAACGCGTGCAGATATCACCCATAATTAAAAACGTGGCTGTGCCGCTGCCCCAGCACTCACCCATATTCGGGCAGCCCGCTTCTTCACACACCGTGTGCAGCGCCTTGCGCCGCATCAGGGATTGAAGCCATTCATACGTTTCACCCGACGGCGCGCGCACCTTGATCCAATCCGGGCGGCGCAGAGGGGTGGTATCCAATTTTTGTGGATCCACACGATCACGAGTAGGGTTTGCAGGCATGGTGACCTCCTGGGGGTGATTATAAAGGCAAACGGATAGATTTACAAATTGCGTCCCGCCAGCCCCGCCCGCAATCCGTGATATACTGCAAGCAATCCCACCCTGCGAGGCTCGTCCGTATGCTCTATCTGGTGGCAACCCCCATCGGCAATTTAGGCGATATCACCCTGCGCGCGCTGGAAGTCCTGCGCACGGTGGACCTGGTGGTCAGCGAAGACACCCGCACCACCGGTTTCCTGCTCAAGCACTTTGAGATCAAAAAGCCCCAGATGGCCTTCCACGAATACAACGAAATCCGCGCCCTGCCGCGCATTTTAGACACCCTGCGCAGCGGCCAATCCGTGGCGGTGGTCACAGACGCAGGCAGCCCGGCGGTCAGCGACCCCGGGTTTGTGCTGGTGCGCAGCGTGCTGGCCGAAGGCCTGCCCGTCACGGCCATTCCCGGCCCCACCGCGGTCATCCCTGCCCTGGTGCTTTCCGGCCTGCCCGTACACAGCTTCACCTTTCGCGGCTTCCCCCCGCGCAAAAGCGGCGCCCGCCGCCGTTTTTTGGCGGTAGATTTAACCTCCCCGCACACCCTCATCTTTTACGAATCACCCCACCGCCTGGTGAGCTTTTTGGAAGACGCCCAGGCCGTCTTCGGCGACCGGCGCGCCGCCCTGGCCAACGACCTGACCAAAATGTTCGAGGCCGTCTACCGCGGGCGGCTGAGCGAATGTATTGCCCATCTGCAGGCTGTCCCGCCCCGCGGCGAGTACACCGTGGTCATCGAAGGGGCCGCGGCTGAACCCGAAGCCGAAGGTGAGGACGGGGTCGAACCCGCCCCCAAACCGGGCAAGCGCAACAAATACCCGCGCCAGCCGGTGGAAGACTGAGGCCCCCATGCACCGCTTTTTCCTGCCGCCCGAAGCCTTCCAGGCCGATACCGTCCATTTCCCCCCCGAAACCGCCCATCAGATCCGGCGGGTGCTGCGCCTGGCGGCCGGGGCCGAGGTGCTGGCTCTGGATAACCAGGGCTGGCAGTACCGCGTGCAGTTAACCGGGGACGACCTGGGGCAGGTGCTCCGCCGTGAGCCGGCCGCGGGCGAACCCGCCCTGCACCTGACCCTCTTCCTGGCCCTCACCCAGCGCGAAAAATTTGAATGGGCGCTGCAAAAATGCACCGAAGCCGGGGTTTCGGCCTTTGTGCCCTTTGTCTCCACCCGCTCCCTGGTGCAGGACGCCCAGGACGCGCACAAAAAGCTGCCGCGCTGGCAAAAAATTGTGCAGGAGGCCGCCGAGCAAAGCGGCCGCGGGCGCATTCCCCCCGTGGCAGCCCCCCTGCCCTGGGCTGGCGCCCTGCACAGCGCCCAGGCAGCCAGCCTGCGCTGGATCGCCTGGGAAGAAGAGCAGCAAACCGGCCTGCGCGCAGCCCTGCGCGGCCTGTCCCCCACCCCCGGCCAAACCGCCGCCGTGTTCATCGGCCCCGAAGGCGGCTTTACCCCCGCCGAGGTGGAGCAGGCGCGCCAAAGCGGCTGCCAGCCGCTCAGCCTGGGGCCGCGCATCCTGCGTATGGAAACCGCCGCCCTGGCGGCGGCGGTCTTGTTGGTGTACGAATTGGGCTGAGGCGGTCTCAGGCGCCGTCGTCCTCCGGCGGCGCGGTGGGGCCGTAATCCAACACCTCGCGCACCTGGGTGTTGGGCTGCACCGGGCCTACAATCCCTTTTTCTTCCATCGCGTCAATCAAACGCGCCGCACGGGTGTAGCCGATGCGCATGCGCCGCTGGAGCATAGTGATGGAGGCCCGCCCCTCGCGCCGCACCAAATCCACCGCGTCTTTCATCAAAGGATCGCCGCCCTCTTCCATATCCTCCCACAGCGCCCCCTGGTGCAGCGGCACGCCCGCCGGAATCCATTCGCCGGAGGACATGGGCTGCGCCGTTCCAGAAGCGGAACCCAAGCGCGCCGATTCATCCCGCCAGTAATCCACCACCCGCTGAATTTCCACATCCGAAACATACACGCCCTGCAAGCGCACCGGCGCCGAGGCGTCGGGGGCCTGGAAGAGCATATCCCCGCGCCCCAACAGGCGCTCGGCCCCGGGTTGATCCAAAATGACGCGGCTGTCAATGCCCGAAGCCACCATAAAGGCCACCCGCGCCGGGAAATTGGCCTTGATCAGGCCGGTCACCACGTCCACCGACGGGCGCTGCGTGGCCAAAATCAGGTGAATGCCGGTGGCGCGCGCCAACTGCGCCAGGCGGGTGATGGTGCGCTCGGTTTCGTCCGGCGAAAGCATCATCAAATCGGCCAGCTCGTCAATCACCACCACCAGATAGGGCAGCTTTTCGGCGGGGAAGCGGGTGTTAAATTCCTGAATATTGCGCACGCCGCTGCGCGAAAACTTGTGGTAGCGGCTGTCCATCTCGCGCATCATCCACTGCAATGCGCCAATCACCCGATCTGCTTCCACCACCACCGGGGCCAGCAGGTGGGGGATGCCGTTGTAGCCGGTCAGCTCCACCCGTTTGGGGTCCACCAGCACCAGGCGCAGATCCGAAGGGGTATTGTTCAGCAGGAAACCGGCCAAAATGGCGTTCACGCATACCGATTTGCCCGAACCGGTGGTGCCCGCGATGAGCAGATGGGGCATGGAAGCCAGGTCGTAAGCCGCCGGGTGCCCGGCCACATCCTTGCCCAGGGCAAAGCGCAGGCCGGAGCGCAGGCGCTGGAAGCGTTCCGATTCAATCACCTCGCGCAGGCTCACGCGGCTGATTTCCAGATTGGGCACTTCGATGCCCACGTAGCTGCGCCCGGGCACGGGGGCCTGAATGCGGATGCGCGGGGCGGCCAAAGCCAGGGCCAAATCATCCGCCAGGCTGGCGATCTTGCCCACGCGCACGCGCGTGCGGCCGGTGCGCGTCTCCACGAAATCCGGCTCCACCCCAAACTGGGTCACGGTGGGGCCGGGGTTGACCTCCACCACATGGCAGGGCGCGCCAAAGGAGGCCAGGGTCTCTTCAATCAGCCGCGCCCGCTCCTGGTTGCTGGTGTTCTGCACCGCCGCCGGGGTAGGCGGGTCTAAAAGGTCCTCCACCGCGGGCAAAGTCCAGGCGATGGACACCGCCGGAACCGCCGTCACCGGCGCAGCCGCGGGGTGCGCACTCTCAGCGGGCTGGGATGCTTCGCTCACCGACCCCGCCGGGGTGGGCGCAGCCGCCGCTGGAAGCGGGCTTTGCCCCGCGGGCGCGGGACGGACGCCGCCGCGTTGGGGCAGGGGCGCGTATTCGGGCGGCAGGGGCGTATATACGGGGGGATCCCCCGCGGGCGCGCTGGCCGCGGTTGAACGGCTTTCGGCCTCCGGCGCGGGCTGCCGCACCCGTTCCCACAGCGGCCGCAGCCAACCGAGCAGTTCCGGAACGGTCACATCCAGCGCCAGGGCCAGCCCCAAAATGAGCCAGGCGATGAGGGCCACCACCGCCCCCGGCCCGCCCAGGGTGGATACCAGCAGCCGTTCCAGCGCGCCGCCCACATACCCGCCGCCGCGGCCCGCGCTGGCCAGTTCCCAGCCGCCGCCAAACAGCAGGTGCAGCCAGGTCAGCAGATTCAGGAAGAGTAAAATCAGCCCCAGGCTGCGCTCCCCCGAAAGCACCGGCAGGCGCTCCACGTTGCGGAACACCAGCCACAGCCCAAAGCCCACCAGCAGCACCGGCAGCACCAAAGCCCCCCAGCCCGCGGCTTTGTATAAGAAAGTCACCCACCAGCCGGTCAGCAGGCCGTTTTCCGAAGAGAGCAGGGCCAGCAGGCTGAGCAGCCCCACCAGGGCCAGCGCGCCCCCCAAAATATCCAGCTTGCGCTCGGCGGAAAGCCCCTGGAACTGCCAGGAGGGCAGCCGCGGCGCAGAGGGAGTTGAAGCAGAGCGGCGTCCGCTGCGGTGCGAAAGCAGCCCCGCGGATTTGGTTTGCCGGGCGGGTTTGGCCGCACTGCGCGTGCGCACGGCGGGCTTGGCCGCGCCTTTGGAGGCCGGTTTGGCCATGGATTTGGGGGCCGCTTTGCGCGGCGTGGGTTTGTTGGGAGACACCGCTTCCTCCTCAGGCTGCGCTGTGTGAATCCGCCAGCAGGCGCTGACGCAGTTCATCAATCACGCACAGGCGTTGGTTTTCATCTTCGTAATACCAGGCCAGCCAGCCGTTGGCGGGCGCGCCGCCCGAAAGCTGCGAGGCCAGGCCGTGGATCGAAGCGCACAGCCCGTCCAGCATCAGGCGCCCATCTGCGCGCACCTGGGCCGCCTGAGCGCGCTCGCCGCGGTAATACAGGCTCTGCCCCGGCTGCAGCAGCCCGGCCTCCAACAGCCGCCCAAAGGGCAGCCGCCGGGTTTTGGCCGGAGCGCGCCCTTCCAGCGCATACACCGCGTCCTCTTCGCTCAACGGCTGCACCTGCGCCAGCCGTTCTTCGGCCACGCGGATGTAATCCGCCTCGCGCTCAATGCCAATCCAATGGCGGCGCAGCTTCTTGGCCACCGCGCCGGTGGTGCCGCTGCCGAAAAATGGATCCAGGACCACATCCCCTGGGCGGCTGGCCGCGCTGAGCACACGGTAGAGCAGCGCCTCAGGCTTCTGGGTGGAGTGAGCTTTCTGCCCGTTGTGACGGATGCGCTCCGGGCCGTTGCAAATGGGCAGCAGCCAGTCGCTGCGCATTTGCAGGTCGTCGTTGAGGGCTTTCAATGCGTGGTGGTTAAAGGTGTAGCGCGCCCCTTTGAATTTGCTCACCCACAGCAGGGTCTCATGCGCGTTGGTAAAGCGCACCCCGCGGAAATTGGGCATGGGGTTGGTCTTGATCCAGATGACATCGTTGAGGAACCAAAACCCCAGGTCTTGCAGCAAGGCCCCAATGCGGAAGATGTTGTGATACGAACCGATGACCCACAGCGTGCCTGTGTCTTTCAGCACGCGGCGGCAGGCGGCGATCCACTGGCGGCAGAAGGCGTCATAGGCCTCCAGGGAATCATAATGATCCCAATCGTCGTCCACCGCGTCCACGCGGGTCTGATTGGGCCGCCAAAGTTCCTTCTGAAGCTGCAAATTGTAAGGGGGATCCGCAAAGATCAAATCCACCGATTTTTCCGGCAGACGTTCGAGGATCTCAACGCAGTCACCCTGCAAAATCTGATCTAGGGGAAGGTTTGCACACATGCCAGGGCCGCACCGGAAAGAGAAGGATTCTCAGAACAAACGTACAACCCTATTGTAACATAAGCGCCCCCCGTACAGCTCAGGCAGGGCGGCCGTCATCCTCAGCCCCCAGGCCCAGCACGTGCCGGGTGGCGTGAAAAGCCAGCGGCGGCAGCCCCCCGCGGGGGAAAAAGGCGGCGCTGTCGGCGTCGTCCCCTGCCGTCAGGGTTCCCCCCAGCACCTCGGCGCGGTAAATGATGAAAATATCCGCCCCGCGGCGGTGTTCGCGCCCAGCCAAGACCGTCACCAGGCTGGTGACGCGCACACGCAGGCCGGTTTCTTCCCAACATTCGCGCTCCGCCGCCCGCTGGGGGTCTTCATGCGCGTTGACAAAGCCCGCGGGCAGGCTCCACAAGCCGCGCAGGGGCTCGTTCACGCGCCGCACCAGCAGCACGCCCGCCTCCCCCTCCACCAGCACGCCCACGGCTACTTTGGGATCCACGAAATGAATATAGCCGCAGGCCTTACACATCGGGCGCAGCTCACCAAAGCGCAGCTCCTCCGTTAACGGGGCAGCGCAATACGGGCAAAAACGAAAGGGGTCGTCGTGCATCGTTCAGCGGCGCCGAACCTGCCAGGCGGCCAGACCCAGCCCCACCCCCAGGGCCAGCAGCCCCACCGGCAAAGCCCAGGGCTGCGCGGCGGGATCGGCGTTCTTCTGGCTTTCGCGGTTTTCGCTGGGCGCGGCGTAGGTCTCTGCCGCGCCGCTGCTTTGGGGAACCAGCATCTGTCCCTGTTCCTCCGGCGCGGGCAGCCCCAGGATCAGATCCCCACTTTGGAGCGGCTCTTCTGGGGGGGCCGCCATCGGTGCGGCGGGAGCTTCCTTGGCCGCGGGCGGCTCAGCAGGCACCTCTGTGGGGGTTGGCTCCACGGCGGCCATTTCTCCCGCAGGTTCAGCGGGCAGCTCCGTGGGGGCTGGTTCCGCGGCAGCCATTTCGCCCTCTGGTGCAGCTGGCGCGGCCAACTCAGCAGGCGCGGGCACAGGCATTGCATCTTCCATCTCCGTGCCGCCGCCGCGTCCCATCATATCCCCTCCACCGCCGCCGCCCATGCCAAAGCCCGGAACCCCCTGGAAACCCCAGGTGATGATCATGGGCGTGGGTTCGGCGGCCATTTCCGCGCCCGCCTCAGCCGGGGCCGAAGCAGCATCCATACTTTCCATCATCATCGGCGCGGGGGCCGCGGCGGGGGCGGCCATCAGGTTGGGGGCCGAAAGGGGCAGCAGGCGCAGTCCCATCAGCACCACCGCCGAGAGGGTGGCGATGACCGATGAGAAGCTCAGCACCGGGAACCAGCGCGAAACGCGCCGGGCTTCCGCCGCCATCGCGCGCGTCAGGGTGAAATTGTGAGGAACGGGGTGAGGGCGCAGCGCGCGCAGCATGGTGCGCGTGTGGCGTAAATCATCCAACCCTTGCCGCAGCTCTGCTGACAGCGCCAGACGGGCTTCCAGCTTTTGTGCGGCCTCAGCTCCCAGCTGGCCGTCCAAATATTCAGAAAGTTGTGCCCAGTCTTGGGGGGTAAGTGTTGGTTTCATGCGCGGCCCTCAAGTACCTGACGAAACTGGGGGGGTAAAAGTTCCCAAAAGCCCTGCAGGCAGTCGCGCAGCCGCACCCGCCCGCGCGCCAGGCGGCTCTTGACCGTCCCCAGGGGCGTGCGCACCGCCTCCGACACCTCCTGATAGTCCAGGCCCTGCACATCCACCAGCACCACCACTGCGCGGAATTCATCCGGCAGCCCCTGCAGGCAGTGTTGGATGGCTTTTTCCAGTTCGCCCTGCGCCACCTGATCTTCGGGTGAAGGCCCCTCATCCGCCAGCCAGGCCGGGGATTCGATTTCCTCTTCGCCGTCGTCCGTAAGCGGCTCCAGGGGGGTAGTAGGCCGCCGTTTGCGCCGCCGCAGCTCGTCGTAGCAGGCGTTGGTGACCATGCGCATGACCCACGCGCGGAAGGAGCCCCCGCGGAAGCTGCTCAGGCTGCGGTAGGCAGCAATGAAGGCCGTTTGAGTCACATCCTCGGCCGCCGAGTCGTCGCTGAGGATGCGCAGAGCCACGTTATAAGCCAGCCCCTGATATTGCAGCACCAGTTGGTTAAAGGCGTCCAAATCGCCCGCGCAGGCCTGCTGAACCAGACCGTGTTCATCCCCGCTCATGCGCGTGCCTTTGTTTTGAACAGCCACATCGCCAGAATTCGCCATAAGCCCATTCCCAACGCCGTTGTGCCCGAAAGCACCAGCGCAAAAACCGGCACCACCGGCGCGCCCCCCAGCCATAAACCGCGCAAAACGGCGGCCAGGGGTCCCGCGGCCATACCGGCCAACACAGCGCGCCATGCCGTGCCTTGCCAGGTGATTTGCCCCGGCTGGTACAGACCGCCCAGGAAGGCGGTCAGCCCCCAGGCCGCCAGCAGCGGAACGACCATCGCCAGCAGGCGCCCGCCAGCCGGGTTGGATTGGTGGGTGGCAAAGCCCGCCAAAGACACCCCCAACAGCACCAGGGCGTCTCCCACCGCCGTCCACAGCACAGCGCGAATTGTCCACTTCATAGGTCTATTGTAATATGATTTTGGCCGGTTGGGGGTCAGGCCGTCAAGGCCCAATCCACGGCCGCTTCCGCGTGGATGCGCGTGGTGGGGAAGAGCGGCAGCGGGCTGTCCTCGGGGCGCACCAGCAGTTCAATTTCCGTGCAGCCCAAGAGTATCCCCTGCGCCCCCGCCGCGGCCAGATCCGCGATGATTTCGCGGTAAGCGGCGCGCGATTCTTCGCGGATTTGCCCCAGGCACAGCTCATCATAAATCACGCGGTGAACGGTTTCGCGTTGGGTCGGGGGCGGAGTGAGCACGGCGAGCTGGTGCCGCTGTTCCAGGCGGCCGCGGTAGAAATCCTCTTCCATGGTGAAGCGCGTGCCCAGCAGCCCAATGCGCTGAATGCCGGCGGCTTTCACCCGCTCGGCGGTGGCGTCGGCGATGTGCAGGAAGGGAATCTGGATGGCCGCCTGGATGTCGTCCACCAGCTTGTGCATGGTGTTGGTGCACAGGATGACCACATCCGCCCCGGCGCGCTCCAGGCTGGCGGCCGCCGCTGCCATGCGCTGCCCGCTTTCATCCCAGCGGCCTTCGCGCTGCAAGACCTCAATCTCGGCAAAATCCACCGAAGTCAGGATGCAGCGCGCCGAGTGCAGGCCGCCCAGGCGGGCGTGCACGGTCTGGTTAAGGATGCGGTAATATTCCAGGGACGATTCCCAGCTCATGCCGCCGATCATTCCAATGGTTTTCATCCTGCCTCCTGGGTGGATCAAAGGGTTGGGTCAGCGGCGGCGTGCAGAGCCGCCAGCAGTTTTTCGGGGGTCACGGGCAGCTCCGTCATCCACACCCCCACCGCGTCGTGAATGGCGTTCACCACCGCCGGGGCGGTGGGCGAGATGGTCAATTCGCCCATGCCCTTGGCCCCAAACGGCCCCAGCACGTGCGGGTCTTCGATGATGATGGGTTCAATTTCGGGCAGATCGCGAAAACGCAGCAGTCCCAGGTCTTTGAATTTCAGCGTTTTGGGCAGGCCGTTTTCCACCTCAAAGGATTCGCTCAAGGCGTAGCCCAGCCCCTGCACGATGGCCCCTTCAATCTGGCCGATGACGTTGCGGCGCGAGATGGTGCGGCCCACGTCGTGAGCGGCGATCACCTTGAGCACGCGCACCGCGCCGCTTTCGGGCTGCACAGCCACCATCGCCGCCTGCACGCCGTAATCGTAGGCAAAATGCAGGGGCGGGCGCTTTTCGGTGGGGTGAGCGGGGGAGTAGCCGGGCTGGTCGGCGGTGGTGGGAGGGTCATAGGTGATGCGCGCCTCAAAGCGCGGGCCGCTGGCGGCCAGGGTTTGCAGGTCAATCAGGCGGCGCCCGCTGGAAAGCTGCACAAAGGCGCGCTCGCGCACGGCCAGGTCCTCCACGGGCACGCCGAACTCTTCGGAAACGGTCTTCCAGAGCTGCTCGCGCACGGCCTCGGCGGCCTGCAAAGCGGCGTTGCCGGAGATGAAGGTCTGGCGCGAGGCGGTGGTGACCCCGCCGGGCGGGTCATAACGCGTGTCGGCGGTGTGGACGGCCACATCCTGGGTGGGGATGCCCAGGGCGCGTGCGGTGATCATGACGATGGCGTCGTTGATACCCTGGCCCATGTCGGTGGCCCCGTGGCGCACCAAAAAGCGCCCGTCGGCCTCCAAAGACACGCTGGCCCCGGCGGAATCGGGCAGATTCTGCCCCAGGCCCACGTTCTTATAAGCCGCGGCCACGCCGACCCCCAGCTTTTCCCCCGGCAGCAGTTGGGGGGGCGGGGTTTTGGCCAGGGCCTCGCGCACGGCCAGCAAACAGGCTTTGATGCTCACGCCGACTTCGTGGGTGAGGATATCGCCGGTGATGGTGGCCTGCCCCACTTCCAGGGCGTTGCGCAGGCGGAATTCAAAGGGGTCCAAACCCAGCGCATCGGCCAGCTTCTGCATTTGAATTTCGGAAGCGAAGGCCACCTGGGGGCTGCCAAAGCCGCGAAAGGCCCCGGCGATGGCGTTGTTGGTGTGCACGGCCAGCGAATCCACCTGAGCGTGGGGCACCACATACGGTCCGCAGGAAAATACGCAGGCGCGGAAGAGCACCGCCTCGCCCACCGAGGCGTAGGGGCCGGTGTCGCCGACGATCATCGCCTCAGCGGCGGTCAGGTTGCCGCTGCGGTCGGCGCCGGTGCGGTAGCGCATACGCATGGCGTGGCGCTTGGTGCTGACCGCCAGGGACTCGGCCCGGGTCCATTGCACCTTCACCGGCCGGCCGGTGTGGTAAGCCCCCAGGGCGGCGTGGATCTGCCCGGCGATGTCCTCTTTGCCGCCGAACCCGCCGCCCATGAACTGGTGGGCGATGCGCACGCGCTCTTCGGGCAGGCCCAGGGCGGCGGCCACCTGATGCCGGTCTTCCATCGGGCCCTGTGTGCCGCAATACAGGGTGAAACTCCCGTCGCTTTCGGGCACGGCGGTGCTGCACTCAATTTCCATGTAGGCGTGTTCCACAAAAGGCACGCTGTACTCGCCCTCCACAATCACATCCGCCGCGGCAAAACCCTGCGCCACATCCCCTTTTCGCGTGCGGTGGTGAGCCAGGACGTTGGCCTCTTCCGGGTGGGCCTGGCGCAGGCGTTCATGCAGAACGGGGGCGTCCGCGGCCTGGGCCTGCTGGGGGCTGGCGAGCACGGGCAGTGGTTCCAAGGCAAATTCCACCGCGGCGGCGGCCGCAGCAGCCTGCTCCGGGCTTTCGGCCACGACCACCGCCAACACATCCCCCACATGGCGCACTTCGTCACCGGGGCTGAGGAAGATAGGCTGATCAAAAACAAAAATGCCGAAGGCATTCGCCCCCGGCACATCTTTACGGGTCAAAACCTTCGCCACCCCGGGCATGTTCTCGGCCTGCGACACATCCAGGCGGGTGAGGCGGGCATGGGCAGCTCCAGCGCGCACGGCCTGGGCGTAGAGCATGTTGGGGAAGCTCAGGTCGGCCGTGTAGGGCATCTTGCCGGTCAGGCGGGCCAGCAGCCGCTCTTCGGCAGCGGTGTCAGCGGGGGTCCAGGTGCTGGGTTGGTCGCCGCGCAGAATGGCCGCCGCGCGCTGCACGGAACGATCCATGCGGTTGAGGCCGGCGCAGCGGCAGATGACGGTGGAGAGGGCGCGCTCGATCTCTTTTTCGGTGGGGTTCAGGTTTTCGTCCAGCAGGGCCTTGGCCGAAAGCAGCGCGCCCGGGGCGCAGTAACCGCATTGAAAAATGCCGTCCTGCACCACGGTTTGCAGCAGCGGGTGGGGGGTCTGTTCTGGGCCGATCTGCAAGGTCTCAATGGTTTCCACCCGCGCCCCAGACAGATTCTTAATGGGCGTCAGGCAGGCGCGCCGCGCCTTACCGTTTACGATCAGCGTGCAGGCCCCGCAGGTGCCTTCGCTGTCGCAGGACCATTTGGTTCCGGTCAGGCCCAGCACGTCGCGCAGGTAGCGCAGCAAAGACCAGGACCAGTAGCGTTCGGGAATTTCGAGGGGCTGCTGATTGACCGTCAGGGAAAGGGTGGGGTCTGCCATTCGTCCTCACATAGGGTTAAGGGGCTACCAGCGAAAAAAGGGGCGCAAAAAATTATACCTGAGAAACAGGCAAGTGAATATCCAGACATCTAGTACACTGGGCGCGGGGCTCAGACCGGGCGGTAAAGGCGCAGGGCGCGCTCACGGGCGGCGGCATGATCCACAATGGGCGGGGGGTAATTGGCAGCGCGGCGCTCGGCGGGGGTCAGGCGGTTGGGGTCGTGCAGGCCCGCCAGCGAGGCGCGCGAGAGTTCCGGCAGCCAGCGGCGGATATAGACCCCCTGGGGGTCGAACTTGGCGCTCTGCAGGCTGGGGTTAAAAATGCGGAAGTACGGGGCGGCGTCCGTGCCCGTTCCAGCGGCCCACTGCCAGCCGCCGTTGTTGGCGGCGGGGTCGCCGTCCACCAAATTTTCCATAAACCAGCGCTCGCCCGCCTGCCAGTTGATCAGCAGGTCTTTGGTCAGGAAAGAAGCCACGATCATGCGGGCGCGGTTGTGCATCCAGCCGGTGGCGGCCAGCTGGCGCATGGCGGCGTCCACCACCGGGTAGCCCGTGCGGCCTTGCTGCCAGGCTTCCAGTTCGGCGGGGGCATTGCGCCAGGGCACGCCGCGCAGGCTGGCGTTAAAGGCGGTATGCAGCACAAAGGGGAAGGCGTACAGAATGGCGTGATAAAACTCGCGCCAGATCAGCTCATTCAGCCAGGTTTCAGCCCCACGGCGGGCCTGGGCATGGGGGGCCAGCCGGGCGGCTTCCAGGGCGGCCCAGGCGGCCTTGCGCGCCGAGAGCATGCCAAAGCGCAGGTAGGGCGATAGGGCTGAGGTGCCCTCCAGGTCCATGCGGTCGCGCTGATCAGCATAAGCGGCCATGCGCGCGTCCAAAAAGGCCTGCAGACGGCGGTTGGCTTCGGCCTCCCCCGCGGGGAAATCCGCCGGGGCAGGCGTGGACGGGAGGGGCAGGGAGGATAGTTCATCCGGCACGGCAGGCAAATGCTCTGGAGCGGGCTGGGGCGCGCCGGGGAAAGGCAGGGCTTTCCAGACCTTACTGTAGGGGGTGAAGACCGTATAGGGAGAACCGTCGGCCTTGCGCACCTGCCCGGCAGGGAACACTGTGGCGCCGGTGACCGAGCGCAGGGTGAGGGCCGCGGCCGCCTGAGCGTCGCGGCGGCGGGCGTAGGGGCTAACGTCCTCTTCGGCGTATACGGCGCCGGCCCCGCTTTCGGCGCTCAGCTGGGTCAGAACTTCCACAGGCGGGCCTTCACGTACCACCAGGCGGCTGCCGCGGGCGCGCAGATCGGCATCCAGGGCGCGCAGACCGGCAAAAAGGAAGGCCTGGCGGTTTTCAGCGGGGCGTGCCAACAGAGTGGGGTCGAGCACGAACACCGGCACCACCCGGCGGCCGCCGTTGAGCGCCTGGCGCAGGGCGGGGTTATCTTCCAGGCGCAGATCGCGCCGCAGCCACCAAAGGACAGTTTCGGTCATGAGTGCCTCCCCAGGCGGTGCAAAAGCCGTGTCCGCGGACAGACCCGCGGGGGTGGGAATGTGAGTTGGTTAAAAGAAGACCGCCCAAGGTGGGCGGCCTTCCGTTTTGGCTGCGGCATCAGTTGGCTAAACAGAAGCCAGGAGGGATGCCGCAGCGCTGGGTTGGTAACTACTATCCATTGTTGACATCACCTCCTGTTCGTAAAGATGGCATGCATGCGGGGGTGTAAAGGTGCGCCCCATTGATAGTAGTATCCCTGATCCGATGCGAAAAGTCAAGTTAACATTGCCTCATGGTTCAGGGTGTACAGGGTTTGCCCCCCGCCCCAATCTCCGCTACAATCAGGATGACACCGCTGCGCCGGTGAATTTGTGAACCACAGGATAGCCCCATGAAAATCGAACGTGCCGAAATCCGCATTGTCAAGCTGCAATTGCTGCACCCCTTTGAGACCTCCTTCGGCGTGGAAACGGACAAATTTGTGCCGCTGCTGCGCCTGTTTGGCGAAGGCCTGGAGGGCCTGGCCGAAGGCGTTATGGATCCCCAGCCCATGTTCCGCGAGGAGTTCATCCCCGGCGCGCTGGCCCTGCTGCGCGAAGTCTTTCTGCCGCGCATTTTGGGGGTGGATTTGCAGCACCCCCAGGAGGTGATGGAGCGTCTGGCGCCGTTTCGGGGCAACCGCATGACCAAGGCCATGCTGGAAATGGGCGTTTGGGACCTGTGGGCCAAGCAGTTGGGGCTGCCGCTCTACCGTCTGCTGGGGGGCACGCGCACGCAAATTCCGGTGGGGGTCAGCCTGGGCATTCAGCCCTCAGCAGAGGCCACCCGCGACCTGGCCGGGGCGCATTTGGCCCAGGGCTACAAGCGCGTCAAGCTCAAGATCAAGCCGGGTTGGGACCTGCGCGTGGTGGCGGCAGTGCGCGAGGCTTTTCCGCAGGCCGATCTGACCGTGGACGCCAATTCGGCCTACACCCTCAGCGACCTGCCCACCCTGCGCGCCCTGGACGCCTTTGACCTGGATTACATGGAACAGCCCCTGGCCTATGACGATCTGCACGACCACGCCAAACTGCAGGCCCAAATCCGCACCCCGCTGTGCCTGGATGAATCCATTTTGAGCGCGGCGGATGCGCGCAAGGCCCTCGAATCCGGCGCAGGGCGGGTGATCAACATCAAGGTCGGGCGGGTGGGCGGCCATCTGGAGGCGCGGCGCGTACACGACGTGGCCGCGGCCTTTGGCGCGCCGGTGTGGTGCGGCGGCATGTTGGAAAGCGGGGTGGGGCGGGCGCACAATATCCACCTGGCCACCCTGGAAAACTTCCGCAAGCCCGGCGACACCAGCTCCAGCAGCCGCTACTGGAAGCGCGACCTGGTCAACGAAGCCCTGGAGACCCACAATGGGATGATGCCCGTTCCCGCCGGCCCCGGCATTGGCGTGACCCTGGACATGGACTACGTGGATCAGCTGACCCTCTCGCGCGAGGAATTCCGGCCATGAGGGAGTTGGACACCTCACGGGGCAAATTGACCCTGCGCGAGCTGGCCGGGGCGCGCGAGATGGTGGAGGCCGAACAGGTGCAGTTGGCCGTGTGGGGGGCCGACACCTACCCGGAGTGCAAAGAGGTGCTCATCGCCGTCCAGTTCAGCGGGGGGCTGGTGGCGGGGGCTTTTGCGCCGGACGGGCGCATGGTGGGCTTCAGCTTCAGCCTGCCCACGTGCGAGCCGGAGGTGCAGCATTCTCACCGCCTGGCGGTGCTGCCCGATTGGCGCGGCCAGGGCATTGGCGCGGCCCTCAAATGGTTCCAGCGCGATTGGTGCCTGGAGCGCGGCGTGACCCTGGTGCAGTGGACGGTGGACCCCCTGCGGGCGGAGAACGCCGAGCTGAACATCCGCCACCTGGGGGCCTCCAGCCGCGAATACCTGGTGGATTATTACGGAACCATGCAGGGCATTGACAGCGGCGCGCCCACCGACCGGCTGCTGGTGGATTGGCCCTTGGCCAGCCCGCGGACGGCAGCCCTGGCCCTGGGCACCCCGCCGGATGCGGGCTTTGCGGACGCACAGCCGGTGAACGCAGCGGCCGCCGGTCAGCCCACGGCGGCGTATTTGGGCCTGACCGCGCCTCGGCTGCTGCTGCGCCTGCCAGAGCGCTTCACCCGCCTGGCCGACAGCGACCCCCAGCTCGCCCTGGAATGGCGCCTGCACAGCCGCCAGCTCTTTCTGCATTATTTTGAACGCGGCTACGCCCTCACCGGCTTCACCCGGGTGGGCGGCCCGGCCTATTTATTGGAAAAACAAGAGGAGACTCCCCATGTCACACCTTCCCATTGAGTTCTTTGCCCGCCGTGAAGCCGAGATGTTGGCGCTGCTGGGCGAGCTGGTGAACTGCGAATCACCCTCCACCGAGAAACCCGCCGTAGACGTCCTGGGGCGGCGGCTGACCGAGATTTTGGGCGGCCTGCCCGGCACGGTGGAAACGGTGCCCCAGGCGCAGGCCGGGGATCATCTGCTCTACCGCTGGGGCGGGGATGAGCGCCCGCTGCTGATGCTTTGCCACATGGACACGGTGTTTGACCTGGGCACCACCGTGCAGCGGCCCTTCCGCGTGCAGGGGGAACGCGCCTTTGGGCCGGGCGTGCTGGATATGAAAGCCGGCATCGCCATGGCCGTCACCGCGCTGCGCGCACTGCACGAGACCTCCGGCGGGCCGGGCCTGCCCGTTCAGCTGCTGATCAACTCGGATGAAGAGATCGGCAGCACGTCTTCGCGTGCGCTGATCGAAGAGCTGGCGTCGCGGGCGCGGGCCGTGCTGGTGCTGGAACCGGCCACCCCCGGCGGGGCCATCAAAACCTCGCGCAAGGGGGTGGGCGATTTGGTGATCGAGACTCAGGGGACGGCGGCGCACGCCGGGGCGGCTCACGCCGAAGGGCGCAACGCCATCGAAGAGCTGGCCCACCACATCCTGGCCGCCCAGGCCCTCACGGATTACAGCCGGGGCACCACCGTGAACGTGGGGGTCATCCGCGGGGGCACGCGCAGCAACGTGGTCCCCGATGCGGCCGAGGCCGAGGTGGATTTCCGCGTGACCCAGATGGAAGAGGCCCTCCGCCTGGAGGAATGGGCGCGCAGCCGCACCCCCCAGGTGGCGGGAACCGGGGTGCGCGTGCGCTACGAGCTGAACCGCCCGCCCATGCCGCGCGACACGCTGATGGAAGTCTGCTACGCCAAAGCCTTCGCCCTGGCGGTGCAGCTGGGCTTTTTCCTGAACGAAGAAGCCGTGGGGGGCGCCTCGGACGCCAATTTCGTCGCGCCGCTGGGCGTGCCCGTCTTAGACGGTCTGGGGGCGGTGGGCGACGGCGCCCATTCGGACCGCGAATACATCCTGGTTCCCTCCCTGGCCGAACGCACCGCCCTGCTGGCCGCCCTCATCCAGAGCTGGCAGGAATAACCTCGCGGGAAAAACAAAAAAATCCGAGGGTCTGCGCGTGCAGGCCCTCGGTTGGTTTA
>DAIOUB010000019.1:13861-27472 GCA_036751735.1 Levilinea sp. | reverse complement strand
TGGGCGCGGCGCGCATCGCCGCCAACCAGTTCAACCCCGCCCTGCGCAAGTCCGCCCGCAGTGTGCTTGCCGCTGCCGCCAGCCGGGATGAAGCCAAAGGCCGCGAGTTTGCCCGCACCTGGGGTATCCCCCGCCTGTACACCCGCTATGAAGACCTGCTGGCCGATCCAGACATTGACGTGATCTACAACCCCCTGCCCAACCACCTGCACGCCGAGTGGACCGTGCGCGCCCTGCAGGCCGGGAAACACGTCCTGTGTGAAAAGCCCCTCGTCCTCACCCTCGAAGAGATGCAGCGGGTGGAAGAAGCCTCCCAGAGCAGCGGCAAAGTGGCCGCCGAAGCCTTCATGTACCGCCACCACCCCCTCACCCATGCCGTGCAGGAAATCGTCTCCTCCGGCGAGTTGGGCGACATCCGCTTGATGCGCGGCGCTTTCTCCTTCTTCCTCAACCGCCCGGATGATTACCGCTGGGACCCGGCAGCAGGCGGCGGCAGCCTGTGGGATGTGGGCTGCTACCCCGTCAGTTATTTCCGCATGCTCACCGGTTCCGCCCCCCTCACCGTTCAGGGCTGGCAGGTCACTGCTCCCAGCGGTGTGGATGCCAGCTTCAGCGCCCTGCTGCGCTATCCTGGCGACATCCTGGCACAGATGGACAGTAGTTTCGCCGCCCAGCCCTACACCACCATCGAGGTGCGCGGTTCCAAGGCCACCCTGTGGGTTCCCAAACCCTTCCTGTTCTCCAGCCGCGCCGACCTGTTCATCACCCAGGACGGCCGTCAAAAACGCCGCTCCTTCTCCCTGCCCCACCTCTACCTGGGCGAAATCCGCGATATGGAAGACTGCATCCTGGAGGGCAAATCCCCGCGCCTTTCCCTGGCCGAAACCCGCCAAAACACCGCCGCCCTGCTGGCCCTGTATGAATCCGCCCGATCCCAGCAGTCTATACAACTGCGCCTTTGAAAAAGCGCCTGTTTGTGATATACTTCATGCCGGTACGAACGGGAATCATGACCCCCGTACTTTCCGCTTCTGGCGCGCTCACGGCGCTGTCCAGGGGCTATCCCGAGGAAAGGAGGATTCCGAAATGCGTAAATATGAGGTGATGTTTATTTTGCAGGCTGACCTGGACGAAACCAGCCAGAACACTGCCATCGAGAAAGTTTCCGGTTGGATTACCGAACCGGGCGGCAGCGTTGTGAAAGTGGATCGCTGGGGCAAGCGCCGGATGGCTTACGCGATCCGCAAGCAGCGCGAAGGTTACTTTGTGCTCATCGAAGCTGAAATGGCCCCCAGCGCCACCAGCGAGCTCGATCGCAACCTGCGCTTCTTGGAACCTGTGCTGCGACACATGATCACGGTAACAGAGTAATCGCCGGACGTTCCTGCCAAGTCAGGTCGTACGGCAAGGAGTTGGGTATGAGTCGAGGATTGAACAAAGTCATGATCATTGGCCACCTGGGGCGCGATCCAGAAATGCGCTACACGCCCTCCGGCCGACCGGTCACCACCTTCACTGTCGCCACCAGCCGCACCTGGAACACCGCGGACGGCGAGCGCCACACCGAGACGGAATGGTTTAATGTGGTCACCTGGGGAAATCTGGCCGAGATCTGCAAGCAGTATCTCACCAAAGGCCAGCAAGTCTACATCGAAGGGCGTTTGCAGACCCGCCGGTGGGACGACTCCGAAGGTGTCAAACATACCAGCGTCGAGATTGTCGCCAGTGAAATGATGATCTTGGGAGACCGGCGCGACTCAAATCACGCCCCTGCCGGCGAGAGTTCGGAAACCGAAGATATTGAAGATGAATTCCCCTTCTAGGAGAAGGACACCATGAGTGATGAAAATATGATGGAAGGTGGAGCTCCTTCTGGTCGCCGCTATGTCGCGCGCCCGAAGATCTGCCAGTTCTGTGCGGACGCCAACATCAAAATTGACTACAAGAGTGTTGAACTGCTGCGCCGCTACGTGACGGAAGAGGGCAAAATTCGCCCCCGCCGCCAAACCGGGACCTGCGCTCGCCACCAGCGCGAATTAGCCATGGCTATCAAGCGTGCTCGCCACATTGCTTTGCTGCCGTATGCGGCTGAACCCCTGGAAGACGCTCTGCGCTAAATCCAGTATGATCCTCAACAGGGCATGGAGTGGATTTTCTTAACTCTATGCCCTGTATTTAATGCAAAGGTCGCCCGATGTCGAAGTCTACTGCCCCAAAAATCGTGAACCGAAAACATGAGGCCCGCGCTGAGATCGAACGCAAACAGCGCCGCCTGCTGCTCATTGGAGCCATTGTCACCATCTCGATCTCCATTTTGGTGATTGTTTTTGGCGTTCTCAATGTCAACGTGTTTGAAAAGATGCGCCCGGTCGCTCGCGTGGGCTCCACCAATTTAACCGTCAATCAATTTGTGGAAGAAGCCCGCTTCTACCGCTGGCAGCTCATTGGCCAGTATCAAAACACCTACCAGATCTACCAGATGTTTGGCGAAGATCCCAACTTTGCCGCCTCTTTCCAGCAGAATCTGGTGCAGATCCAGACCCAGTTGGATAACACCTCCAGCGTGGGAACCGCCGTGCTGCAAAAGATGGTGGAAGATCAGCTCGTGGCCGATAAGGCCAAAGAACTGGGCATCTCCGTCAGTGCGGACGAAGTGGAAGCCTATTTGAAGAATGGGTTTGGCTTCTTCCCCGACGGCACCCCCACCCCCACGGTGGTCCCCACCACGGCGCCCACCTCCACGCTGTCGCCGCTGCAGCTGACCCTCTCGGCTCCCACCGCTACCGCCCAGCCCAGCCCCACCGCCACCCTCGATCCGGCGGCGGCAGTTGAGCCCACCGCGGAACCGACTGTGGAAGCCCCCACCCCCACCGCCGACCCCAACGCCACGGCCACCCCCGTTCCCACGGCCGAGCCCACCGCCACCCCCTACACCTTCGAAGGGTACCAGACCGAGGTGGCCAATTACACCAAGACCCTGGCCGAATCCAACGTCTCTGAGACCTTCTTCCGCGAGTTTATCCGCAAGCAGATCCTGCGCGAAAAGGTGATGGAAGCCTTCACCGCCGATCAGCCCGCGTCCGAAGAAAAGGTTTGGGCTCATCATTTCCTGGTTCAGGATGAAACCGAAGCCAAGCTCATCAGCGAACGGCTCAAATCCGGCGTGGAATGGAACGTGATCGCTGCTGAAATCGCCCAGGATACCACCGGCGAAAAACGCATGGAAGACCTGGGCTGGTTCGCCCGCGGCGCTATGGTTAAAGAATTTGAAGATGCCGCCTTCAGCCTGGAAGTCGGCGCCATCAGCGACCCGGTCAAATCCAGCTTTGGATATCACATCATCCAGGTTCTGGGTCACGAAGACCGCCCCCTGAGCGCCGCCGAATGGATGTCCGCCCGACAGGAAGCCTTCCAGACCTGGCTCAACGAACAGCGCGAGAGCGACCTGGTGGAAGAATTCGACCGCTGGATGGATTACGTGCCGGTGGAACCCACCCTGCCCGCCGAAATCCGCGTCCCGCTCAGCTAGCACGTCCTCAGCTTAAAAACAGCACGCCTCCGGAGGATTTTGATCCAGAGGCGTGTTTTTTATGCTTCTTCTCGATCCTAGGAATGCACCATATCCTCGCCCACCTCATCCAGCTTCAGACTGATCACCTGGCTGGCCGAGTCGCGCCCCATCGTCACCCCATAGATCACATCCGCGGTCTGCACCGTGTTGCGGTTGTGGGTGATGAGCACAAACTGGGTGTTGGCGCTCAGCTCCTGTAAAAGCTCGCAGAAGCGCCCCACGTTGGACTCATCCAGCATGGCGTCCACCTCGTCCATCACGCAGAACGGCGTGGGTGAGACTTTCAACAGTGAGAAGACCAAAGCCACCGCCGTCAGGCTGCGCTCGCCGCCCGAAAGCAGCGAAAGCCCCTGCTCGCGCCGTCCCGGCAGCCGCGCCTCAATATCAATGCCTGTCTCGGTGATGTTGTCCTCATCCGTCAGCACCAGCCGTGCGCTGCCCCCGCCAAACAGGCGTGTAAACAGAACCTTGAATTCAGCCGCCACCGCGTCAAACGTCTTGTGAAATTCACGGTGCATCAGCTCATCCAGCTCACCGATCACCTTGCGCAGGTCTTGATCCGCCTTGTGCAAATCCTGCACCTGCGCGGTCAGGAAATCAAAACGTTCCTTCACCGTCTGATACTCCGCAGCCGCATCCGGGTTCACCGCCCCCATGCGCCGCAGCAGCGACCGTTGGCGGTTGATGTTTTCTTCCAGGTCGGTGGGGATCTCGGTCAAAGTCGGCAGCTCCGCCACCATGTCGCCCAGGGGCAAAGGCGTGGGGCCGCTCACCTTCTGGTTGTACTCATACATCACCAGCCCAAAATCGTCCTCAATCCGCCGCTGAAGCGAATCCAGCGACTCGCGCTGACGGGTCAATTCGATCTGCGCCTGGGCGGCGTGGCGCT
The DNA here is from genome assembly GCA_036751735.1 of Levilinea sp. GTDB lineage: Bacteria > Chloroflexota > Anaerolineae > Anaerolineales > Anaerolineaceae > Levilinea. Next base: position 23,012 of record DAIOUB010000019.1, on the reverse strand, counting down.
CGGCCACCGATAAAGCCTGCTGCACCGCCACCTGATCGCCCTGCTGGCGGGTGTAATCCGCCTCCAGGCCTTCCAATTCTGCCTCACCGGGGGTGATCTCCGCCTGCAGCGCGTCCATCTGCGCCGTCAGTTCGGCTTCTCGTCCGCGCAGCTGGTTCTTTTCAGCGTCCAGGGTCTTGAGGCTCTCTGCCGCGCCCTGACTGCGCTGTTCCAGCGAACGCCGTTCGCGCCCGTTAGCTTCCAGCGACTGGCGGTATTCCTCCAGGCGTTTTTCCGCATCCCCCACCGCGCGCGAGGCCACCGCCACGCCGGTGCTCCAATGCGCCACCTGCGCCTGGAACTCTTCCATCGGCAGGCTGTTCAAAGCCCGCACCTTCTCGCGCACGCCTTCCTGCAAGCTCGTAATCTGGGTGGTCAGCCCTTCCAGATCCGTCTGAATTTTCCGCAGCTCGGCTTCACCCTGGGTAATCTGGGCTTCCACCCCGCTCACCTGCTTGCGCTGCCATTCTCCCCGCTGGCGGGCCTGTTCCACCTCATTTTTCGCCTGCTGTTGGGCCTGGTTGGCCTGGGTCAGGGCCTGCGAATAGGCGCGCACCTGCTTGTCCTGCTCCTGAAGCCGCCCGCGGCGGTCGTTCAGCTCTTTTTCCAGGCGTTCCAGCTGCGTCTGCACCCGCGCGCGCTGATCCTCCGCCGTGTCCAGGGATTCCTGCAGCTCGCGCATCTGCCGCGGGCGCGCAATCATCCCCGCCCGTGCCTCCTGCCCGGCCACCACCACCCCCGATCCCCAAAAGACCTCGCCCCGCAAAGTCACCACCCGCGCCGAAGCCGGCAGCTTTTGGGCGGCGCGGCGCGCCGCGCCGCGGTTTTCGGCCACAATTACCTGCCCCAGCAGTTGTTCCACCAGGGGCGATAAATCCTCTGTCGTACGCACCAAATCGGCGGCGTTGCCCACAATGCCCTCACCTGCGGGTAAATCCTGGCGTTCCACGCTCAAATTCAGCCGTTCCGGGAACAGAACTGCCCGTCCCTTGCCGCCTTCCAGCAGATCCAGAACCTGATCGCTCTGGCTTTCGCCGCCCATCAGCACGCCGTCCAGGAAATCACCCAGCACCGCCGCCACCGCCACCTCGTAGGCGGCAGGCACATCCAACACGCCGCTGAACGGGCGAAAACGGCCTTGCAGGCGGCCTTTTTGGGCGGCCTCGAGCAGGAACTTGGCCCCCTGGTTCAGGCCCGAAAACGAGCGTTCGGCCTGTTCCAATACGTCCAACTGCGTGCGCAGCCGTGTGCGTTCCGCGTCTAAATGGGCGCGCTCATCCAGGATCTTCTTGCGATCCCCTTCCAGCTTTTCCAAATGCTGGCGGGCTTCCAGCAGCTCATCTTCCGCCAGATTCAGCACCGTTTCGGCCTGACCGGCTTTTTTGCGCGCTTCTTCAAAGCGCTGCTCGGCTTTCCGCAGGGCTTCGGTTTCCTGGCTGGCAGCCGCCAACAGGCTCTCGCGCGATTTCTGCAGGGTTTCCAGCCGGTGGCGCAGTTCATCCTGATGCGCGCGGGTCTGCACCTGACGCGTTTCGGCTTGGGTCAGCTGCTGGCGCGCCTCACGCAGAACGCGTTCGCTGCGGTCGCGCTCTTGCCGGCGCTGGTTCAAACTTTCGCGGGCTGCGTCCACCTGGCGTTGGGCCTCTTGGGCTTCGCCTTGCAGCCGCTGGTATTCCGCGTGCTGTGCGTCCAGACGCGCCTTCCAGCCTTGCTCGGCCTCCTGCAGGCGCGTCAAATCGGCCCCCAGCGTGTTCTGCTGCTCCTGCAAGGCCCGCTGGCGCTCATCCATCACCGCCAGGTCGCGGCTGATCTTTTCGCGTTGGCGGTGCAGTTCGGCGGATTGGCCGTGCAGCTGGTTCAGGCGTTCGCGCACACCTTGCAGCTTGCCCCGCAAAACGCCCACGCGCTGTTCCACTTCGTTCACACGCAGACGCGCCTGCCCCAACCGCTCCTCCTGCTGATGAAAGGTCTCCCGCGTGCGCAGCAGTTCCTGCTGGCTGCGGTGCCAGTGATACCCATACCAGTCGCGCAGCAGCACCTTCAGATCCGCTTTGATCTGTTCGTACTCAATCACCCGCCGCGCCTGTTTTTCCAGGCTGTGCAGCCGCGGCTCCAATTCACTCAAAATATCCAGAACCCGTTCCAGGTTGCGTTTGGTGGTGTCCAGACGGTTCAGCGCTTCCTCGCGCCGCGTGCGGTACAGGCCGATCCCCGCCGCCTCTTCAAAGAAGCGCCGCCGCTCTTCTGGCTTCAGCGATAGGGCCGCGTCCACCAGCCCCTGCCCGATGATGGTATAGGTACGCTCAGCCAGGCCGGATTTCGCCAGCAGCTCGGAAATTTCCTTCAGCCGCACCCGCTGACCGTTCAGCAGGTATTCATTCTGCCCGTCCCGATAGGCTCGCCGTGAGATGGACACCTCGCTGAAATCAATCGGCAGCCAGCCGTCCTGGTTGTCAAACGTGATCGTGGCCGAAGCCATACTGGCCCGCGGGCGAGATTCAGACCCCGCGAAGATCATGTCGTCGGTTTTGCGCCCCCGCAGCAAGGAATAGGACTGTTCGCCCAACACCCAGCGCAGCGAATCGGCCACGTTGGATTTCCCCGCGCCGTTTGGCCCGACAATCGTCGTGATCGCGCCGGAGAACTCAAATACGTTCCGGCTGGCGAACGTTTTATAACCTTGCAACTCCATGGATTTTAAACGCTGCGGCATTCGTTATTTGCTTTCTATTGAAAAGGCGCGCCCAAAAGCGCGGTTAGTCCGTCAGGCCCAGGCGCTCCAGGGCATTTTGCGCAGCCATCTTGGCCGCCGCCTGCTTGCTCGATCCGCTGCCGCTGCCGTAAATGTTTCCGTTCACCAGCACATCCACGTCAAATTTCTTGGAATGATCCGGGCCGGTGGCGCTGCGCGTCTGATAAATGGGCGTGGTGTAGCCCTGCGCCTGCGCCCATTCCTGGAACTGCGATTTGGGGTCTTCAGCTTTGTGATTGGCCAATACGTCCTCAGCCGCCTCTTCCAACAACGGGGAGATGAACTGAATCACCGCGTCCACCCCCGCGTGCAGATACAGGGCGCCGATGACCGCCTCAAAGGTGTCGCACAGCAGCGCCGGCCTCTCGCGCCCGCCCCCCTGTGATTCGCCCCGCCCCAGGCGCATGGCTTGCCCCAGGTTAAGCAGCCCGGCAAAATACGCCAGTTCCTCCGTGTGCACCAGGGCCGAACGCATGCGCGTCAGGTCGCCTTCGGGCATCTCTGGGTAGCGGTTGTACAGCCACGCCCCCACCACAAAATCCAACACAGCGTCGCCCAGAAATTCCAGACGCTCGTTATCTTCTAAGGCTTCGGGATGTTCGTTCAAGTAAGAGCGGTGGGTCAGCGCTCGCCCCAACAGCATCCAATCCGTAAACGGCAGGTTAAGACGCTGCGCGAGCTGTTGGGGGCTTTCCAAAGTCCCCGACACATGACTGTTCGATTCCATGAGTCCTCCAGTTTGAACTCACGGCTCGCCAACCACCTGAACAGTTTTCCGGACAGGTGGCTGGCGGCCCATTAGTTCCAGGGTTACTTAGCGGTTGGAATATATTTTAACCCGTTACCCGTCAAAATCAAGATGACAGGCTCAGGCAATTTCACAGGCATCTGTGACAGCGCCGCCCACACCAGGGCCGAGGTCGGCTCCACATAAATCCCCTGACGGTTCAGCGCCTGCGCGGCGGGCAGAATATCCGCTTCGGGGACGGCCGTAAACAGCCCCTTGCCCGGCGGAATTTCGTGCAGCAGCGCCGCCGCCCGCACCGGCTGGGTCACGCGCACGCCTTCAGCCAGGGTGGCGTTTTCGGCTGCCGCCGCCGGTTGACGCAGACCCTGCGCAAAGGCTTCCGCCATCGGCGCACAGGCCGCCGCCTGCACCCCCACATAAAACGGCGCGCGGGCGATCAGCCCGGCCTGCTCCAGGGCGGCAAACCCGCGCACCAGCCCCAAAAGCAGCCCGCCGTGCCCTGCGGGAGCCACCACCGTGCCCGGTGCGCCCCCCAGCGTCTCCCAAATCTCAAAGGCAATCGTGGCGATCCCGCTTAAGCCAAAGGGTAAATACGCGTGGCTGGCATACACCGCCCCCGCCCGCACCTCCTCCATCACTGCCGCGGCCGCCGCGCTGCGCGGCCCTGCCACCGCCGCCAATTCGGCCCCATACGCTTCGATCTGAATACGCTTAGGCCCCGAGGCGCTGGCCGGAACGAACACCCGCCCCTTCATCCCCGCCCGCGCTGCATAGGCCGCGAAGGAAGCCCCCGCGTTGCCCGAAGAATCCTCCACCGCGCTCGCTGCCCCCCGCGCGCGCAGCTGGCTGACCAGCACCGCCGTGCCGCGGTCTTTATACGAGCCGGTCGGGTTCAGCGATTCCAGCTTCAGACCGATGGAACGACCATCCTGCTGCACCCACACCAACGGCGTCTGTCCTTCGCCCAGCGTCACCACCGGCGCACCCTCGAACAGATCAAAGGCCGCCCGGTAGCGCCACATCCCCGGCTGGCGCGGATCCACCTGCGCCGGGTCAAATAGCGGCGGGCCGTCAAAATCGAACACGCCCCCGCAGGCCGGGCACACGTGCGGCAGTCCCTGAGCGGGGTAAGCCTGTCGGCAGGAAACGCAGCGAATCGTGGGCATCTTCTCTCACTCTCCTGGCTTCGGGAAATAGTCCCCTTCCACCCAGGCTTCACCCTGGGGGCCAACCTCTTTTTTCCACACCGGCACAATCTCTTTCAGCCGGTCAATCCCGTAGCGCGCCGCCTCAAACACGCCCGTGTCGCGGTGTGCCGCGGCGCAGGCAATCAGCACCGTGGGTGTTCCGGGGTCCAGCCGCCCAATGCGCTGCACCACCACAATGCCCTCCACGCTCGGCCAGCGCGCGCGGATTTCATCCGCCACCTGGGCCATCTTGGCTTCGGCCATGGGCGCATAGGCTTCGTATTCCAAAAAAGCGGTTTCATGCCCCTCGCCCCGCGCCGTCTTGCCGCGCACAATCCCGCTGAACACGCACACCGCCCCCGTGGTCTCCTGGGTGATCATCGCCGTCAATTCGTCCAAATCCAGCGGGTCGTGAGTGATTTTCACGTACGTCGGAAAGCTCCCCGCCCCGCCGCTCACCGGCGGGAAGAAGGCCAGTTCCGCCCCCTCGCTCAGCACATCTTCGTCCGCGGCGAACTCCTGGTTCACCGCCGCCAAAGCCCGCCCCAAAACGCCCTCGTCCAGGGCTGGAAACTTCTCAGCCAAAGCCGCCCGCGCCGCCCCCACCGCCGCGCCTTCTGGCAGCTCCAGGTTCAGCGCAGAGCAGCCCGCGCGTTGTTTTAATGTGGCAAATAGCAGCACCCGTATCTTCATGGCAGCCCTTCTTCGTTGATTACGTCGCCGCTGCGGCCGCCGTGTTTCTCCACCAGGCGGATGTTGTGAATCCGCGCGGTTTTCTCCACCGCCTTCACCATGTCATATACGGTGAGCGCCGCCACAGAAACCGCCGTTAAAGCTTCCATCTCCACGCCGGTTTTGCCCACCAGCCGCGCCGAGGCGCAAATCTGCACCCCCGGCAGCTGGTCGTCCAGTTCCAAAGTCACTTCCACCTGGGTCAGGGCCAGGGGATGACACAGCGGGATCAAGTCGCTGGTGCGCTTGGCAGCCATAATGCCCGCCAGCTGCGCCACCGTCAGCACGTCCCCTTTTTTCATTAACCCCTGCCGGATCAGCGCCAGCGTTTCTGCGCGCAGGATCACCTCACCCTTCGCCGTTGCGCTGCGCTCCGTATCGGCCTTGCCGCCCACATCCACCATGTGCGCGCGGCCTTCCTCATCCAGATGACTTAATTTTGTGTCCGCCATAGGGTGATTATATCCGATCGCCAGCCGATGTTCTACCCATCTGCCCCGCCACATTCCCGCGTCTTAAAATCCGTCCCAGGATCCTCCCTGGGCTGATATAATCGGGGGCGTGAGTTTACACATCGCCGGACACCAAACCGAAGGCTACCGCGTCAGCACGCCTGTGTATGAAGGCCCGCTGGATCTGCTCCTCGATCTGATCGAGCGAGCTGAGTTGGATATCACCAGTCTGGCCCTGGCTCAGGTCACCGACCAGTACCTGGCATACCTGTCGCAGCTTCAAGACCGCGACGCCGATCAGGTCTCCGCTTTCCTGGTCATCGCCACCCGTCTGGTGCTGATCAAGTCCCAAAAACTCCTGCCGCGTCCTCCAGATCCCGAAAATGCGCTGTCCGAAGAGGAAGACCCCGGCGAAGCCCTGGCCCGCCAGCTGATCCTCTACAAACGCTTCAAAGAATTGGCCGCCCATCTGGACCAGCGCGACGTCCAGGGTCTGCGCACCTATCTGCGCCTGGCCGCCCCGCCCATCAAAGTGGACGCCCACTTCGACCTGTCTGGCGTCAGCCTGGCTGATCTGCTGCTGGCCGCCCAAGAATCCCTGCTCAGCCAGCCCTCCCTCACCAACCTCGACCGGGTGGTCAACATGCCCCGCATCACCATCCGCGACAAGATCAAAATCATCCTGGATAAGCTCAACGTCACCGACCGGGCCAAATTTCACGAGCTGCTGAACACCCGCAGCCGTGTGGAAATTGTAGTCACTTTCCTGGCTATGCTGGAACTGGTCAAACGCCACATCATCCACGCCCAACAGGAAAGCCTATTCGGCGAAATTCAACTGCAGGCCGAAGGCCCCCTGCAGGACGCCGAAGTGGCCGAGCTGGACTTCAGCGAATAATCTTTTCCCCCCGGTAGATCCGCACATCTGCGCTGCTCAAAGCGCACCCCTCCACCCCCCAGCAGGTTGCGTCAGGGGGCAAAGTCTTCGCTCTTGAGTCTTTCGGCGAAATCATCATCCGTGGTGCAGGTAACGCCGTCTGATTCAATTGTGACCATCCCGATGCAGAACGGACAGGTGAACGTGGCGCATTGGCCGATGGTCTCCACCTGCTGAAACCGCTCGGTCACGTTCTGGACGAAATCCTTGATCTTTGTCTCGCGCTCCGCCTCAGACAGCCCCGGCTGGCTTTTAATCGCCTCAAACTCGCCGTTCAGCTTGTCAAATTGATCCATATACAGTTTCGCGTTTTTCACCGTGACGCTGTAAGCGGAATCATCCGTGCTCCAGGTCGCCCAGGTGTCGCCCGCGTTCACAATGTCCGCCTGGGTGCCGTCGGCCGTTTGCAAAATCACCCGCACCGGCTGACTCGTCAGGTTCTTGATCAAATAGGAGGAACAACTGGATGAAGTCAACCCCACCAGCAGCGCAGTCACCATCAAAAACACCCGAAATTTACTCGAAGGGAAGCTCATGGCGCCTCCACCGGCAGACAGAACCCAGAGGTGCGGATGCTGATGCCAGCAGCATCCGCCTCCCCATCCCGCAGGATGTAAATCTCGTCACCCTGCGCCATCAGCGTATACGCATCCCCGGATTGAATCGGCAAGGTACAGGCGGCCATCACGTCCCCGTTGTCTGTTTGAAATTTGAGCGTGTAGCGTGAGGGTTCCAGGGAGTAGCTGCCGATATCACCCGGATCAAGGTACACAGGCGTTGCTGCCGAATAGCCATACTTCCCCTCATCCAGCATCTCAGCCGAAATCAGCAAGCTCTGACTCGATAAATTAGTGATTTGCACATCCCCTGGGCCGTGCCCCAACAAGGTGAAGATCGTGCGGGTCGAAATCCAACCCCTGCGTGATGCCAAATAGCCCGCCGCCGCACACAGCATGCACAGCAGCAGCACCGCCAGCAGCGCCGCCGCGCAGCCGCAGCCCACTTTCTTGGCCCCGCTTTGGCTTCGCTTTCGCTGAACGGCCGAACCTTGCCCAGGCTGTCCTGCGGGCAAATAGGGTGTTCCTGTTTGGGTTTCGTAGGGATTGGCGGGCTGCCAGCCCCCTTGGACGGCGCGCAGCCAGCCGCCGCTGTTGGGGTCCAGCGTCCAGGTTCCCCCAGCCTCGTCTTGAACCACCAGCGCCGCCAACGCCGCCTGGAACTGTTCTGCGCTGATTTGCCCGCTGGAAACCTGAGCGCGCAGGGCATGAAACCGCATTTCCGTCTGCTGAAAAATTGGATTCATAAACTGATTATTGCACCATCTTTCACAAGATGCAATAATCAGATTTTTGAACCTTTGGATTGTCCGGTGAAGCTCGTCGGGGTTTATTCTTCTTCGGCTTCGTCCGGGCCTTCTGTCACGCTGTACGGCAGCCGCCCGCCAATCCACACCGCCATCAAGCGCACATCGTCCTCGCTGGCGGTCGAATCGGGATACAGGGTGCGGAAGGTCTCGTTGAGCACGTCGTAGGTGTCCGCCGCAGGCCATTCGGTCAAAAATCCGGGCAGCTTGCTGCGGTCGGCTTCCGGCGGCAAGATTTCCCAGCCGCGCGCCTTCAGCAGCTCGTACACCTGCGCCGCCAGCGGGGCATTGATCTCGCTCCACGCCTGAAGAATTTGCGCCACAAACTCAGGGTAGCGCTCAAAACCCTGGGCGCTGCCCTTGATCTTCATGGGCGTGGGTGCCAGGGCGCTGTTGCGAAAGCCCGGCACGCTCACCATGCGCCGCACCAGCGCGTTGATTGTCCCGCGCCGCGCGCCTGAAAGCTGCTCCAAATGGTTAAACACCGCGGTCAGCACAGTCTGCCGGTATTCAGGCAGCATAAACTCGTTGATACTGTGAAAGGGTAGGAACTTGGCTTGTTTTTCGCTCATAAGGCCGATTATAACAAGAAACCTGGGGTTGTGCAGAGCACAACCCCAGGTGCGCGTTACCAAACCATGTTGGGCTTACTCGCCCGGGATGATCACCCAGGCCAATACGTATAACAGAATCCCCGGCACCCCGCCCGGCAGGAAGGCCAGCAAGAAAGCCAGGCGGAACCAGAAAGCACTGATCCCAAAAAACTCACCCAATCCACCGCAGACCCCCGCCAAAACGCGGTTGCGGCGGGAGCGGCGCAGCGCGTGACTCACTTCGTTCATCGTGTATGCTCCTTTCGCTTGCAGTCACCTTCATCGGCTCTGTTGTTCATGTCTGAAGGTCTACAAGATATACGCCGTGTGGCGTAAAAAGTTGCATAC
>DAIOUB010000019.1:0-13761 GCA_036751735.1 Levilinea sp. | reverse complement strand
CCATATTTACCCGTCAACAGCCCCATCGCCAGCGGGCTGTAGGCGATCACTTTCACGCCGCTCTCCAAACACTGCTTCAGCAGGCCGCTGGTTTCCACCTTGCGGTTCAGCAAATGATATTCCACCTGGTTGGAAGCCAGCCGCATCCCCTGGTGGGCCAGGGTGTCCACCGCCCGCTGGGTCTGCCGACGGTCATAATTGGACACGCCCACCGCCTGGGTCAGCCCGGCGTGAACCGCCTCCAACATGGCCTCCATCCAAGATTCCACCGTCACCGGCGGCAGCGGCATGTGAATCTGATACAGGGCCACCTGCTCCACACCCAGCCGCCGCAAACTGCCGCGCAGCGCGCGCAGCAAACTGGCGCGGCTCAGCCGCCACGGGTAGGGCATAAATTTGGTGGCCACCGCCGCGGGCTGCTCGGCCTCGCGCAGAAACTGCCCCAAATAGGTTTCAGATTTGCCCTGTCCGTACACTTCGGCCGTGTCAAACAGGTGAATCCCCGCCTTCATACTGGCTTCGAACACCGCCTTCAGGTCGTTTTCCTGATAACCCTGCCCAAAGCCCCACACCATACGGTCCCCCCACGCCCAGGTGCCCGTTCCAATCTGCACCCCGTCAAAGATGGGGTGCTGCCGGCTGCCTTCCGCTTCCATCATCCCTCCGCTGCCTTGGTTATTACCCCCCTTGGATACGCTCTTTCCGAATCTTCATCACCACGCGCATAAAATTCTTGGCATGGGGTAAAGGCTTGATATGGCTCTTTTCACCCGCGTAAATCGTAGAAATGGGCACCCATTCCACCCCCCACCCCATGCGGATGCAGCGCGCCACCATGTCCACCTCAAATTCAAAGCCGTGCTCGTCACTGTCCAACATCGCCTGCATCAGCCTGCGCCCAATCAAACGGTATCCCGATTGATTATCTTCCACCCGCTGTCCCATCGCCCAGCTCAGCAGCCAACGCCCGGTCGTGTTGGCCAGTCGCCGGATAGGGGGCATTTTGGAGAAATCACGGCAGCCAATGACCAGCTCAGCCTGCGTGCGCCGAAAATTATCCACAAATAATGGGATCTCTGCCGGGTCGTGCTGACCGTCGGCGTCCAGGGTGATCACCCCCGCCGCCCCAGCCGCCAGCGCATGGGCAAACCCCATCCGCAAGGCGGTGCCTTTGCCCTGGTTGGGCTCCTGCCGCAGCACCTCCGCCCCGCTGTGCCGCGCCACCTCCTGGGTGTCATCGCGCGAACCGTCGTCCACCACGCACACGCGCACATGCTCTCGCGCCCCCTGCACCACCCTGGCGATCCGTTCGCTCTCGTTATAGGCTGGAATTAAGGCCAGCAGTTCCGCTTCAGTCAACGTCCCTCACCTCATGCTTCGAATATATTAAACGTATTGTACCATCAAGGCCCCCACGCCCCATTCATAACAACGCCTGTCATTTCTGTGAGCCCATGTTGCTATAGCAGCGCTCGTGGTATACTTGCTCCCATTCAGGAGCCCTATGAAACCCTTCACCGAAGAATCCCCCGCCTACCATGCCGCTGTCGAAAAAAACTACCGCCACAATTTTGTCATCGGCGTGCTGGACGGCACGTTCTTCTGGTTGGGCGCCAGTTTCATCGCCTCAGGGGTCATTCTGCCCCTCTTTGTCAGCCGCCTCACCGATAACCCCCTCCTCATCGGCCTGGTCGCGGTGATCAACTCCGCGGGCTTTCTCCTTCCTCAGCTGTTCACCGTCAATTGGGTGCAGCAATTGGCCATCAAGAAAGACCTGCCGATCAAAGTGGGCTTCTTCAGCGAGCGCGTGCCCATTTTCCTGCTGCCCATCGCGATGGGCTTTCTGGTTCCGCGCGCGCCAAAAGTAGCCCTGGCCGTCTTTTTCCTGCTCTACGCCTGGCACTCTGTGGGCGCCGGTCTCATCGGGGTCGCCTGGCAAGATATGATCGCCAAGGTCATCCCCGTGCGCCGCCGCGGGTTCTATATGGGCCTGACCAATTTTGGCGGCACGGCGACCGGCGTGGTGGGGGCGGCTTTTGCTGCCTGGCTGCTGGGCCGTTACGTGTTCCCCACCGGTTACGTGTACTCCTTCGCCCTGGCCGGTATTTTCATTTTTATCTCCTGGCTCTTCATCGCCCAAACCCGCGAAGTGCCCCTGATTCACAACGAAGAACCCGTGTCCCACCGCAAGTTCTGGGGCAGCCTGCCCGCGCTGCTTCGCGGCGACGGCAATTTACGCGCCTTTCTCATCACCCAGGTGGTCATGGCCACCGCTGCGATGGGTTGGGGCTACCAGGCGGTCTTCGCCGCCCAGCGCTGGAACCTCCCCGACAGCCAAACCGGCGCCTTGACCTCTGCCATCCTCATCGGTCAATCCCTGGCCAATCTGGCGTTCGGCCCCCTGGCCGACCGCAAAGGCTACAAAATCATCCTGGAAATTGGCGTGCTGGCGCTGGCAGGGTCCTTTGTGATCACCCTCTTTGCTCCTGGCCCAGGCTGGTTGTGGCTTGCTTTTGGGCTGCGCGGCGTCAACCAGGCTGTGGTACTCCTCATCATGATGTTCGTCCTGGAATTCAGCGCCGCGGGCGTGCGCCCCACCTACATCGGCCTCAGCAACACCGTCTCCGGCATCGCCAGCGCGGTGGCTCCTCTCATCGGTGGATGGCTGGCGCTCTCCTTTGGCTACCTTCCTGTCTTTTGGGTTTCCATCCTGATGGGTTTGGGTGCATGGTTTTTACTGCGCTTCTGGGTCGGCGAACCGCGCCGCCAAAACACTGCTGCCCCGGCCGCAGCCCCCCAGCCTTCGCATCAGCCCCCTCAGTAACCATTCCCCGAAAACTGCCTGAGAGATGGCACTTGCTTTTTTCATGAAAGCAAGTATGCTTAATTTTGTCTACATTCGCCCATTCGGGTTAATACCATTCTGATCTTTCTTGTGTAAAATTAAAAATCGTAAACCATTGATTCCTAATCCAGGTTTGGAACTGTCGAAAGGAGAATTGATCCCATGCTTGTCGGCGAACGAATGAAGAAACAGGTGATCACTGTCACCAAAGATATTCCCATCCAGGAAGCTCTGGCCATGATGAAGCGAGACAAATTCCGCCGCCTCCCCGTTGTGGATGAGCGCGGAAAACTGGTCGGCATTGTCACCGAATCCGACTTGCTGAACGCCTCTCCTTCAGATGCCACCAGCCTGAGCGTTTGGGAAATTAACTATTTGCTCAGCAAAATCACGGTGGAAAAGGTCATGACCACCCGCGTCATCACCGTCACCGAAGACACCCCCATCGAAGAAGCCGCCCGCATCATGTCGGATAACAAGATCGGCGGCCTGCCCGTCTGCCGCAACGGCGAAGTGATTGGCATCATCACCGAAACAGACCTGTTCAAGATTTTCTTAGAGCTGCTCGGCGCGCGCACCCCCGGCATTCGCCTGACCGCGCTGGTCAAAGAGGCCCCCGGCAAGCTTCACGATATGACCAAGGCCATTGACGAACTGGAAGGCAATATTATCGCCCTGGGAACCTTCATGGGTGAAACCCCCGGCAACCGCACGGTCACCATCAAAGTGGCCGGGGTCGCCAAAGATGCCCTGGTCAAAGCCCTGGAGCCGATTATCGAACGCGTGGTAGATGTCCGCGAAATGAGCTAGTTCCGACAGGATGCAGCGGGACGGTGGGTACCCACCGTCCCGTTTTTTCTCGCTGCGGTCTCCTATGGGTAAATGTGAAGAGTTTCACAATTCCCCTCGGTTTTTCGCTTGTTTTTCCTATCAAACCTGCTATGATTGTTAATAGATACACCGATGGGATCATCCTGCTGCCTCGCGGCAGAACATCCCAAATTCACCACCTTACCGTTCATCGTGAATAACTTTTAGGGTTTGCAAACGTCTTTTAGCCTACCTTAGCAATTGGATTCTCAGTGGCTTATGGCTCATCAGGACGTTGATTGGAACCGCACAACGCAATCCGAATGTTCGCCCGCGCGAGCATCTGGGTTGTTTTGCGCCGCCTCCATCCATGCCCCCATCCGAACGAGTAAGGAGGTATCCCCCCACCCTGAACGGTCCGCAGCTATCGTCCAAACAAAACCTTTCGATTCTTTCCGTGCTTGGTTAAGACATCTAAGGAGGATGCAATGAAAAAAGTTGCCTTTTGGCTCGCTTGCCTCGTAGCCCTGAGCCTTGTACTCACCGCCTGCACCGGCGGAGGCGGGGGTGATGTCGTCCGTGTGGGTGTGATCGCTGAGTTAACCGGCGATATCCCCGCCGTGGGCGCTTCCTGCAAAAACGCCGCCGAAATGGCCGTCCAGGAAATCAATGACGCTGGCGGTCTCGACATCGGCGGCAAAAAGTACAAAATCGAACTGTACATCGAAGATAATGCTGGGAAGGCCGATCAAAGCGCTGCCGCTGCTCAAAAACTGATCACCCAGCAGAATGTGGCTGCCATCATCGGCCCGAACGCCAGCCGCTATGCCATCCCCGCGGCCGAAGTGGCCGAATCCTCAAAAGTCGTGCTCATCAGCCCCTGGTCCACCAACCCCAAGACCACCGTTGTCGAAAAAACCGGCGAATCCAAGAAATACGTCTTCCGCGCCGCCTTCATTGACCCCTTCCAGGGGCGTGTGGTGGCCAAGTTTGCCCTCGACAGTCTGAAAGCCACCAAAGCCGCCGTCCTTTACGATGTGGCCTCCGATTACAACAAGGGCATCGCCGAATTCTTCAAGCAGACTTTTGAAGAAAACGGCGGCACGGTAGTGGCCTTTGAAACCTACACCACCAACGACAAAGATTTCTCCGCCCAGCTCACCAAGATCAAGAGCGCCGAGCCGGATGTCATCTTCCTGCCCAACTACTACAGCGAAGTGCCCCTCCAGATTCAGCAGGCCCACCGCCTCAACATCACCGTCCCCTTCCTGGGCAGCGACTCGTGGGGTTCGGCTGAGCTGATTAAGCTGTGCGGCGCCGACTGCGAGGGCTACTACTTCAGCACGCACTATGCCCCCGATGCGGCCACCCCGGTCGCCAAGAAGTTCATCGAGAACTACAAGGCCAAATACGGCAATGTCCCCGATGACGTTGCCGCCCTGACCTACGACTCCTTTGGCCTGCTCTGGTCGGCCCTGCAGTCCGCGGGTTCTGCCGATCGTCAGGCCGTCCGCGACGCCCTGGCCAAGATCCCCAATTTCGAAGGTGTCACCGGAACCATGCAGTTCAAAGAAGGCTCCGGCGACCCCATCAAGAGCGCCGTCATTTTACAAGTCAAAGGCGATAAATTCGTCTGGTTCGCCAACGCCGCCCCATAAGCGGGCGCCCCGAGCTGCCCCTCCTGGTCACGATCCGGAGGGGCAGCTTTTCCTTGCAAACCCGCCAAACATGGCCCGCTTGGCTGTGGACATTGCTTCACTACCGCTGTTCTAATAAAGGGCGGCCTCAATGACATATTTCCTCCAACAAATCCTCAACGCCTTACAACTGGGCAGTATCTATGCCCTGATTGCCCTGGGCTATACCATGGTTTACGGCATTTTGACCATGATCAACTTTGCCCACGGCGATTTGTTCATGATCGGCGCGTTTTTCTGCTTCATCGCTGCCGGTTTGCTCAAGCTGCCGTTTGTCCCCACCCTGCTCATCTCCATGGCCGGCGTCGCCCTGCTGGGCGTAGCCATCGAGCGCGTGGCCTATAAGCCGCTGCGCAACGCCCCGCGCGTCTCCGCCATCATCACCGCCCTGGGGGTCGGCTTATTCCTGGAAAACTTCACCCTGGTCTTCAGCCCCTACCCTCAATCCGTCCCCACCCTCATCCCCAACAAGACCTGGATGCTCGGATCGGTATCCATCTCTTCCCTGCAAATCATCATCGTGCTGCTCTCCATCGGCCTGATGATCTTATTGGACCTGATCGTCCAAAAAACCATGATCGGCATGGCCATGCGCGCCATCTCATGGGATAAGGCCATCGTCCCCCTCATGGGCGTGCCCCTCAACCTGATCATCTCCATCACCTTCGCCATCGGCACCAGTCTGGGGGCCGCCGCCGGGGTGATGTACGCCCAGGCCTTCCCCGTCATTGACCCCTACATGGGCATCATGGTCGGCTGGAAAGCCTTCATCTCCGCTGTGGTGGGCGGCATCGGCAACATCCGCGGGGCCATGATCGGCGGTTTCATCCTGGGTCTGGTGGAGATCATGGTGGCTGCCTTCATGCCCTCCACCTACCGCGACTTCGTCGCCTTTGCCCTGCTGCTGGTGCTGCTCATCTTCCGCCCGCACGGCATTCTGGGCAAACCCCGTCCCCAAAAGGTGTAGCCATGAAGCAACCCTCTTCCACATTCACTGGCTGGCGCGCACGTTGGGAGACCATCGCCAACAACCGCAGGGCGCTCCCCATCCTCTTGGTGCTGGGCCTGCTGCTCTCCTTTGCCATCCCCCAATTTAACCTGGTCAACCCCTACATCCAGTTGATCCTCATGTACGTCGGCATCAACATCATCCTCACCACCAGCCTTAACCTGATCAACGGGTACATGGGCGAGTTCTCGGTGGGGCACGCCGGCTTTATGGCCGTGGGGGCCTATGCCTCTGCGGTCCTCACCACCCAGATCCTGCCCTCCGAGCTGAACCCCTGGCTCTTCCCCCTGGTGGTGCTGGTGGGCGGCATTGCCGCAGGTCTGGTGGGGTTGGTGGTGGCCATTCCCTCCTTCCGCACCCGCGGTGATTACCTGGCCATTGTCACCCTGGCCTTTAACATGATCGTCAAATCCATCATCGAGAATATCGAGGCCATCGGCGGCCCGCGCGGCATCCCCGGTGTTGAAAAGCTCACCACCCTGCCCTGGACCTTCTTCTGGACGGTTCTGGCCGTGTGGGTCATCCGCAACTTCATCTATTCCAATCACGGCCGCGGCGTCATCTCCATCCGTGAGGATGAGATCGCCTCGGATCTGATGAGCGTCAACACCCGCCAGGCCAAACTGCTGGCCTTCACCATCTCCTCGTTCTTCGCCGGCATCGCCGGAGCGCTGTTCGCCCATCTGCTCCAGTTCATCAGCCCGCGCGTGTTCGACATCATCAAATCCACCGACATCCTCATCATGGTCTATCTGGGCGGCATCGGCTCCATCACCGGTTCCGTCCTCGGCGCCACCATCTACACCGTCCTGCTCGAAGTGCTGCGACCGCTGGGCATGTGGCGCATGGTGCTCATGCCCCTGGTCCTCGTGCTGCTTATGCTCTTCCGCCCCCGCGGCATCATGGGGTTGCGCGAATTCCGCTGGTTAATCCCCCTCCAAGATCTGCTCGGCAGCAAACGCTGGCGCCAAAAGAAGGAGGCCTCCGATGCCACTCCTGCAAATTGATCACGTCACCCACTATTTCGGCGGCCTATGCGCGGTCTCCGATTTCAACCTGGCCCTGGAGTCTGGTGAATTGGTGGGCATCATCGGCCCCAACGGCGCGGGAAAAACCACCATCTTCAACCTCATCACCGGGGTGTACCGCGCCTCCAAAGGCAGCATCACCCTCAGCGGCACAGAGCTGGTGGGCAAGCCCCCCAGCCACATCACCACCCTGGGCATCGCCCGCACCTTCCAAAACATCCGCCTGTTCAAAGACCTGACCGTCCTCGACAATGTGCGCATCGCCCACTATTCCCAAACTGGCTACACCCCCTGGGAATCCCTCCTGCATGTGGGCCGCTACCAGGCCGAAGAAAAGCGCATCATAGACCATTCGATGGAATTACTGTCGGTCTTCAAGTTGGATCACCTTTCCGATGAACTGGCCAAGAACCTGCCGTACGGTTCGCAGCGCCGCCTGGAAATCGCTCGTGCCCTGGCCACCCATCCCCAGCTCCTGCTGCTGGATGAGCCCGCCGCGGGCATGAACCCCAACGAGATTGTGCAGCTGATGGAATTCATCCGTTGGATCCGTGAAGATTTCAAACTCACCATTTTGCTCATCGAACACCAGATGCGGCTGGTGATGGGCATCTGTGAACGCCTGAAGGTGCTGGATTTTGGCAAAACCCTCGCAGAGGGGCTGCCCTGGGAAATTCAAAACAACCCCCTGGTCCTCGAAGCCTATCTGGGCGAGGAAGGAGGTGAACTATGACCGCCGCGGATGTTCTCCTTACGGTACAGGATCTGCAAGTGTCCTACAACAACATCCGCGCCGTCAAAGGCATCAGCTTTGACGTGCACGAAGGCGAAATTGTCAGCCTCATCGGGGCCAACGGCGCCGGCAAATCCTCCACCCTGCGCGCCATCTCCGGCCTGGTGAACTATACCGGCACCATCGCCTTTCAGGGCAAAGACCTGCACAAAATCCCTGCCGACCAGTTGGTCGCGATGGGCATCGCCCAGGTTCCCGAAGGCCGCGGCATTTTTGGCAACCTGACCGTGTACGAAAACCTCAAGCTGGCCACCTGGCAGCGCAAAGATAAGCAGGAGCTGCCCAAGGACTATGAGCGCGTCTTCACCATCTTCCCCCGCCTCAAAGAGCGCCGCTCGCAGCAGGCCGGAACCCTCTCCGGCGGTGAACAGCAAATGCTGGCCGTCGGCCGCGCGTTGATGAGCCGCGGGCGCGTGATGCTCCTGGATGAACCTTCCATGGGTCTGGCGCCGGTACTCGTGCGCGAGATCTTCCGCATCATTTTGGAGATTAACAAAACCGGCACCACCATCCTTTTGGTGGAGCAAAACGCCAATATGGCCCTGCGCGTGGCCAACCGCGGCTACGTCCTGGAAACCGGCGTCATCACCCTTTCCGGCAGCGGCAGCGAACTGTTGGGCAACCCGCGCGTCAAAGAGGCCTATCTGGGCGGGTAGATTTGCACGCCGCCATTTGGTGATATACTCAATTCCGCAGGAAATTTCCACGCGAATCTCAGGGTTCTGGCCCAAACCGGCCAGAACCCTGGCTTGCGGAAACTTCCCGCCCATCTTTTTCTTTTCGCGGGGTGTCTTATGTTAGAAGGCATTGTAACCTGGGCAGAAATTGATCTGGATGCCATCGCCGCCAACGTGCGTTCTTACATCCATCATGTCGGCCCGCAGGTGGAAGTTATCGCCGTGGTCAAAGCCAACGCCTACGGGCATGGGGCTGTGCCCGTGGCGCGGGCAGCCCTGGCCGCCGGGGCCACGCGTCTGGCCGTGCACCGCGCCATCGAGGGCGTCGAGCTGCGCCGCGCTGGAATCACGGAACCCATTCTCATTCTCGGCTACACCCCGCCCTCCGGCGCGGATCTGGCCGTGGAATGGCGCCTGACCCCCAGCCTGATCACGCCGGAATTCGCCCAGGCGGTCTCCGCCCGGGCCGCCGCCTCCGGCATCACCCTCAACCTGCATCTCAAGGTGGACACCGGCATGAGCCGCTACGGCCTCTTCCCCCAGGAGGTCATCCCCTTCCTCCATCAAATTCAATCTCTGCCCGGCATCCACGTGGAAGGCATCTTCACTCATCTAGCCACCGCCGACTGGGCCGACAGCACCTTTGCCGACCAGCAGGTGCAGCGCTTCCAGGAGGTGGTCATCGCCGCCCGTCACGCGGGTCATCCCCTGCCCCTGGCACACATGGCCAATTCCGCCGGGGCGATGAAGCTGCGCTCTGCCCATTTTAACGCTGTGCGCCCAGGAATTTCCATGTACGGCATGGACGCTTCCGACCAATGGCCGCCGGTCTTCCCCCTGGTGCCGGCCCTCACCCTCAAAAGCCGCGTCAGCCGCGTGTATGACCTGCCCGCCGGCGCCGGCATCAGCTACAGCCGCACCTACGTCACCCCCGGCCCCATGCGCGCCGCTCTGGTTCCGGTCGGCTACGGCGACGGCTACCACCGTATCCTGTCTAACCAGGGCTTCGTCCTCATCCACGGCCAGCGCGCCCCCATCCGCGGGCGGGTGTGCATGGATCAGTTTGTGGTGGATGTCAGCGGCATCCCCGGCGTGGCCCAGGATGACGAAGTGGTTCTGGTGGGCCGCCAGGGCGCCGAAACCCTGCGCGCAGAAGAGGTGGCGGGCTGGGCCAACACCATCAATTACGAAGTCACCACCTCCCTCTTGCCCCGCGTCGCCCGCGCTTACCTGCGCGGCGGTGAAATTCAAGAGGTTCACAGCCTGGGCGGGTAAACCCAGCCCCAAATCGTTCATTCTCTGCCCGCTTTCGCTGCGCCGGCGAAGGTGGGCTTTTTCTTGTGTGTTGCTCTCAGGATCTGTTTGGCCGAAAAGCCAATAATAAGATAGAATGACCCATACAGGTAGAAATGTTCACCGGAGCCAGCTCCGAAACCCCACTCAGGAGGAATCATGCGCCCTCGCCGCAATAAACTTTTACTCACCCTCTTATCCATTCTGGTCATTCAAGCGCTTGTTTTAAGCTGCGGATTTTTGGATGAGGAAATCGCGGATGACACCGAGCCCATTCCCGCCGAAGAAGCCGTCCGCCCGCCCACCCGAACCCCTCGCCCCGTCTCACCCAACCAATCCACATCGGGTGATTCCTGGCTGGTGATGTTCTATCAGAACGCCGATGATCAGATTCTGGAAAAAGATATTTATATAGACCTCAACGAAGCTGAACTGATCGGCTCCTCTGAAAACCTCACCCTGGTTTCCCAAATTGACCGCTACCGCGGGGCATTCAAGGGCGACGGCAACTGGACTTCGACCAAGCGCTTCTACATTGAGCAGGACGGCGACCTCAACGCGGTCCACTCCAGTGAAATTGAAGATTTGGGCGAAGCCGACAGCGGCGATAAGCAAACCTTGGTGGATTTTGCCACCTGGGCCATCTCCACTTACCCCGCCGACCGCTACGCGCTCATCCTTTCGGATCACGGCGCGGGGTGGACCGGCGGCTGGAGCGATAATACCCCCGTCGAGGGCAGCCAGTTCACCGTCAATGACATTGACACCGCCCTGGCCGAAATCATCGCTAACACCGGCATCAACGGCTTTGAGCTGGTGGGTTTTGACGCCTGTCTGATGGCCCACATCGAGCCGCTCAGCGCCATCGCCCCCTACGCGCGCTACGCCGTGGCCTCCGAAGAGGTGGAACCTTCTCTGGGTTGGGCTTACCACTACTTCCTGGAAAAACTGGCCGAAAACCCCAGCATGGATGGAGCCGAACTGGCCCAGCACATCGTGGACGGCTATATCCGCGAGGACATCCGCATTGTGGATCCAGACGCGCGCCGCGCTTATTTGGAAGAATTGGGCGTGCGCGGCGACATGAACCCGGCGCGTATGGCCGACGAGCTGGGCGGCAGCATCACCCTCTCAGCCATTGATCTCAGCCAGATGGGCGCAGTCAATCAGGCCTTTAACGATCTGACCCTGGCCCTGGCCGAAGAAAATCCGCGCAAGGCCGCCAAAGCCCGTTCCTACGCCCAGGCGTATGAATCCATTTTCGGCGGGAATGCCCCTTCGCCTTTCATTGATATGAGCCATTTCGCCGAACTGCTGCAAGACCAATACGGCGCCAACAGCGCTGTCGGCCAATCCGCCGAAGGCCTGCGGCAAGCCGTGGGGCAGGCGGTCCTCGCCGAAAAACACGGCCCCGAACGCCCCGGCTCCAACGGTATGGCCGTCTTCTTCCCCACCTCCAACCAGTTCCAGGATTTTTACCGCGCCTATGTCAAGCAGGCCAGCCGCTTCGCGGGGGCTTCGCTGTGGGATGATTACCTGGTCAACCACTACACCGGCACGGCGGTCAAACCCTCGGGCGCCGATTTGGCCCTTCTGGAACCCCAATATGGGCAGGTCCCCGATATGGCCCAGCTCGAAGAATCCGGTGCGGAGGTCTCAGAAGCGGTGGTCGCCCCTGGTAAGGGTGAAATCACCATCAGCCCGCTCACCGTGGATCTGGAAGAGATCCCTCCCGAAGGCGTGGCCACCATTTCGGCGGACATTTCCGGCGGAAACATCGCCTATATCTACGTTTACACCCTCTACTTTGACGAAGAAAGCAACTCTTACCTCAGCGTGGATCTCGACTTCCTGGACGCAGGCGATGTTAAAGACATCGGCGGCGTCATCTATCCCGATTGGGGCACGGATGATCCCTTGCTGCTGGATGTGGAATGGTCGCCCATCGTCTCCTTCATCAGCGACGGGAGTCAGGAAGCCCTGGCAGCGGCTGAGGCCGAGGTCTACGGCGTTGGCACCGAAGATACCACCTACCTGGTGTGGGGAACCTACACTTTCGTGGAAGATGACGTCACCCGCGACGCGGTGATGCGCTTTGACGCCGAAGGCAACTTCATCAATCTCTACGGCTTCCTCGATGACAACGGCCAGGGCGCCCCCCGTGAAATCATCCCCCAGGTGGGCGATCAATTCACCGTGGAAGAAAAATGGCTGGAATTTGATAACAACCCCGACGGCGAGATCGCGTACTACAACGGCGACACCCTCACCTTTGGCAGCAGCCCCATGTCGTTGGTCATTGACGGCACCTATACGGGCTCTTACGTGGTCGGCATCCTGGTGGAAGACTTCGACGGCAACACCTACGAACAGTTCACCACCATCAACGTTACAGAATAACCCACCCCTTTACCCTTTCTCCGGCGTCCGGGCCTCGCGCTCGGACGCCGTGGGTTAAGTTGCCCGCTTTTGCCCCTTGCCAGTTCCTTGCTCCCATTTTAGAATGAACTCATGGACGAAGACGTCACCCCCATCCGCCAGCAGTATCTGGACATCAAACGCCAATACCCCAACGCCATTCTATTCTTTCGCCTGGGCGATTTTTACGAAACCTTCGACGAAGACGCCGAAACCGCCTCACGCGAATTAGAAATTGTGCTCACCTCGCGCAACGTCGCCAAAGGCGTGCGCGTTCCTATGGCCGGCATCCCCTATCATGCGGTCGAAAATTACCTGGCCCGCCTCATCGAAAAAGGCTACCATGTGGCCATCTGCGAACAGGTGGGCGAACAGCCCACCCGCGGCCTCTTCCCTCGCGAAGTGGTGCGCGTGGTCACCCCTGGCACGGTGGTTGAACCCGGCCTGCTGCCCGGGGATCGCAACAACTTCCTGGTCAGTCTGGTGCTGCAAGAGGATCAGGCCGGGCTGGCGGTGGTGGACATCTCCACCGGCGAATTCACCGCCACCGAGCTGTCCGGCCCCGAAATGCCCAGCGCCCTGCGCGGCGAGCTCATCCGCCTCAACCCGGCCGAAGTGCTGCTGCCCGATAATCTGGAAAATGGGCTGGATCTGCCCGGCCACCCCACCCGCTGGCCCGCCTGGCGCTTTGAACCCGGCCGCTGCACTGAAACGCTGCTGCGCCATTTTACCGTGGGCACCCTGGACGGTTTCGGCCTGCGCGGTAAGGGCATGGCGGTGCGCGCCTGTGGGGCCCTGCTCCAGTATCTTCAGGATACCCAACCCGCCGCCCTCACCCTGCTGGTCTCGCTCAGCACCTATTCCCTCTCCGAATTCATGACCCTGGATGCGGCCACCCGCCGCAACCTGGAACTGACCGAAACCATCCGCAGCGGCGCCGTCAGCGGCTCTCTGCTCTCCATCCTCGACCGCACCATCAGCCCCATGGGGCGCCGCCTGATGCGCCAGTGGGTCAGCAAACCCCTGCTCGACCTGCCCGCCATTCAGGCCCGCCAGGACGGCGTGCAGACCCTGGTGGAAAACGGCATGCTGCGTGCCGAACTGCGCGCGCGGCTGAAACCCCTCTCTGACCTGGAACGTCTCACCAACCGCGTCCTGGCCGGGCACGCCAGCCCGCGTGATCTGGTGGCC
>DAIOUB010000018.1:24463-29418 GCA_036751735.1 Levilinea sp. | reverse complement strand
TTCATGAAGCCGAAGGGCTTGGTGGCGGCGGCGTCAATCACTTCCCACACATCCACGCCCAGCCGGTCGCACATGATGGCCAGCTCGTTGACCATGGCGATGTTGATCATGCGGAAGGTGTTTTCCAGCAGCTTGGCCATCTCGGCCACTTCGGTGGAAGACACGCGCACCACGGTTTCCAGCGCCTGACGGTACCAGGCCACCGACACATCGCAGCAGGCTTCGGTGATGCCGCCCACCACCTTGGGGGTGTTGTAGGTGGTCCAATCCGTGCGGCCGGGATCCACGCGCTCGGGCGAGAAGGCCAGGAAGAAATCTTCACCCGCCTTCAACCCGCTGGCTTCCAGGCGCGAGAGCACCATCTCCCGCGTGGTGCCGGGGTAGGTGCTGGATTCCAGCACCACCACCATGCCGCGGTGCATATAGGGGAAGAGGGCTTCGGTGGCCGAGACGATGAACGACAGGTCGGGGTCGCCGGTTTTGCGCAGGGGGGTGGGCACGCAGATGCTGACCGCCTGAGCGCGGGAGAGGGCGGCAAAATCGGTGGTGGCCTCCAGGCGGCCTTCGCGCACGTAGCGCGCGACCTGCTCGGTGGGCACATCCATCACGTAGCTTTCGCCGCGCTGGATCATATCCACTTTTTCGGCGACGGGGTCAATGCCGATCACATGGTAGCCCGCTTCGGCCATCACGGCGGCCAGGGGCAGGCCCACGTAGCCCAGGCCCAAAATGGCGACGGTGGCGGTTTTGTTTTCTAACTGTTGAACAAGCTGGGACTGCACAGAATTTGACATAGGTTCCTCGATTATGGGCGCCGCAGCGCGAGTGAATTGCCCCCAGGCGGGGATCAGAACAGGCTCAATTGGGTCTCAGCCTCGGTTCTTTTCTTCGGTGGTACAGAAGGCTTTTGCGGGCCGGGCTGCATCTGCAAATATCCCGGCAGGCGGGCAAAATCGGCTTCCAGATCGGGGCGCAGCTTGGGCTGGTGCAGGGCGGCGGCGGGGTGGTACATGGGCACGATCATGCGCCCATCATCTACCCAGCGCGGCTGGCCGTGGATTTCGCTGATGCGCGCATTGGGCAAAAAGCGCGCCATCGAAAAGCGCCCCAGGGTGACGATCACCCGCGGATGAAGGATTTCCAACTGCTGGTCGAGCATGGCGCTGCACGCACTCAATTCCTCCGGCAGCGGGTTGCGGTTGCCCGGCGGGCGGCATTTGACCACGTTGGTGATGAACACCTCGGCGCGCTTCAGCCCCGCCAGGGCCAACAGCTCATCCAAGAATTTTCCGGCCTGCCCCACAAACGGCCGGCCCTGCTCGTTTTCGTGAAACCCCGGACCTTCACCGATCAGCATGACCTGCGCGTCGGCCGGGCCTTCGCCGGGCACAGACCGCTTGCGGGAGAAGTGCAGGGCACAGCGGGTGCATACGGATACCGCTTGGGCAACTTCGCGCAGGGCGTCTTCGGGCTGCATGGGTGCTCCTTCCGGTCAGAATGGATTTATTTTACCCCACATGTTCTGTGAAGGGGGAAGAGGGAAATTTCTCATTTTGATCCGCATCAAATTATGATACACTTTGTGCCGCAAGTTTTGATCCTGCTGTGGAGGAATGCTTCAATGACCAAGCGCGATGTTTATCCTGTTGAAATCGCCGGGGTGCAGCGTGATTTGCGCCTGTTCCAGGTGAAACCTGGGCTGCGGATTGCTATTTTGAATATTTTGGGCGACACCGAGCTGGTGGGCGCCTGTGCAGCGGCTCTGGCTGAAAAACTCAAGCCGGTGGTGTACGATGTGATCGTCACGGCGGAATCGAAGAGCATCCCGCTGGCGCACCAGCTTTCGGTGGTCACCGGCAAGCCCTATGTGATCCTGCGCAAAGCCTACAAGCCCTACATGGGCCAGGCCCTGCAGGCACAGACCCTGTCCATCACCACCGGCGAGCCGCAGACCCTGTACCTGGACGAGAAAGACCTGATGCTGCTGCAAGGCAAAAAGGTCATCATCCTGGATGACGTCATCAGCACCGGCTCCACCCTGCAGGGCATGCGCCTGCTGATGAATAAGGCCAACGCAGAGGTCAGCGGCGAGGCGGCCATCTTCACCGAGGGCGAGCGCGCCAAATGGGCCAACATCATCTCGCTGGGTCATCTGCCGGTGTTCAGCGACTGAACCTGCGCTCCATAGAAAAAATATCAACACAAACTCCCCCAGAGCGAACCTGGGGGAGTTTTTTGATTGGTGAAATTCGCTGGGGTTAGCGCGAAACCTGAATGGATTCCAGCATGGCGTTCAGGGCGGCCAGGCTGGGGGTGAAGCTGGCGTCGTCCTGGGCCGCAAGGGCTTCTTCGGTGCTGGCCACATAGTTGGTGAAGCCCTCTGCGAAGGCGTCCCAATCGGTGATGCCCGCCGCGTCCCCGTTGACGGGCAGCGAAGGGTGGTTAACAGGCAGCACCGCCGACACCCAGAAACGCCCGTCGTTGGTCAGCCCCTGGAACATGTAAAACAGACTTTCGTTGTTGATCGGCCAGAAGGATTGGCCGTATTGGGTCAAAAAGGCCACCCCGCGCCCGTTTTGGAAGTTCAGATAGCGAACTTTGGCCTGCATCATCTGCCCGGCGTTCCACAGCGGCAGCGAAGGGATCGCTTCGGGGCTGGCGGGCTGGGTGTTCAGCACGGCGGTCAAATTGGCGACCATCTCCGGAATGTACTCGTTCATCTGCGCGTAGGCTTCGATGGGATAAATGCGCACAGCCGGGGTGTGGAACTGGCCGGAGAGGGCGTAGCCTTCCAGCGTGAACTGGATCATCTCGGGGGTCTGTTCCCAGGGGGGCAGGTCGGCCCCAGCGGCGGCCGGGAGGGTTTCGGGGCGGGCGCTGGCGGTCACGCCGTCCTCCCAGGAGAAGGACACACCCTGATAGCTGATATCCGGCACGGGGGCGGCTTCGGTGGGCGGGACGGCGGTGTCCGTTGGCGTTGCCGGGGCAGCCGGAGCGGCTGGGGCGGCGGGCGGCGCGGGCGGCTCGGTGGGGGCGGGCGGGGTGGTGCGTCCCAGAGGCAGGCTGCAGGCCAGCATCAGCAGCAGCAATGCCGCCAGAGCGGAAAATCGTTTCAGGGTCCACAAGGTACGGGAAGTGTGCATCGAATCCTCCAATACAGAACGAATGGGTCAGGATTCGGGGTCGGGAGGGGGGTTATACGGTTTGGGCGGTGACACCCTGGCTGGCGCGGCACAAATACACCTCTGCGCTGCGGCCGGTGGTGCGCTGATACTGCCCGCGCAGCTCTGTGATGAAAGTCTGAGCCGCGTCTTCGGCCACCAAATTCACCGTACACCCGCCAAACCCAGCTCCGGTGAGGCGTGCGCCCCAGCAGCCCGGCAGCGTGCGGGCAATTTCAACCAGCGTATCCAATTCGGGGCAGCTCACTTCGTAATCATCGCGCAGTGAGGCGTGCCCGGCGAACATCAACTGACCAAAGGGGGCCGCCTGGGCGCTCTTAAGCAGTTCCAGAGCGGTCTGCACCCGTTCGCATTCGGTGATCACGTGGCGGGCGCGGCGGGCAGTGAGCGCGGGCAGGTGGGCCGAGAGGGCCGCGAACTGCTCTGAGCTGACGTCGCGCAGGGCGCGGATGTGGGGGAGATGATCTTGCAGACGGCGCACTGCGTCTTCACAGGCGGCGCGGCGTTCATTGTAAGCCGAGGTGGCCAGGCTGCGGCGCACACCGGAATCGGCCACCACAATCACGCTGCCCGCGGGCAGAGGCACGGCTTCCCAGGCCAGGGTGCGGGTATCCAGGCACACGGCGTGATCCGCCACCCCGTTGGCGCTGGCAAATTGATCCATCAGGCCGCAGTTGACGCCCACATAGCCAATTTCACCCGCCTGAGCCACCTGGGCCAGGGTCATATTGTCCATCTCCCAGCCGCCCGCCAGCCGCCACAGGGCGGCAAAGGCCACCTCCACCGCGGCGGATGAGCTGAGACCGGCGCCGATGGGCACATTGGATTGAAACACGGCTTCCACGCCGCTGAGGGGCAGCCCGCGTTGGGCCAAAGCCCAGGCCACCCCGGCCGGGTACAGCGCCCAGGAGGGCAGCGGCTCGCCCTGCGGGCTGCGTTTGCTGTCCAGCGCGTCCAGGTCAAATTCGGCTGATTGGCCCAAATCCAGCGCATGCAGCCGCACGCGGCGGTCGGGGCGGGGGGCCGCCAGCAGGTGCACCGCGCGGTCAATGGCCGCCGGAAGCACCCAGCCGTCGTTGTAATCCACATGCTCCCCCAAAAGGTTCACCCGCCCGGGCGCGGTGACTTGATACCGCGCCTGGGGGATATGGGAGGCCAGCGTATTGAAAATGGAAGGCTGCATACTTCACTCCACGGATGGTGTAAACGATTGGGCCAGCGCCTTTTTTTGCGCGTGGCTCAGCTTCTTAATGGCCCGCTCGCGGCGCATGGCTTCCGAACGGTCGCTTTGCTCTTCCACATACACCAGGCGCACCGGGCCGTGCATGCGCGTATAGCGAGCGCCGCGGCCCAGGTTGTGCTGACG
Source organism: Levilinea sp. (assembly GCA_036751735.1). Taxonomy (GTDB): domain Bacteria; phylum Chloroflexota; class Anaerolineae; order Anaerolineales; family Anaerolineaceae; genus Levilinea. Next base: position 24,870 of record DAIOUB010000018.1, on the reverse strand, counting down.
CGCGCGGCGCTGCGGGTCGGTGGTCCAACCGGCGTAGTAGCTGCCGTCTGCACACTCGACAAGATAACAGTAAAACGGCATTGCGGCGGTTAAGATTGGCCGGGACCGCGCTTTTTGTCGCGCGGGCGAAAACCGAACAATCCGCCCAAAATCTGCGTGCTGGAAGGCAGTGGTTCTGCCGAGGTGCTGACCCAATTGCTTTTCAGGCGCTGTTCCCACCAGGTCAGGCGGCTTTCCTGGGCGTGCTTCAGCCAGCTGTGTACCTTTTCTTCATCCTGGCTCTGGATGGCATCGCGCAGGTGAATCAGGGCGGCGATGAGGTTATTCAGCACGCGCACGAGGTTGTCGCTGTTTTCCAGGGCCGATTTGCCCAGGTTCTTGCTTTCTTCCTGCTCTTCGGCAAAGTG
>DAIOUB010000018.1:19217-24363 GCA_036751735.1 Levilinea sp. | reverse complement strand
CCTTCGGGGAGCAGTTCCTGCGCCCATTGGGCAGCGCTGCGGCTCATCGGCGAGCAGTCCAAAACCACGGCCCCGTCCTTGAGGTCCGAGGCGATGATTGCCAGGGTCTCGCGCACCTGATCCGGCGGCAAGGCCAGCACCACCAGATCGGCCTTTTCCACGGCGGTGTGCAGGTTAATTTGCACCTGATCCACCGCGCCCAGCTTTTCGGCTTTGCGGGCCGTTTCCAACACCAGGTCGTTGCCCACACGCGTGACCTGATCGGTATGGGCCTTGAGGGCCAGACCCAGAGAGGCGCCAATTTGGCCCAGGCCTAAGATGGTCAATTGAATTTTGCTCATCAGAATACTCCTAGTAAGGACAAAAGGTTGTAGAGAACCGGGGTGATGAGCATGCTGTAAATGTCCACACCCACGTACGGCAGGCCGATGAACAGCACCAGGATCATCATGGGGCCGTAGGGGCGAATGCGCTCCAGGGCGCGCGCCCACGACGGCGGGAAGAAGTAATCGGCAATCTTATCCCCATCCAGCGGGGCCAGGGGGATCAGGTTGAAGAGCATCAGGGTCAGGTTAATGTAGATAAAATCCAGAAGGAAGCCGTAGGCGGTGAAGGTCGCCAGACCGCTGAACGCGCTGGGTTCCACCCACCCGGCGCGCAGGGGGATGACGGCCAGGAGGGCCATGAGAAAATTGGACATTGGCCCTGCCAGCGAGACCCACATGAGCGCCGCCGGAGACTTGCGCCCCAGGGCGTAGGGGTTCACCGGCACAGGTTTGGCCCAGCCAAAGCCCGCGAACAGGATCATCAGGCTGCCCATCACGTCCAGGTGCCGCAAAGGGTTCAGGGTCAGCCGCCCGTATTGGCGCGGGGTGGTATCGCCAAAGCGGTCCGCCGTCCAGGCGTGGGCGAATTCATGCACCGGCAGCGAGATCAGCAGGATGATCAGGCGCACGATTAACGTTTCTGGGGAAAGACCAAGCATGTTAAAACCTCTATTGGGTAAGACCGTCAAGAACGGTGTGCGAGCTGGCTAAAGCACGCCTTTGCCCCGCGTTCCGCCGATGTTCATGATTATAACATGGGTGGTATAATCACGAAGTGCTGCCCGAACTCCGCCAGGACGATCACGTATTGTTACGGAAACCGCACCCGTGCGGCGGCTTTGAGTGGCGCGTGGTGCGGTTAGGAGCCGATATTGGCCTGGAATGCTGCCAATGCGGCCGAAAGGTTCTGCTGCCGCGCCGAGAACTGGCCCGCCGTCTGAAATCCATTCTGCCGCGAGAGGATGCGCCTGGTGGACCCGATTCGTAAAACCCCCCGAATCATTTTTTTATTCTCAGATACCGGAGGCGGTCACCGCAGCGCTTCGGAAGCCATCATTGAAGCCCTGAACCTGGAGTTTCCCGGACGGGTGCGGGCAGATATGATTGATTTGTTCCGCGCCTATGCGCCCAAGCCGCTGGACCTGGCGCCGGATATTTACCCGCCGCTGTCGCGTGTGCCGGATGTGTGGGGATTGGGGTATCGGGCGAGCGACGGCAAGCAGCGCACGCGCATGCTCAATGACGCGCTGTGGCCTTACGTGCGCCTGTCCATCAGCCGCCTGGTGCGCGAGAACCCCGCCGATCTGCTGGTTTCGGTGCACCCCTTGTTCAACGGCCCGCTGGGGCGGCGGCTGGCCAACAGCAAAACCCCCTTTTACACCGTGGTCACGGATATGGTCTCTACCCACGCCGCCTGGTTTGACCGCCACGCCGAAAAAATTGTGGTGGCCACCGAGGCCGCCCGCCAACGTGGGCTGAAACTGGGCATTGAACCCAATAAGCTGGCGGTGGTGGGCCTGCCGGTGGCCGATCGTTTCTGCCGCCCGGTGGGGGAACGCGCGGCTCTGCGCGCGGGGTTGGGCTGGCCGCAGGACGGTCCGGCCGTGCTGCTGGTGGGCGGGGGCGAGGGCATGGGGCCGCTGCGCGCCGTGGCCGAGGCGATCAACGCCGCGCATTTGCCCGCCACCCTGGTGATCATCGCGGGCCGCAACCGCAAGCTGAAAGAGCAGTTGGAGCACATCGAATGGAATATGCCCGTGCGCGTGTACGGGTTTGTGCGCGAAATGCCCGATTTTATGCGCGCCGCGGATATTTTGGTGACCAAGGCCGGCCCCGGCACGATTTGCGAAGCCTTTATCGCCGAGCTGCCCATTATCCTCTACAGCCGCATGCCTGGGCAGGAGGACGGCAACGTGTCCTTTGTGGTGGATGAGGGGGCGGGGGTGTGGGCGCCGGAACCCGATTCGGTGGTGAACGCGCTGCGGCGCTGGCTGGAGCATCCCCAGGAACGCCTGGAAGCGGCCGCCACCTGCCGCCGGTTGGCGCGTCCCCAGGCCGCCCGCCAGATTGCGCGCTTGCTGGCGCAGCGCGTGGGACTGACCTCAGGAGATGAACATGCCCATTCTTGAACCCAACAGCCTGGAATTCACCAGCCGCAGCCCCGAACAGACCCGTCGTTTGGGCATCCGCCTGGGATCGCTGCTGCAAGTGGGGGATGTGGTCTGCCTGTCGGGGGATCTGGGCGCGGGCAAAACCACCCTGGTGCAGGGCATCGCCCAGGGCTGGGGCTCTTTGAACGCGGTCTCCAGCCCCACCTTTGTGCTGGTGAATGTGTATCACCGGCCGACCGGGGAGCACATTTATCACCTGGATGCGTACCGGCTGCAAAGCGCGCTGGAAGCCGAAGATTTGGATCTGGAGATCATGCAGGAGCAGGGCGCGCTGATTGTGGAATGGCCGGAGCGGATCGATTCCGCGCTGCCGCGCGAGCGCCTGCGGGTGGAAATGCAGTATGTGGCCGATGAGCAGCGTTCCATGCTCTTTCGGCCGGAGGGTGAACATTACGTGCGGCTGGTGTCCGAATTTCGCCGCCGCGCTTTTGGAGGGTAGCTCATGCTGATGGCAGTGGATACTTCCACCCAGATGATGGGGTTGGCGTTATATGACGGCGACCGCGTTTTGGGCGAAATGGTTTGGCAGACGCGCAACCACCACACGGTGGAACTGGCCCCGGCGGTGGACAGCCTGCTGAAGCGCTGCGGGGTCGCCAGCGACGCTTTGAGCGTGTTGGGCGTGGCTTTGGGGCCGGGTTCTTTCACCAGCCTGCGCATCGGCCTGGCGTTGGTGAAGGGCATGGCCCTGGGGCTGCATTTGCCCGTGGTGGGCGTCCCCACCCTGGATGTGTTGGCCGCGGCCCAACCCCTGGTGCGTTCGCCGCTGGTGGGCGTGCTGCAAGCCGGGCGCAGCCGCATGGCGGTGGGCTGGTACACGCCTGGGGCGGCGCGTTGGGAAGCCCAGGGCGAGGCCCACGGCGCCACCCTGGCCGAGCTGGAAGCCGAGCTGGATGAGCAGACGGTGACGGTGTGCGGCGAGCTGACCGCCGAGACTCGCCAGGCGCTGCGCCGTCATAAGCAGGTGACTTTGGCCTCCCCGGCCCAGGGACTGCGCCGCCCCTCGTACCTGGCCGAGCTGGCCTGGAACCGCTGGCAAAGCGGGCAGACGGATGAGGTGGTGGGGCTGTCGCCCATTTACCTGCATGTGGCGGGCGCGGGGCTGAGCTAAACAGAGGGGGAGCCTGTGAACGTGACGATTCGCCGGATGCGCGCCGAGGATTTGCAGGCGGTGGTGGCCATTGATCAGGCCTCCTTCAGCCTGCCCTGGCCGGCGCGTTCATTTCAATTTGAGCTGAACGAGAACCCCAACAGCCGCCTGTGGGTGGCTGAGGTGACCGATGCGGCGGGGCAGCCCGCCGTTGCCGGGCTGCTGGTGCTGTGGAAAATTTTGGATGAAGGCCACATCGCCACCGTGGCCGTGTCGGCGGCCTACCGGCGGCTGGGGGTGGGCCGCAAACTGCTGGCGGCGGCCTTGCTTTCGGCGGCTCAAGAGGGGGTCACGCGCTCGTTTTTGGAGGTGCGCGCCAGCAATACCGCCGCCCAGACCCTGTACCAGCGCTTTGGCTACATTGTAGAAGGGGTGCGCCGCCGCTACTATAAGGATAACCAGGAAGACGCCCTGCAAATGTCGCTCTATACCCTGAATCCGGCGGCCTTGCAGTGCCTGCTGGAAGAGTGACCTTCGGTTTTACGGCGCTTTTACCCTGCCGCCCCACACGGGCGGTTTTTGTTTCGATGACAATTATGGTAAGATTCATCCCACACACCCGCGCGGCGGGCATGAGGATGGAGGAGGAAGGCGGCATGAAACGCTGGATTGGGTGGCTTCTGCTGGTTGTATGGTTGATCGTTCCCCAAAGCGCCGTTCACAGCGCGGCCCAGGCGGAGCTGGAAATGGACCGCGTGCTGGTTGACCTTTGGCCCGAATACGACCGCCCCAGCCTGTTGGTCATCTACCGCATGACCCTCTCCCCCGAAGCCAGCCTGCCGGCGCGCGTATCCCTGCGCATCCCCCGCGAGGCGGGCGAACCCTTCAACGTCGCCAGCCAGGATATGGACGGCGTGCTCTACACCCTGGATTTCGAAACCCGCCCAGACGGCGAGTGGGTCTGGGTGAGCTTTACCACCGCTTCGCAGGAAGTGCAGTTGGAATATTACGACCCGCGCCTGACGCGCGGCGAAGTGGAACACGCTTTCACCTTTGAATGGCCCGCCGATTACACCGTGCGCACCCTGACGGTGCAGATTCAGCAGCCGGTCAACGCCACCGAGATGCGCCTTCAGCCGGAGATGGGCAGCGGCCGCCAGGGCCAGGACGGACTGACCTACTACACCTCCGTGGTGGGCAAGGTGCAGGCGGGCAATCCTTTCCGCGTGTCTTCGCAGTACAACAAAACGGACAAGCAATTGAGCGCCAATTTGCAGCTGGTCATGCCTGTGGCGCCCATTAACCAGAACACCGAGGGCAAAACCGGCCTGTCGCAGGCCTTGCCCTGGGTGTTGGCGGCGGCGGGCGGGGTGCTTATTGTCGGCGGGCTGGCCTGGTATTGGGTGGCGGGGCGCACCTCCGCGGCGCGTCAGGGCCGGCGGCTGCGCCATGCGCGGCGAGAGGCAGCCCCGGGGGAAGAGCCGGTGTACTGCCACCAATGCGGCAAGCAGGCCAAACCCGGCGACGCCTTCTGCCGCACCTGCGGTTCGCGGCTGCGC
>DAIOUB010000018.1:16843-19117 GCA_036751735.1 Levilinea sp. | reverse complement strand
CCTATGACGACTTTACCAAACCACGGCATCCTCGAGCCGCCCGACGAATTGGATGGGGCGGAGGTGCTTTTGTGGGCGTTTGATCCCCAAAAGCCGTTTTTTATCATGGAATACAGCGACGGAACGCCCTATAAACCCATTCATGGGTTTGCAATTTGCCGCTACCCAGGGGAAAACCAGTACTACAAATTTTCCTGCGATATCGAATGGCAGGTTGAGAATGATTGGGTGTATGACATCCTGGAAGAAGCCCTTCAAGCTGCCGCGGACCGCTCTGTGGAGCCGGTGATCTGGAATCAGAAGAAAAGCGGATCCTCTTGGTGACAAAACAACAAAAGCGGCTGCCGAACGATTTCCGGCAGCCGCTTCGCGTTTAAGGAAGGAAAGATCCGCGGCTCAATCCGCGGGCGTGGGCGCGTAGGCGATGACGCTGTTGCGGCCCACATGCTTGGCCTGGTACAGGGCGGCGTCCACATGCGAGAGGATTTGATCGCTGCTGGCGCCGTGCTGCGGGTACACCGCCACGCCGATGGACAGGGTGATGCGGATGATTTGCTCCTGGTAGCGGATTTCCAGGTTCTGAATGCTTTCGCGCAGTTCCTCGGCGCGGTGCAGGGCGGCTTCTAACCCCACGCCCGGCAGGATGACCATGAACTCTTCGCCGCCGTAGCGGCAGGCGATGTCGGTGGGGCGGGTGTGGTGGGTGATGACCTCCGCCGCGGCTTTCAGCGCCTGGTCTCCGGCCTGATGGCCGAAGGTGTCGTTGACATCCTTAAAGTGGTCAATATCCATCAGCAGGAAGGCGATGGGCTGGTTTTCGCGGTTAGCGCGGCTGTATTCAATTTCCAGGTGCTCGCTCAGGTGGTGGCGGTTATACAGGCCGGTCAGCGAATCGCGAATGGCCAGTTCGCGCACGTTCTTTTCCAGCAGGGTCACGGCGGCCAACTGGGTTTTGAGTTCCTCGTTGACCTGATGCAGCTGCGTCTGGGCTTGTTCCAGTTCTTGGGTACGCTCCACCACGCGCTGTTCCAGCTCGCGGTTGATGCTGCGGATGCGGTTGATGCGCATTTGGATGCCGCCGAAAACGATCAGGCCGATGAGCAGCAGGGCCAGGCTGCGGAACCACCAGGTGGACCACCACGGCGGCAGAATTTTGATGATGAGGATGCTGGCGGCGTCCTGATTCCACAGGCCGTCGCTGTTGGCGGCGCGCACGCGGAAGGTATAGGTTCCAGGGGGCAGGCTGGTGTAGGTGACATCCTGCTTGCTGCGCGGCGGCGACCAATCTTTATCGAAGCCTTCCATTTTATACTGGTACAGGTTCTTGGCAGAATGCTGATAGCTGAGCGCGGCAAATTTGAGGGTGAACACGGACTGATCGTAGGTGAGCTGGATCTGGTCGGCGCGTTCGATGGGTTTGGCCAGCATTTTGCTTCCCGCGGGCACCGATTGGTTGAACAGCTGAAAATCGGTGAACGCCACCGGCGGCAGGTAGGGGTTGGTTTGGATTTGATCCGGGTAGAAAAAGGTGACGCCGTTGGGGCCGCCGAAGAAAAGCTCGCCGTCGGGGGCGCGCCGTGAGCTGGCGATTTCAAACTGGTCGCCCTGCAGACCGTCGCGCGAGTCGTAATTGGTGAAGCTCTTTTTGGCCACCTTAAACCGGCTGATGCCTTTGCCGGTGCTGATCCACAATTCCCCTTCCACCCCGGGTTCAATCGCCATGATCGAATCGCTGGGCAGGCCGTCGCGCGTGCTGTAATTTTGCCAGGTGTGCTCGGTCAGGCTCAGGCCGCTCAGGCCGCCCGTGGTTCCGGCCCACAGCACGCCGTTGGTTTCGTCCAGATACAGCGAATACACCGTGTCGCTGAGCAGGCTGGTGGGGTCATCGGGATTATGGCGGTAGTGGCCGAAGGTGTCGGTTTTGGGGTTGAGCCAGTTCACGCCGCCGCGGGCGGTGGCGATCCACACATTCCCCTCAGAATCCACCGCCAGGTCGTAGACCGTGTCTTCGCTCAGGCTGTTGGGGTTTTCGGGGTCGTGGAAGTATTCCTTGTCCATCTCGCCCGTGCGGGTGTTAAAGAGGTCCAGGCCGTAGCCCAAAGTCCCCACCCACAGGCGCCCGCTGCCCGCCGATTCAATCGTGGTGGTAAAGCTGCTGCCGATGACGTTGGGCTTGTCGGCGGAGTACTTATAGGCGGTGAACTGGCCGGTCTGCGGATCCATGCGGTTTAGCCCGCCGCCCGAAGTGGACACCCACAGCACCCCCTGTTCATC
>DAIOUB010000018.1:3927-16743 GCA_036751735.1 Levilinea sp. | reverse complement strand
TCGTGTTTGAAGGCGGTGGCTTTGCCGGTGGCGCGGTCAAAAAGGTTCAGGCCGCCGCCGCGGGTTCCCACCCAAAAATTGCCCTGGCTGTCTTCGCGGATGGCCCACACGTTGCTGCTGCTCAGGCTGTCGGGGTTGTTGTCGTCGTGGGCATACAGGGTGAAGTCGCCGCTCTCGGGATGGTAGCGCTGCAGGCCGTTGCGGGTGCCCACCCAGATTGTCCCGGCGCTGTCTTGATAAATGCGGTACACCACGGCTCCCGCCAGGGCGCGCGGGTTTTCGGGGTCGGGGACAAAATTGGTGAAGGTTTCGGTTTTACGGTCTAACCGGCTGAGGCCGCCGCGCGTGCCGATCCACACGCTGCCGTCCTGGGCTTCCATCAGCGACCAGATGCTGTTGTCAATCAGGCTGTTGGGGTTGTTGGACTCATTGCGGTACAGGCGGAACTGGCCGTTTTCGGGGTTATACACGTTCAGCCCGCCGGGGTCGGTGCCGATCCAGATCAGCCCATCCTGGGTTTCCAGCAGGGCGAAGGTGTTGTTGTTGCTCAGGCTGTTTTCGTTGGTGGGGTCGTGGCGGAAGGTGGTGAAGGTGTAGCCGTCGTAGCGGGCGGCGCCGTCGGCGGTGGCGAACCACATGAAGCCCTGCTGATCCTGAAGGACGGAGAGAACCGTGGAGTTGGGCAGGCCGTCTTCTACAGCCAGACGTTCGAAGCGCACATTTTGATGGTAAGGGTTGGTGGGTGCGCTGGCAGCCTGCACGCGCCCGCCCATGCTGTGGGTTAAAAGGGCCAGAATTCCCAAAAGGGCTAAGGTAAACGCGCGGATGATTTTCATTGTTAAACTTCCTGGTGAGAAACCAAACGGAAACGGATAACCGTCCTTATTGTATAGGAAATTGCAATGATTTGCATTATGAATCTGATTTGCAAATTGGTTTGAAAATAATAACTTAGGGGGATGGCCGCGGTGCGACGCGCGCGGCGCGCTTCGTCTGGTACAATTATCCAGATTCCATACAGACCCGGGCCGGTGCAAGCCAACTGCCGGCCCCTACACAGGTGATGATGAACGCGATGAACGGGCGGAAACGTCTTTTTACTGCGCTGGGCGGCGGGGCGGTTTTGGGCGCGGTGCTGACGGCGCTGGGGCCTGCCGGAAATTTCTGGATCGGGTGGCTGTCTTCCACGCTGCTGCTGAGCTTGAGCCTTTGGGGGTTGATCTTTGCCTGGCAAAAAGCGGGCGCCGGCCGCACGCTGGCCTGGATGGTGGCGCTGGCCTTCTTCCTGCGCCTGGGCGTGGGCGTGTTGGTGATGGAACTGCTGCCGGAATACGGCTACGACACCCTCACCCAAAACCGCGGTTATCTGTTTTACGACGCCTTTCGGCGCGATAACCAGGCCTGGGATGTGGTGAAAGCCCAGGAGCCGCTGCTTAATTCCTTTGCAGAAGAGTTCAAGACCGACCAATACGGCGGTTTGCTGGCGACGAGTGCCTTTGTGTACCGCTACCTCAGCCCGGATGTGCAGCGCCCCTTTTTGATTCTGATTTTGGGCGCCTTCACCACGGCTCTGGGGACGGCCTTTTTCTGGCGCGGGGTGCGCTTCCGCTTTAACGAACGCCTGGCCACGTTGGCGGGCTGGATCATGGTGCTGTACCCCGACAGCATCCTCTTTGGCAGCTCGCAAATGCGCGAACCCTTCCTGATCGGCCTGACGGGTATCGCCTTGTGGGGGGTGCTGGCTTACTTTAAGGATAAGTGGGCGGCGCGGGCGGGGCTGGTGCTCAGCCTGGCGGGGATGCTGCTGGTGTCTTCGCGCGTGGCGGTGGCGGTGGCGGGGGTGTTGGTGGTGTGGTTCTGGGCCGAACACCTGGCGCCGCGTTCACGCGCCTGGGCCTGGGGTGGGGCGCTGGCCTTGCTGGTGGGCGGGGTGGGCGTGGCTTATTTTGGGTGGGATTGGCTGCGCGACGCTTTCTTATGGGACGCCAACCGCACCGAGGCGGCTCAGGGCTGGGTGGTCAAGATCATTCAAGAGGCGGGGGAGCAGTTCCGCCTGCCCATTCTGGCGGCTTACGGGCTGGCCCAGCCGGTGCTTCCGGCAGCCATCGCGGATGACGCCATTTTGATCTGGAAGGTCATCGCCATTTTCCGCGCGGCGGGCTGGTATGCGCTGGCGCCGCTGCTGCTGTATGCTTTCTTCACGGTGTGGAAAGCCGCGCCGGAAGAAAAACGCATTTTGCTGTGGACGGCGGGTTTCGTGCTGGTGTGGCTGCTGATCAGCTCCATCCGCGCGGGGGGCGATTTGTGGGATAACCCGCGCTACCGCGTGACCTTCATCCCCTTCATGGCCCTGCTGGCGGGCTGGGGGGTGCTGCGCGCCTGGGATCGGCGTGATTGGTGGCTGGTGCGCTGGCTGCTGGTGGAAATCATCTTCCTGGGTTACTTTACCAACTGGTATTTCAGCCGTTATTTCCACCTGTGGAAGCGCCTGCCCTTCTGGCAGAACGTGCTGATGATCAGCGTGCTGAGCGCGGTGGTGCTGGGCAGCGGCTTGCTGTGGGACGCGGGCAAAGGCCTGTACCGGCGGCTGCGGGAGAAAGAGCATGGGCATCCGCGAGCCGATTAAGCGGCTGGCAAGCCGCCCCTGGCTGCCGCTGGCAGCGGCGCTCTTGGTGGGCCTGGTCTATTTGGGTCAGGGACTGGTGTACGCCCATTATCAGGACGTGACGATGGACGAGGGCACCTATCTGATGAAGGGGCTGCTCTATCTTCAAGGCGATTACCGCCCCTTCCAGGATTACGGCCCCAACACCAACAAGATGCCCCTGGCTTTTTTGCTGCCGGGGCTGCCGCAGGTGCTGTTTTCGCCGGGGCTGCGCACGGGGCGCTACTTCGCGATATTTTTGGGCGCGGTCATGCTGGCGGGCCTGTATTTGGGCGGCAGACGCCTGGGCGGGCGCTGGTGGGGGACGCTGGCGGTGCTGATGATGGTGGTCAGCCCGGCTAACCTCTTTATTTATTCGCAGGCCCTCACCCAGGTGCAGGTGGCCTGTCTGCTCACCTGGAGCCTGGTGCTGGCGCTGGGCCCGGGGCGCAAAGGCTGGGAGCTGGCCCTCAGCGCGGTGCTGGCCGTGGCGGTGGTCTTTACCCGCCAGAATATGGCCCCGCTGATGGCCCTGCTGTGGGTGTACATCGCCTGGCAGCACGGCAGGCGCGCCGCCTGGCTGAGCGGCGCGGTGATGGCGGGGCTGTTCGCGGCCGGGCACATTCCCTATTGGCCCAATATCATGAAGATCTGGCTGCCGTGGATGCCGGACGGTTTCCGCGACCTGTTTGATTTCTTAAACCTGAGTTTGGCGGGCGGCAAAGCCGTATATGCCCCGTCATTTGACCGTCTGTCCCAGTTGAGCGTGTTTTGGGAAGGCATGCGCTACAACTTTTTGGCCCTGTTTGGGACGGTCTTCGCATGGATTTTATGGCCGCCGCGGCGCAGCTGGGCCGAAGCCTGGCGCTTTCGCGCGGGGGTGTGCCTGAGCGTGTTTGTGGTGCTGATGGCCGCGGCGCATTACTGGGTGTCGGTGGCCAAAGATTACTGCCTGTTCTGCTATTCCGGCTATCTGACCTTTTTCATCCCGGCGGCGATCTTGCTGGTGGCGGTCACGTTTCCGGCCTGGGTGCGGCGGCCGGGCGCGCTGCGCCAGGGGCTTTTGGCCCTGACGGTGGTGGTGGGGGCGGCTGGGCTGGGCTACGGGGCCTGGCGCGACATCGGCTACGCGGTGATGGATTTGACCGTGCCGCGTGTGAGCGGTGGGCGCTTGCTGCCGGGGACGACGGAGCTGTGGCGGCTGTTCGCCAACAAGTTTGCCCTTTCGCCCGAAACCCTGCGGCTGCTGCTTCCGGCCCTGGCGGGGCTGGGGGTGGGGCTGGCGCTGACGGCACTGGCGGCGGTTTGGGCGCTGGCCTCACGGCGGCGCGCGCGGCGGGTGAACTTTGGGCTGGCGGCCCTGGCCTTGTTTTGGGGCCTGGGCGCGCTGCTTTCGCCGACTCCCGCCCTGGGCGGCGGACGTTTTCGCACCAACCTGTGCGCCGAGGATGTGATCGCTTCGCACGAGGCCGCCGGGGCACACCTGGCCAGCCTCATCCCGGCGGGGTCGCTGGTGTACTGGCTGAACGACACCACGCCGCTGCCCCTGCTGTATATCCCGGATGTGCGAATCTTCCCCGGACAATTGAATCACTGGTACACTTACCGCGAAGGCGGTAAGCGCGACAATCTGCTGAAAAACGGCTTCTGGAGCAAAGAAATCGGCGCGGAATGGCTGCGCGAAACCGACTACGCCTTGATTGAGGATAAATATGTGGTCAACTTCACCAAAAACGCCGACAACGCGCGCGCTTTTGATGAACTGGCCCCGTCTGAACCGGTGGTGGGGTGCCGCCCGGATTCAGCCATCCATATTTTTCGGAGAAATCCATGAATCTGTCCGTGATTATTCCGGTGTACAACGAGCAGGAAAACCTGCCCATGCTGTATGAAGCCCTGCTGAAGGCCCTGGAACCCCTTCCGGTTGCCTGGGATGTGATTCTGGTGGACGACGGCAGCCGCGACGGCAGCCTGAAAGTGCTGGAGCAGTTGGCCGCCAAAGATCAGCGCCTGCGGGTGGTTTCGCTGCGGCGCAATTTTGGGCAGACGGCGGCGATTGCGGCGGGGATTGATCATTCGGACGGCGAAGTGATTGTGCTGATGGATGCGGATATGCAAAACGACCCCGCAGACATCCCCATGCTGCTGCAAAAAATTGAAGAAGGCTACGACGTGGTCAGCGGCTGGCGCGCCAAGCGCAAAGATGCCTATGTCACCCGCACGCTGCCTTCGAACCTGGCCAATGGGCTGATTTCGTGGGTGACGGGCGTGCATCTGCACGATTACGGCTGCACGCTGAAGGCCTACCGGCGCGAGGTGATCACGGGCTTCCGCCTGTACGGCGAGATGCACCGCTTCATCCCCGTGTACGCCAGTTCCTACGGCGCGCGCATCATCGAACTGCCGGTGAATCACAACCCGCGCAAATTTGGCAAGACCAAGTACGGGCTGGAGCGCACGGTTAAAGTGATTTTGGACCTGTTCACGGTCAAGTTCCTGAGCAGCTTTGGCAACAAACCCATTTATCTGTTCGGCGGCACGGGCCTGGGGCTGATTGCTGTCAGCGCCGCGGTGCTGCTCTATCTGTTTATCCGGCGGGTGGGCTTTGGCGTGTCGGTGTTGGCCTCGCCCCTCTTCCAGGTGGCCACGATGGTGGCGATTATGGGCTTCCAAAGTATGCTGATGGGCCTGATCGCTGAGCTGCAAGTGCGTACCTACCATGAATCTCAGGGCAAACCCACCTACACGGTGCGGAAACGCATCAACACCGACCCCAGCAAGAACGACTGATCCCTCATGCGCATTCTCACCCTGATCCATGAATACCCGCCGGTGGGCGGGGGCGGCGGCCGGGTGGCCGAAGATTTATGCACGGGCCTGGCCAAACGCGGGCATGAGGTGCGCGTGCTGACGGCGGGCTGGGGGGATCTTCCGGAACACCGCGAAGCCCTGGGGGTGCATGTGCACCGGCTGAAATCCCTGCGGCGCGAAAGTTTTCGGGCCGATCTGCGCGCGATGGTGGGCTATGTGTGGGCCAGCTTTTGGGAAGGTCTGCGCACCATCCGCACCTGGAAACCGGATGTGATCCACGTGCATTTTGCGGTTCCGGCGGGGGCCAGCGCCTGGGCGCTTTCGGTGCTGACGGGCACGCCCTACCTGCTCACCGCCCATCTGGGGGATGTGCCCGGGGGCACGCCCGAAAAAACGGGCAAATGGTTCCGTTGGGTGCTGCCTTTCAGCCGGCTCATCTGGCGGCGGGCGCGGCGCGTGGCGGCGGTGAGCGAATTCACCCGCGGCCTGGCGCTGAAGCATTACCCCGTGCCGGTGACGGTGATCCCTAACGGTGTGGATCTGGAAGAGCTGGACCCCGGCGATCTGGAAATCAACAACCCGCCGCGCATCGTTTTTGCGGGGCGCTTTATGGAACAGAAAAATCCCCTGGGTCTGGTGCGCATTTTGAGCCAGATCACCGACCTGCCCTGGAAATGCGCGCTGATCGGCGATGGGCCGCTGCGCGCCGCGGTGGAGGCGGAAATTGCCCGGCTGGGCCTGACCGAGCGCATCACCCTGCCGGGGTGGCTGGCGCCGCCGCAGGTGATCGGCTGGTTCGGGCGCAGCGACGTGCTGCTGCTGCCGTCCTTTTCTGAGGGGCTGCCTGTGGTGGGCGTGCAGGGCATGGCCATGGGCCTGGCGTTGGCGCTCAGCCGTGCGGGCGGCAATGTGGAACTGGTGGAAGAGGGTGTGAACGGCTTCTGCCACGACCCGCGGGACGAAACTGGTTTTGCCGAAAAACTGCGCGCGCTGATCCGCGACCCGCAGCATCTGCTGGAGGTGCGCAAAGCCAGCCGAGAATCGGCGCGGAGATTCGATTTGGAGAGTGTGGTAGAATCCTACGCGAAAATTCTGGAAGACGTCCGGCAATCGGCATAGATTCCGTACACCCCGGCGCGCCTGAAAACGCGCTGGATTTTTGTCTGAGGACAGGGTTAAATTGCGTTTTACAGCGCGGAACGCGCTGATCTTTTACCAAGTTGGGAAAACTGGAGAGCAGGCATGGCGGTTCGTATCCATCCTACTGCGGAAGTCTCTGATCAGGCCACCATCGGTGAGGGAACCAGCATCTGGCATCACTGCCAGATCCGGCCCGGTGTGCGCCTGGGCCAAAATTGCAATATCGGCAAAGGCGTTTACGTGGATGCCGGTGTGCAGATTGGCGATAACGTCAAAATTCAAAATTATGTCTCGGTCTATCACGGCGTGACGGTCGAAGACGGCGTTTTCATTGGGCCGCACGTGTGCTTTACCAATGACATGCGCCCGCGGGCCGTCAACCCGGACGGTTCACCCAAAAGCGCGGACGATTGGGTGCTGAGCGAAACGCGCATTCAGCGCGGCGCGGCCCTGGGGGCCAACAGCACCATCCGCTGCGGCATCACCATTGGGGAATGGGCCATGGTCGGCTCTGGCAGCGTCGTCACCCGCGACGTGCCCGCGCACGGGCTGGTGTTTGGCAACCCGGCGCGGCTGCGCGCGTTTGTTTGCGCCTGCGGCGCATCTTTGCACAGCGACCACCGCGAAGGCGACCTGGTGGTGGCTCGCTGCGAGGAATGTGATACGTTGGTGAAAATTCCTGCTCAAGTTTGGGAGAGTGTTCGATGATTAACATGGCAAAACCCGTGATGGGGCCTGAAGAAAAACAGGCGGTTTTAGAAGTTCTGGATTCGGGCATCATTGCCCAGGGGCCGCGCACGAAAGCTTTTGAAGACGCCTTTGCGCAGATGTGCGCGGCGCGCCACGCGATTGCCACCTCTTCGGGGACGACCGCGCTGCACGTGGCCCTGCTGGCCCATAAGATTGGCGCCGGGGACGAAGTCATCACCTCGGCTTTCACCTTCATCGCCTCGGCCAATTCGGTGCTGTATGTGGGCGCGCGGCCGGTGTTTGTGGATATTGACCCGCGCACCTTCAACCTGGACGTGAGCCAGATCGAAGCCGCCATCACCCCCCGCACCAAAGCCATCATGCCCGTGCATCTGTTCGGCCTGGTGAGCGACATGGATCCCATCCTGAAGCTGGCCGAAAAGTACAACCTGGCGGTGATTGAAGACGCCTGCCAGAGCCACGGCGCCACCTACCGCGGCACGAAAGCCGGTGCCTTTAGCACGGGCGCATTCTCGCTGTACCCCACCAAAAACATCACCTCCGGCGAAGGCGGCATGATCACCACCAATGACGACGCCGTCAACGAGGCCTGCCGCGTGATCCGCAACCACGGTATGCGCGTGCGCTACTACCACGATGAGCTGGGCTTCAACTTCCGCATGACGGATATTCACGCCGCCATCGGCCTGGCGCAGATTGGCAAGCTGGATCTCTTTAACCGCAAACGCCAGGAAAACGCCGCCTTCTACAGCGCCCACCTGAAGGGCGTGACCACGCCGTTTGTGCCCGAAGGCTACGGCCACGTGTACCACCAGTACACCGTGCGCGTGCCGGACGGCAAACGCGACGCGCTGCGCGACTATTTGAAAGAACAGGGCGTCGGCTCTGAGGTGTATTACCCCGTGCCGATCCACAAGCAGAAGCTCTACACCCAGGAGTTGGGCTACAGCCAGACCCTGCCCGAAACCGAAAAGGCGGCTTTGGAAGTGCTGTCGCTGCCCGTGCACCCCTCGCTTTCACAGGCCGATCTGGAAACGGTGGTGAAGGCCATTAACACCTTCACGGGAGCTTAAATCATGGCGACGCGTGTGGCCGTGATCGGCGTGGGTTCGATGGGCAAGAACCACGCGCGAGTGTACAACGAACTGCCTGAGGCCGAGCTGGTGGCCGTTTCGGACGCCAACCCGGCGGTGGCGCAGGCCATCGGCGCCCAGTTTGGCACGGCAGCCTTCACCGATTACCGTGAACTGTTGGCGCAGGTGAAGCCCGAAGCCGTGACCATCGCCGTGCCCACCGCCATGCACGAAGAGGTGGCTTTGGCGGCGCTGGAGGCGGGCGCGGATGTGCTGGTGGAAAAGCCGATTGCGGCCACCTTGGAAGAGGGCCAGCGCATCATTGAACGCGCGCGGGAACTGAACCGCAAGCTGATGGTGGGGCATATTGTGCGCTTTAACCCGGCGCTGCAAGCCCTGAAGCAGAAGCTGCAGGCTGGTGAGTTGGGCCGCATTTTCCAGATCTTCTGCCGCCGGGCGGGACCTTTCCCGGCGCGCATCCGCGATGTGGGCGTGGTGGTGGATTTGGCCCCCCATGACGTGGACATCATGCGCTTCCTGACCGGCATGGACCCCGAACGGGTGTACGCCGAAACCGAGCAGCGCATTCACACCGATCACGAAGACCTGCTCTTCGGCATGCTGCGCTTCCCCGAAGGCATCACCGGCGCGCTGGAAATCAACTGGCTGACCCCCACCAAGGTGCGCGAAGTGCTGGTGCTGGGGGAACGCGGTTTGTTCCGGGTGGACGATCTGGTGCAGGATTTGTATTTCTTTGAAAACGCGCAGGCCGCCGCGGATAACTATCCGGCGCTGCGGGTGCTGAAGGGCGTCAGCGAAGGCAGCATGGTGCGCTATTCGCTCCAGCGCTACGAGCCGCTCAAAGCCGAGCTGCAGGCCTTCCTGAAGGCCGTGCGGGGTGAGGCTCCTGTGGCGGTGACGGGCGAGGACGGGCTGAAGGCGCTGCGTCTGGCATTGGCCCTGGTGGAATCCGGCCAGAAACACCAGGTGGTCGAAGTCTAAGCTGCTTATCAACACAGACACAGGGCGCTGCGGTTTTGATATTTCCGGCCTCTGTGTCTGTGTTGTCATCCCCACCTGGGCGGCTTTTGGCGCGCCGGGCGGGGCAGAGGAGTCAACGTATTCTATGTCGCTCAACGATCTGACAGAGAAAATCACCCGACGAGAAGCCAAACTGGCGGTCATCGGCCTGGGCTATGTGGGCCTTCCGGTGGCGGCGCTGTTTGCCAAGGCGGGTTTTGATGTGCTGGGGGTCGAGATCAAGCAGGAGCGGGTGGATAAGATCAACGCCGGGTTGTCGCCGATTGAGGGCGAAGAGCCGGGGTTGGCGCAGCTGCTGGCCGAACAGGTGGCCCAGGGGCGGCTGCACGCCGCGGCGGATTACGAGACCCTGCGCGAGCGGGACGTGATTTTGATTGATGTGGAAACGCCGGTGGACGACCAGCATATTCCTCGCTATGAGGCCTTGCGGGCCGCTCTGACGCAGTTGGCCCCCGTGCTCAAGCGCGGCGCACTGGTGATTGTGGAATCCACCATCGCCCCGCGCACGATGGACACGGTGGTGCGGCCCTTGCTGGAAGAAGGCAGCGGCATGCGCGTGAACCGCGACTTTTACCTGGGCAACTGCCCTGAGCGCGTGATGCCCGGGCGGCTGCTGACCAATTTGAGCAGCCTCAGCCGCGTGGTGGGCGGCGGCACCCCCGAAACCGCCCAGGCCATGATCGCCCTGTACCGGCTGATTGTGCAGGCCGATTTGGACGCGGCAGATTGGATCACCGCTGAGCTGGTGAAGACGGTGGAAAACGCCTACCGCGACGTGCAGATCGCCTTTGCCAACGAGGTTGGGCTGATCTGCGAGGCGCTGGGCGGGGATGTGTGGACGGTGCGGGAGCTGGTGAACAAAAGCCCCCAGCGCCACATGCACCTGCCGGGCGCGGGCGTGGGCGGCCACTGCATTCCCAAAGACCCGTGGCTGCTGGCGCACGGCATTCAGGGCATGGACGTGCCCCTGCGCATGGTCCCCACGGCGCGGGCGATTAACGACGGTATGCCGGCCCACATGGTGGACCTGCTTTCGAAGGCGCTGGCGCAGGCCGGGGTTTCCCTGGCGGGGGCGCGCGTGTTGGTGTTGGGCTATGCCTACCTGGAAAATTCGGACGACACCCGCAACAGCCCCTCGGCGGTGCTGGTGCGGCTGCTGGAATCCCTGGGCGCGGATGTGCGCATCCACGACCCGTATGTGGAAGGCATGCAGGGGGATGTGGTGGAAGCGGCGCAGGGCGCCGACGCGGTGGTGCTGATGGTGCGCCACCAGGCCTACAACGCTCTGGATCTGCCGCGGCTGCGGGCCGCCATGCGCACCGCGGTGCTGGTGGACGGGCGCAAGGCTGTGGACGGCCGCCAGGCGCGGGAACTGGGTTTTCTCTATTGGGTGGTTGGCGCGGCCTCACCGGCCGCAGCATCGTAAATTTGTGGAGATGTGAGCATGAAACTAACGGGTAAGAGCGTGTTGATCACGGGCGGCGCCGGCTTTATCGGCAGCCACCTGGTGGACCGGGTGCTGCAGGAAAACCCGTCCAATCTGGTTGTGGTGGATAATTTTTACCTGGGGCGTGAGGAGAACCTGGAAGACGCCGTCAAGGTGAACCCGGGGCTGAAGGTGTTCCGCCTGGACGCGGCCGATCTGGCTGCCATGCGCGACCTGGTGGAGGCGGAGAAGGTGGATGTGGTCTTTAACCTGGCCGTGATCCCCCTGCCCACCTCGCTGAAGTACCCGGCCTGGACTGTGACCACCAACGTCAACATCGCCCTGACCTTCTGCGAACTGGCGCGTTGGGGGGCGATTGGCACCCTGATCCACAGTTCCTCCTCCGAGGCGTACGGTTCGGCGCAGTATGTGCCCATGGACGAAGGCCACCCCCTGCACCCGCGCACACCTTATGCGGCCAGCAAATCGGCGGGCGATCAACTGGTGCAGTCGTACTGGCGCACCTTCAGCATGGACGTGTCCATTGTGCGGCCTTTCAACAACTTTGGCCCGCGCCAAAACCCCGGAACCTTCGCCGGGATCATCCCCATTGTGGTGCAGCGCGTGCTGCACAAACAGCCGATTGAAATTCACGGGGACGGCGAGCAGACCCGCGATTACATCTTTGTGCGCGACACGGCCAACGCCTTCGTGCATGTGTACGAAGAAGCCGCCACGCGCGGCAAAGTCCTCAACATTGCCACCGGTCAGGAAATCACCATGAATCAGTTGGTGGCGCGCCTGCTGGAGGTGATGGGTGTGCCGGATTATCCGGTGATCCACTCGCAGCAGCGCCCCGGCGATGTGCGCCGACACTGCGGCGATATCCGCCTGGCCCATGAGCTGATCGGCTTTGAACCGCCGGTGATCAGCGAGGCGGATCTGCGCGAGACGGTGGATTATTACCTGAAGCGGTTTTCTTAAGAGGCGACTGTGAGACTGAACATTCCCTACACCGACCACCGCGAGCTGGAAGAAATTGCCAAGGTACTGCAAACTGGCTATTTCACCCAGGGCCCCAAGGTGGTGGAATTTGAAAAAATGCTGGCGGCGTATGTGGGTTCGCGCTACGCCTTTGCGACCAGCTCCTGCACCACCGCACTGCACCTGGCCCTGGCGGCCTGGGGGGTTGGCCCTGGGGATGAAGTTTTGGTGGCTGATTTCACCTTTCCGGCCACGGCCAACGTGGTGGTGCAGTTGGGGGCTGTGCCGGTGATGGTGGATATCTGCCTGGACACCTTCACCATGGATCCGGCGGATTTGGAGCGGCGCATCACCCCGCGCAGCAAGGTCATACTGCCGGTGCATGCCTTTGGCTGCTCGGCGGATATGGATCCCATTTTGGAGATTGCCAAACGCCATAATCTGGCGGTGTTGGAAGATGCGGCCTGCGCCATCGGCACGACCTACAAGGGGCGCTTCTGCGGCGCGATGGGCACGATGGGAGCCTACAGCTTCCACCCGCGCAAGGTCATCACCACCGGCGAAGGCGGCATGATCACCACGGATGACAGCGAGCTGGCGGAGCGCATTCAACTGCTGCGCAGTCACGGCGGCAAGCGCACCGGCTACTGGTATGAGTATGAAGAGGCCGGTTATAACTACCGCCTGAGCGATATTTTGGGCGCGATGGGCGTGGCCCAGATGGAAAAGCTGGATTGGCTCATCGAGCGCAAGCGCGCCCTGGCGGGCGAGCTGCACCAGCGCATGGCGCACATTCCGGGGGTGCAGCTGCCCGCGGAGCCTGCCTGGGGCGGGCACATTTACCAATCCTTTGTGACCCTGCTGGACGACAGCCTGGACCGCGACCGCATGGTGGCGGATCTGCGCGCGATTGATATTGAATCCACCCTGGGCACCTACGCCATGCACGACCAGCCCATTTTCCAGCGGCTGTTCGGCTACCGCAG
>DAIOUB010000018.1:0-3827 GCA_036751735.1 Levilinea sp. | reverse complement strand
GGTAAACGGTTTTTACATATCCAGTATCTGAAAGAGAGCGTCGGCGCGGAGCGGGTGATCACCACAGAGCTCAGCCCGCTGGCCCCTGGGCTGCACGCGGCAGACCGCGGCTACCAGGTTCCGCCCATCACCCACCCCGACTACCTCGACACGGTCTGGAAGATTTGCCGCCGCGAAAATATCGGTATGATTGTGCCCTTGATGGATAACGACATTGAGGTGTTCTCCAACGCCCGCGAGCGCTTTGAAGCCGCGGGCATGCACATTCTGCTTTCGCCGCGCGAGACGGTGAACCTGGCGCTGGATAAATACGCCACCGCCCGATTTTTCCAGGAAAATGACCTGCCCGCCCCCGCCACTATTTTGGCTTCGGAATGGCGCAAACTGGGCGCCGAGATGGCCCTGCCGGTTTTGATTAAGCCGCGCTACCCGGCCCGCCGCGCCCAAAAAGGCTACGACATTCAGGTGATTCACAGCCAGGCCGAGCTGAAAGAGGTGCTGCAGGCCATTGAAGGGCGCGAAGAGAATTACGTCTTTCAGGAGCTGCTGAGCGGGACGGAACTGACCATTGATTTCTTCTGCGACGCAGAGGGGCAGCTGGTCAGCGTGGTGCCTGGGGAACGCCTGAGCGCGCTCTCCACCGCTTTCAGCAAGAACGGCGGGGCGATCAACATGGGCAAGGTCTTCCACGACGCTCATCTGGAAGCCCTGGTGCGCAAGGCCACCCAGGCTCTGCGTTTCTTTGGCCCGTCCAATTTTCAGGGCTACCGCGCCGCGGACGGCTCGGTCAAATTTACCGAGATCAACCCGCGTTTCACCGGCGCCACAGTGATGACACGCGGAGCGGGGCGCGACTTCTTCCAATGGAGCGTGGACCTCATTCTGGGTAAGCCGGTTCTGCCGCCCCAGGAAGACTTCCGCGATGTGTATATGACCATGTGGATGGCGCCGATTTTCTTTGAGACGCCGCCGGTGATTGACGTGCCCGAGGAACAATAAGAATGACTGCCACTCCTGGAACGCTGAAACTGCAAACCATCGTCGTGTTGGGCGCTTCAGGAAACGGCATGCTGATGGCCGAAAGTGTGGAGCGGCTGCCGGGGGCCCGGCTGGCGGGTTTTTTGGATGATGCCTACGCAGCCCTGGGCAGCCGCTTTGACTTGCCGGTTCTCGGCCGCCTGCAGGATTGGCGCGCGCTGCCCGAGGACGTGCTCTTTTTGAACAGCCTGTACACGGCCAAAAAGATGCGCGGCTACCACGAAACCGTGCAGTCCTTGGGCATCCCCGCCGAACGCTGGGCCACGGTGGTGGACCCCCATGCGGTGCTTTCCCCGCGGGCCCAGGTGGGCCGTGGGGTGTACGTGGGGCCGGGCGTCATCGTCCAGCCGCAGGTGGTGTTGGAAGATCATGTGTGCGTCCTGGGTAATTCGTACATGGCCCACGATTGTCATCTGGAGCGCTACGCCTGCTGCGCCAACAGCGTTTCGCTGACCGGCAACGTGCATATCCAGGCGGGGGCTTTTTTGGGCGCCAATGCCTGCGTACGCGGCCGGGTGCAGATTGGTGCGTTCAGCACGGTGGGTATGGGCGCGGTGGTGCTGACCGATATTCCGCCTGGAGAAATGTGGGTGGGCAACCCGGCGCGGCGATTACGAACAGCGGAAGGGTAGGGTACGAAGCATGGAAGCGGTAGCGATTACGCTGGATATTGATTGGGCGCCCGATTTTGTTATTGATCATGTGGCCGGTTTGCTGGCGGCGGCGCAGGTTCCCGCCACCTGGTTTGTGACCCACGCCAGCCCGGCGGTGGAGCGTCTGCGCCAGCGCCCCGATCTGTTTGAATTGGGCGTGCACCCCAATTTGATGGCCGGTTCCACCCACGGCGACAGCCCCGATGCGGTTTTGGCGCATATGTGCGCGTTGGTGCCCGAGGCGGTCAGCCTGCGCACTCACGCGCTGGTGCAGTCTACCCCTTTGTTTGCCCGCGTGGTGCAGCAAACCCCCTGGGTGAATGATGTTTCGTTGTTTCTGCCCTATGTGCCTCACCTGCGCCCGGCCGCCTTTCGGGTGGGGGGCGGGGTGCTGTGCCGCCTGCCCTGTTTTTGGAGCGACGCGCAGGAGATGAGCCAGCCGGAGCCGGATTGGCGCGTGGCCGAAGGCTGGCTGGAGATGCCGGGTCTGAAAGTGTTTGCCTTCCATCCCATCCATATCGCTTTAAATTCGGGGAATGTGGGGGCGTATGAGGCCCTCAAGCGGCAGGTTCCGCAGCTGGATCAGGCCCAGGTGCAGGATGTGGACCGCCTGGCGCAGCATGCCCCTGGCACGCGCACGGCCTTTTTGGGCCTGCTGGAGCGTTTGACCGGGGATGCGCGCGTGGGCACCATCCGCGAACATGGGGAACGCTGGCGGGAGGAGTTTTCGGCATGATGCAGCAGCAGGAATATCCGGTGTTGGCCGCTTTGGGCCGCGAGCTTACCCAATTGAGCCAGGCCTATCGGGAGATGCGGCCCTTGACGGGCGACGAAGTTCAGCAGGCGGTCAGCCAGTTGGAGACGGCCTTTGTGCCGGTGCTGGTGCCGGAGGCCTGGATCAACGGGCTGGGGCATTTGCGCGCGCTGGGCCGCAACGGCATTCAGGCGGTGGTGGCCGACCCGAACCCCAAGGCGCTCAGTTTCTACTCGCGCTACGCCATCCCCTATCAGTGCAAACCCTTCTTAAACCAGACGCCGGAAGGTGAAGCGGCTTTTATTAAGGAATTGTGCGGGCTGGGTGAGCGCATTCGCAGCACAGGGCGCACGCCGGTGCTGTTTATGCTGGCGGCCGAGCGGCTGCTGGCCATGTTCGTGCGCCATCAGGCTGAACTGAAACGGGTTTTCTTGCTGACTTCCAATTACGAGACCCAACTGCGCCTGGAAGACAAGCGCGAGCAGTACCGGGTGGCCCAGCAGGCGGGCGTGGATGTTCCGCACACGGTGTATGTGGACTCGCGCGAGGATTTTGAGCGCAGCCTGCCGGAGCTGGTGTATCCCTGCCTGGTGAAACCGCGCGGCGGCAAAGAGTTTTACAGCCGCTTTCATTGTCAGGTGATGCGCGTGACCACCCCAGAGGAGGCCCGCGAGGCCTTTGAACGCGCTCAGGATTTTAAACTGATGTTCCAGGAAGAAATCCCCGGCGAAGACACCGAGCTGTTCACCCTGGGCAGCTATGTGGACGCCCACACGCGCCCGCTCGGCCTGTTCACCGGTTACAAGCTGCGCGGCAATCACAAGTACGGAACCTGCGCCCTGGGCATCAGCTGTGAGGCGCCGGAGGTGGCGGCGCAGGGCATGGCATTTTTGCGCCAGGCGGGCTATCATGGGGCGTCGCAGGTGGAGTTCAAGCGCGACCCGCGCGATGGACGCCTGAAATTCCTGGAGATCAACAACCGCCTGTGGAAATGGCACAGCCTGACCGCGGCCTGCGGGGTGAACCTGCCCTATTTGCAGTACCTGGACGCCATCGGCCAGGCCCCAACCGAGCTGCCCCAGCAGGTGAACGGTGTGCGCTGGTGGCTGCCCTGGATGGACCTGTGGAGCGTGATGAAGCAGGTGAAGGCCGGGGAAGTCAATTTGGACGACTATTTGCGCGAGATCAGTTTTGATTTCGTGGACGGCGTTGGATCGTGGGATGATCCTCTTCCGGCGCTGGTCAATTTCTTTGGGTTTGGCTGGATGATGGATTGAGGAGCGTATGAGCAAAAAATCCGTATTGATCACAGGGGCTGGCGGCGGTGGAAGCAATAATCTGATCCGCTCCATCCAACGCAGCAGCTATCCCGTGCGGCTGGT
>DAIOUB010000017.1:27579-31916 GCA_036751735.1 Levilinea sp. | reverse complement strand
CCGCACGTCGGCTGCCGAGCGCGCAACTGGAAGGCAAGGTATAATAGCTTCGGATTTTGACTCACACTGGGAGCTTCACATGTCTTTTGAGGAACAACTCGACCTTTCTCTGCGCTCGCGTTTCACCCTGCTGCTCATCACCACCCTGGAAGAGGAACGCGTGCTGGAAACCATCCGCGCTCTGTGCGACCGCCTGCAGCGCACAGGCCTCACCTGGGACCTGGCAGACGGTTTCCAATGGCTGACCAAGCCCAACGGCGTTCTTCCCCAGGCACGTGATCCCCAAACCGCCCTAGACCAAATCGAGAAATTCTCCTCACCCACGGCGCTGATTGTCCTCAAGGATTTTCACGAATCCTGGACAAACCCACAGATTAAAAGGAAGCTGCGCTCTCTCGGCCAAAAGCTCAAACAAACCCAAAAATCCCTGCTCATCACCGCGCCGGTTTCTCGTGTTCCCGATGAACTCCGCGATGAGTTTGTAATTATCGAACACCCCCTCCCCGACGCCGGGGATATGGAACAGGTGCTCAAAAATCTCACCAGCCAGCCCGGTGTGCGCGTCAACCTCACCCCGCTGGGGCGCGAAAAAATCGTGCAGGCCGCCCTCGGCCTCACCTTTGCCCAGGCGCGGCGCGTCTTCTCCAAAGCCCTGGTCACCGACGGCATCCTGGACGACCGCGATATCCAACTGATCACCGACGAGAAAAAGCAAATTATCCGTGAAAGCGAAGCCCTGGAATTCTACGCCGTCAGTGAAACACCCGAAGATGTCGGCGGCCTCGAAGTGCTCAAAGCCTGGCTGCGCCTGCGTGAAACCGCCTTTTCACAGGAAGCTCGTGATTACGGCCTGCCCGCGCCTAAAGGCATCGCCCTCATTGGCATCCCCGGTACCGGCAAAAGCCTCACCGCAAAAATGATCGGCGGTCTGTGGCGTCTCCCCCTGCTGCGCCTGGATGTCGGCGCGCTTTTTGGCTCGCTGGTGGGTGAATCTGAAGAACGCAGCCGCCGCGCCCTGCACCTGGTTGAAACCGTGGCCCCCTGTATCCTCTGGATTGATGAAATGGAAAAAGCCCTGGCACACGGCGGCCTGGATTCCGGCACCAGCACCCGCGTGTTTGCCAGCATTCTCACCTGGATGCAGGAAAAAACTTCCCCCGTCTTCGTGGTAGCCACCGCCAACGACATCGCCGCCATCCCCCCCGAACTGCTGCGCAAGGGCCGCTTCGACGAAATTTTCTTCCTAGATCTTCCCACCGAGGACGAGCGCCGCGAGATCTTCACCGTCCATCTGCGTAAACGCCGCCGCCTGCCCGAAGATTATGACCTGGACCGCCTGGCTGCCGAGTCCTATGGATACGTCGGCTCTGAAATCGAACAGGCCATCATTGACGCCATGTACATCGGCTTCAACGATTCCCAGCGCGAATTCACCACCCAGGACATCTCCACCGCCCTCAAACGTCAGGTTCCGCTCTCCATCTCTCATCGGGAACGCATCATGGCGCTTCGCGCCTGGCTGGCCGAAGGCCGCGCCCAATCCGCCTCTTTCTATGAATCGGGTGAAGCTGCCACGCGGTTCGTCGCCATAGACCCATCCGAATAATCTCATGCCGCCTGCTGCATCCCAGAATTTCTCGCTGCTGCGTGCCCTGCTGCTCAATTCGCTGCCTGCCGCCCTGGGGGGCAGCTTTTTGCGCGCACTGGCTCTGCAATTCCTGATTCACAAAATCTCCCGCCCCACCCATCCTCAGGCACTCATTGTGCTCGCTCAGGGCGTCTCCGCCCCGCTGGATGCAGAAGCCCGGCTGCAAATTGCCGCCTGGGTCGAAAAGATCAAACCCTCCTCCGGTTACGATTCGCTTTGGGAAACCTGGAAACAATCGCGCAATGCCGAGCTGGGGCAGGCCCTGCGCGTGCTCAACCGCACCGCCCAGCCCGCCTCCCCGGCCTACGCCCTCAGCCAGATCACCCTGGGCTATGATCAGCGCCTGGGATCTTCCTCCTCCAGCCGCACCATCCGTCAGGTGATGGACCTCTTCCTTTCCGATCCACAGGAATCCGTCCGCACCGCCGCTGAACAGATCCTTCTGCACCTGAAAAAAACCGAGGCGGTGGAAACCCTCTTCGCCGAATGCCGCCAGCGCAAAGATCCCCGCCTGGCCGAATTGATCCTGCGCGCCGCCTACCCCGTTTCCCCCAGTTTCTCAGCGGAGGTGTTGGTATTCAGCGCCCTGCTTACCAATCATCCGGAAACCCTTTTTAGCCTGTCCCCCGAAGGGCTGCCCTTCCTGTGGGAATATGCTCAGGGCAGCGACGCCGCCCTGGCCGAGCGTGCCCAATTCTGCCTGCACAACCTCCAGCACCCCGAAACCATCTCGCGCTTCGCCGCCCAGTGGGCTGAATCTCGTGCGCCGGAAATGGAAGCGGTGCTGCTGCGCGCCGCCTATATCCCCGCCGCCCCTGAAGGCCTGCGTCTACTGTGCGCCCTCAAAATCGGCCGTCAGGATATCGCCCGGCGCATCCCACCCGCTCAGCTTCCAGACCTGTTTGCCTGTACCCAGGATGCTGACCCTGAGGTCGTTTCCGCAGCCCGCGCCGCGCTGCTCTCGCTGGAAGATCAAGCCGCCCTGGATGCGCTCTGCCAGCAATTCCTGGATACGCAAGATTCGGCTTTGCTGGAGCTGATCAAAACTGCCGGCTATCTGCCCACCCATCCCGAAGACCAGGCCGCGGTCTTGTTCCTCACCGGCCAATATGATCGCTATGACGCCCTGGATTTCGACCAGCGCCTGCTGCGCGCCTTCTTCGCCGCCACCACCCAACGAGGCTTGCGCCAAAAAATCGTCCGCCGCGTGCAGGAAGCTGGCCGCGTGCAGTACCTCACCATCCTGACGGGTTCCGATTTTCGCTCCTCTGCCGCCGCCAGCAGCCGTGATGAGGCCGCCGTCATGATCCGTGTCCTGGCTGCTAACCAGGAATGGGAAAAGCTCTGGCGGCTCATTTTTGAGTTCAACCTCACCAACGGGCTGGAAGCCTTACAGCGCCTGCAAAGGCAGCATTGGCTTCCCACGGCTCCCGAAGACCAGCTCTGCTTCCAGCAGTTGATCGAATTGTCTCAGCAGCCCATGCAGAAAGACCCCCAGGCGGCCGCCCAGGAAATCCCCTGGGTGTTGGAACGCGAACGCCTGCGCGTTTCTGGTCGAGTGAACGACATTGCCTTTTCGCCCACCGATCCCCATCTCATCCTGGCCACCGACCGGCGCCAGGCGGTCATCTGGGATTATCAGCGCGCGCAAGTCGCCCATAAAATCGGAAAATTTGGCCATTCCCTGGGCTGTGTGGAGTATTCCTCCACCGGCGAGGTCTATCTGGCGGAGCGTACCAACTCCCTTACCGCTTCCTGCGGGCTGTACGGCTGGAAAGAAGGCAATCTGCGCAAGATCGGCGCTCATAACGGCTCCATCACCGCCCTGCGCCCGCTCAAAGATCAGCGCGTGCTCACCTCCGGCCGTGACTTCCGCGCTTATATCTGGGATGCCCGCCAGTCCAACTCCGCTGTGGCCGTGCCCCTCAACGATAACTGGCCCCGCTCCGTGGCCGTCTCCGACGATGAAGCCTGGATGCTGGTGCTGCATGAAAGCCTGGACCTCATTCGTCTGGATGATCTGACCTATCATTTCTACACCTTCCTGCGCACCAAGGCTGCCCGCAGCATCTATCAATATGCCCTCTTTACCCCCGAAACCGCCCAATTTCTGGCTGCCCAGCGCAACGGCGAGCTGCTTCTTTTCACCCCCAGCAAAGATCACGACGCCTACTACATCGGCCGCAAACGGCACAAGTTTGCTTCCTCTCTGGCGGGTCTGGAATTTCTGGAAGACCGCAGCGGCATCGTGGCGGCCACCTCCGCCGGAGAACTCCAACTGCTTTCCTGGCCGCAGCTCAAAGTCAGCCATTCCTATGCATCTGGCACCCCGCTCACCTCGCTGTGCCTTTCCCCCGACAGCAGCTTTCTGGCCGTGGGCACCACTGCCTCTAATCTCACTCTCTATGATCTGCGTCAGTTAATGATCCCCACCCTGTTATCAATGCCGCTGGGTCAAGCCACCCAGGCGCATTTCGCCGCCCTGCAAACCCTCCTGCAAAGCAGCGCCCCTCTCAGCGGCCCGCTGCGCAGTGCCCTCCAATGGGTGTACCTGTGCCTCTCTCAGCGTTTTCGCTTTGATGTGGAAATCGGCGCCGTCCCCACCCTGACCGTCGGCGAGTTTGATATTCTCCTTGAGGAGTGAAGCCCATGTCCCCCTGGTTTTCGTCCAAACAAGAGCCGCAGGGCG
>DAIOUB010000017.1:8453-27479 GCA_036751735.1 Levilinea sp. | reverse complement strand
CCCTCAGCCCCGATTCCGAACCCGGGTCAGGTGAAGCCGCTGTCATCCGTCTGGTGGGGATCGCCTTCCGCGGTCAGGTGCTGCGTAAGGCCGGTGTGGAACGTAGAAAGGATTAAGCATGGCTGGCCGTTTAGCGGTTGATTTTGGCACCTCCAACACCGTCCTGGCTCTCTGGGATCCCGCCCGCCAGGAAGGACTTCCTCTGCGCCTATCCGAATATTCTCGCTCTTACCAGCAAGACGGTTCTCCGGTCTATGTCATCCCCTCGCTCATCCATTACGCCGAGGACGACCGGCGCTGGATCGGCAGTCAGGTCATCCAACGCGGCCTTTATCAATCCCAACGCACCTTCCGCTGGATGAAGCGCTACATCAGCAGCCGCAGTCCCATCCGTGTGCGCCTTAACGGCCGCGAGATCACCCCCTATCAGGCGGGCGAAGATTTTCTCTCCACCCTGCTGCTCTTCGCCGGGGAAGAAACCGGGGCCAATCAGGAAGAGGTTGCCTTCTCCGTGCCTGTGGAAGCCTACGAACATTACGAAAACTGGCTGGTTAAGGTGGCCGAAAACGCCGCCATGCCGCGCTTTCGCCTGATTGATGAGCCTTCAGCCGCCGCCCTGGGGTACGGCGCGCATATCCAGCCCGGCAATGCCTACCTGATCTTTGACTTTGGCGGCGGAACCCTGCATGCCGCCGTGGTCCTCATGGAAGCCGAAGCCTCTCAGGACGGCGGACGCCGCTGCCGGGTGCTGGGCAAAGCCGGCCGCACCATCGGCGGAACCAGTATTGACCAGTGGCTGTACATGGATTTTCTCAAGCGCAATAACCGCCTGGAATCGGATGAAGAGATTCGCCGCTTCTCCAATCTGCTTCTGGTCGAATGTGAGCGCGTTAAGGAGTCACTTTCCTTCCAGGAGTCTGCCGACCTGAATCTGATTAACCCTGATTCGGGCGAGATGCTTTCCGCCGCCTACACCCGCACCAGCTTCGAAGAAATTTTAGACC
Source organism: Levilinea sp. (assembly GCA_036751735.1). Classification (GTDB taxonomy): domain Bacteria; phylum Chloroflexota; class Anaerolineae; order Anaerolineales; family Anaerolineaceae; genus Levilinea. The sequence continues at coordinate 26,475 of DAIOUB010000017.1, read as the reverse complement.
AGCACGACCTGTACGCCGGTATCAACCACACCGTCCGCGGGGCCATCAACGCCGCCCGCGAGCGCGGGTACAACGAAGAGTCCATCCAGGCCGTTCTCATGGTCGGCGGCTCCAGCCAGATTCCCTCCGTGCAGCGCACCTTGCGGCAGTACTTTGGCAAAGAGCGCGTCTTTTTCAACCGCCCCCTGGACGCCATCGCCCGCGGGGCCGCCGCTTTTGTGGCCGGGGTGGATTTCTTTGACCACATCCAGCACACCTATGCCATCCGCTACATCAACCCCCAAAAAGGCACCTACGATTACCATCCCATCGTGCCCAGCGGCACGCGCTACCCCACCACCCAACCTGTCTCCCGCCTGACCATCAAAGCCTCGTATGACGGCCAAAATCAGCTCGGCCTGGCCATCTACGAAATGAGCCACAACGCCGCGCCCAGCAAGCCGGAGATGGAGCTGGTCTTCGACCCCACCGGAGCTGCCCGCGTCATCCAGTTATCGCCGCACGAACAGGAACAGCGAAGCCTGTATTGGATGAACGAATCCAGCCCCACCTTCCTCAGCGCCGATCCCCCCGCCCGGCAAGGGGAGGCTCGCTTTGAGGTAGAATTCAATATTGACGCAAACAAGCGTCTCACCATCACCAGCCGCGATCTGTCCACCGGAACCCTGACTCATAAGGACTTCCCGGTCGTTCGCTTGGTCTAACCGCTGGTTCCTGCAGGTTTATGGAGGTCAAAATGTCGCATTTCTCTCGCATCAAGACCAAACTTGTCGAGCGTGTGTATCTTTTAGCTGCGCTGAAAGATCTGGGGTATCAATACGAAGAAGGTGATTTAAAGGTGGGCGGTTTTGCTGGCGCCAGTCAAAAAGTGGACATCAAAGTCAAGCTGAACCTCAGCTACGATATCGGCTTCCGCGAGACCCCTGCGGGTTTTGAACTGGTGGCCGATTGGTGGGGCGTGCGCGGCCTTGAAAAAGATGCCTTCCTCGATAAGCTCAGCCAGCGCTACGCCTATCACGCCACCCGTGCGCGTCTGGAAGAACAGGGGTTCACCCTGGTCGAAGAAACCGCCGAAAAGAATGGCGAAGTACGCCTGGTTCTGCGCAAGCTGGCCTGACCCTCAGGTAAAGGAGATCGAATCATGGACCTGCAAGAAATTGAGATCACCATCAATAAAAAGGGACAGGTAGAAATCCACGTGCGCGGCGTCAAAGGCAAAGCCTGCCTGGATCTGACCCAAAGCCTCGAAGCCGCCCTGGGGGGTGAAGTCCTGCTGCGCGAAATGACCCCCGAAGCGCTGGACGATGACAACCCCCTGGGAAATTCACAGCAGCTGACCACCAAAAGCTAAGGCCAGTACCCTGCCGTGTCCTCTTTGCTTCAGGTGCATCATTTAGAACCGTCCAGCAAGGTCAACGGCCCAGGTCAGCGCGCCGTGGTGTGGCTGCAAGGCTGCACGCTGGCCTGCCCGGGCTGTTTCAACCCGCTGACTCACCCTGCCAGCGGCGGCGCCTCCTACGCGGTGGACGCCGTCTTCCAATGGATTCGGTCGCTTCCGCCGGAAACCACCGGCCTCACCATCTCCGGCGGTGAGCCGCTCCAGCAGCTCCGCCCCCTCACCCAATTGCTCCAGCAGGTTCGCGCCAGCACATCCCTCTCTGTCATCCTCTTCACTGGGTACACCTGGGAGGAAGTTCAGAAAATGCCCCAGGCCTCTGCCCTCAGCCCCTTGCTGGATGTGTGCATCGCCGGCCGCTACCAAGAAGCCAGCCGCCTTGCCCATCATTTAGCCGGGTCCGCCAACAAAACCTTTCATTTTCTCACCAGCCGTTACAGCCCAGCCGATTTCGAGCAGGTGGAGCAAGCCGAAATCATCCTGGCCCCCGACGGCGAAATTCGCATCAGCGGCATCAACCCACCTGTTCTATGACCCCCGAAGATCTGAATGCCCTGGCCAAGTTTCTCAGCAGCGCCAACCCCCAGACGTTGGAGTCCAGCGCCCTGCAGCAATTCTTATTGCTGCGCGGGGCCGTGGCCGCCCTGCAGGACGACGGCTCTCCTCAGGCCGTTGCCTTTTTATCCCAGGCTGCCGCGGACTGCCCCATTCCAGAAACCCGCGCGCTGGCCCTTCAGGCTCTGGGTCAACTGGCCTCCCAGGGTTCAGCCGATGCCCTTCGCCAGCTTTTTGATCTGTACTTCACCTGGGGACATCCAGACACCGCCCAGCAAATCATCACCCGCGGGCTCACGCATCCCGATCCCCTGGCGCAAAATGCCTTCGCCTTCCTCACCCAGCCGCCCGACCAATGGGCCAGCCAGCCGCAGGCTTATACCGCCCTCACCGCCTTCTACCGCCAGGCCGAGCCGGCCGTTCAGAAGCATCTCCTTCAGGCGGCCAAAAATTACCGCCTATCCCCCTGGATTTGGATCGTTACCATCGCCGCATCCCCCGACCAGCCCGCAGTCTACGCGGAAATCCTCGATCACGGTTACCCCACCCTCACCGCCGAGCTGCGCGCCCTCTTACTCTCGGTTCTGGCCGAACTTGTACAGAAAGGCTCCCAGCCCGCCGCCGATGCATTGGCCGCTTTGTTCTTACGTTTTGACGATCCCCAGGCCCTGCAGACAGCCGTCGCCCTCAAAGCCGCGCCTTCCGACTCGCTGCAGCGCGCCTTGTTCTTCTTCCTCTCCGGCCAATGGGCGGAATACGAACGCGTAGATTTTAACCACACCCTGCTCACGTCCGTTTATGACTCCGCCTCCCCCGCTCTTCGCCGCCGCATTCTGACCCAAAGCCGCGCTTCCGGCCACATCGAATGGCTGAATCCAGCGGGTGCAGCCCGGCCGCGCTGGCTTTCGGAGCTTTCTGCCGCAGATTGGCAGGCAGCCGTCCAGTCCCTGGCCCAATCCGACCGTGCCGCCGACCTGTGGAAACTGATCCTGGTTTCCCCGCCCACCGAATCGGTGCGCATCCTCGACGTCCTGCGGTCGCTGCAATGGCAGCCGCCCAACGCAGAAGACCGAGGCTTTTATTCCCAATTGTTAACCTTGGCGGGCGATTGTCTCACCGCCCCCTTCACCCTGGCCCAGCCGCGCCGCCTGAAGGGGCTGGAAGCTGTGGTATCGTCCCTGCTCTTCGAACCCTCCGGCAAACATCTCATCGTCGGAACCGCCGCCTCAGCCATCCACTTCTTCGAAATTCCCCATTGGGACTTGCAGGAGCAGGTTATCCTGGCTCCCACCCGCCCCATTCGTACTCTGGCGGTCAACGCCCAGGGGTCTTATCTGGCTGCCGCGGGCGGCGATAACGCCGTCCATATTTTCCGTCTGGACCATTACCAGCTGGCCAAATCCTTCACCGGCCACACCAATTTAATCCGCGGCCTGGCCATCTCTGCCGATGAACGCACCCTCTTCAGCGCCGGGTTTGATGGAACCGTGCGCGCCTGGCGCTTCCCGGTCGGTGGGGAAATCTGGCAGGCCGCCCCTGGGGATCAGGAAATCACCGCCTTGCACTGCTCCGCCCAGGGCGACCTGCTCATCACCACCGGCAGCCTGGGGAAATTGCACGTTTGGGGCGCAGCCGATGGGCAGCTGCTGTGGGAGTTGCCCGCCCATGACGGCCCCATCACCGCTTTGGCCCTCTCACCTTCCGCTGCTTCCGCGGTCACCGCCGGGCGCGACGGCCGCCTGTGCATCTGGAATTACGCCAGCGGGCGCAGCCTGAACCAATTCACCCTCTCGCCCCAGGCGGGCCGCGCCACCTGCCTCGTCCATCACCCCACCGTCTCAGCCGTTTTCATGGGAGATGACCGCGGTCAAATCACCTGCTGGAATCCAACCAACGGTCAGGCCCTGCTGCCTGCGCTCGCCAACCATTCCAAAACTCTCCTCGCCGCCGCTGTCTCTCCTGACGGGCGCTTCCTGGTTACCTCCTCTCTGGATGGAGCTTTGTTGGCCTGGGATCTGGAGCTTTTCCTTTTGACCCATAAGAATTTGGAGGAGCTCACCCCGGCTGCCCTGCCCCGTGTGCAAAGCCTGCTGGCCGCGGTCACCCATCCCACCGAGCGCATCTGGCTGACCTACGTGTTGGAAATTCTCCGCCGCCGCCAAAAATTTGAAATCGAGCTGGGTTCCGCTGTCATCCAGGCCGGAGAATTTGATATTCAGCTATAATGAATAAAACCAACTGAAAGAAGGTTCCATGATTCAGCTGTTTCAACGCTTGATTCGTTGGTTTTCCACGCCCCAAAGCAGCCCAACGATTCACAAGCGCAATTTTGTAAACGTACAAATTGACGCCATCGGTGTCGGCCTGGCCAACGCCGCCGCGCCCTTTTTGCCAGTTTTCCTCGCTCGCGAAGGGGCTTCCAATTTGGAAGTCAGCCTGCTCACCACCATGCCCGCCGTCACCGGCCTGCTGCTGTCCATCCCCATTGGCCGCCTGCTCCAACGTCAGCGCGACATCGTCCCCTGGTTTTCGGGCTCCCGCCTGCTTTACCTCACCTCCTACGCCCTCACCGGTCTGGCCATCTGGCTGGTACCCAAAGACTCCCTGATTTTTACCATTCTGCTCATCTGGGCCCTGGTCACCATCCCCCAAACCGCCCTGTCCATCTCTTTCTCCGTGGTCATGAACGCGGTGGCCGGGCCGGTCGGCCGCTTCGAGCTGATGAGCCGCCGCTGGAGTATCCTCGGCCTCACCACCTCAATCACCGTCATGGCTGTGGGTTGGACCTTAGACCGTCTGGCGTACCCCCTCAATTACCAGATGGTGTTCCTGGGCTTGTCGGTCGGCGGCCTCATCAGTTACTATTTTTCCAGCCACCTCACCCTGCAAAAAGTCACCCCTCCGGCCGAAGTTCCCTCTCGTTCCATCCGCGAAAGCGTGAGAAACTACCTGTCTCTCATCTCCTCCCAAAAAGCCTTTGTCAGCTTTGTCGCCAAACGCCTGGTTTACAACACCGGGGCCATTCTCTCTGTCCCCTTGCTGCCGCTCTACTTCGTGCGCGAGGTCAAAGCCAGCGATTCCTGGATTGCCACCATCACCACCGCCCAAACCGCCATCCTCATCCTCGGCTACTTCTTCTGGACCCGTCAGTCCCGTTCCAAAGGTGCCCGCAAAGTCCTGCTGTGGACCACTTTCGGCCTTTCGCTCTACCCCCTCGCCGTGGCCCTCACCCATCAGGTGGGCCTTATTGCCATCTTCGCCGGCGTCGCCGGCATCTTTCAGGCCGGGCTGAATCTGGTATTTTTCGATGAGCTCATGAAAACGGTGCCGCCGGAGTACAGCGCCACCTTCATCTCCTTCTCCCAAAGTCTGGAATACATCCCCTCCATTCTCGCCCCGCTTCTGGCTTCGTTCCTCGCCAGTTGGATCGGCCTGGGCGCCGGCCTCCTCATCAGCGCCGCTTTCCGCCTGATCGGTTTTCTCCTGTTTTTCTTTGAAAAGCAAACCCCATCGGCCGCTCGCGCTTAAACGTTGGATGAGAGTTTGGATTTTTGCGCCAATTTCTGCTAAGATTAGCTATAATATTAATGACATTTACGATCCGTATTATCTGTAAAGATGATTGAGGCGCTATGAAGAGAAGCAAAGCCAAAATGAAGCAGTCCAGTTCTGTCCCTTTATTGATGATCCTGGCCGGCACCGTGCTGATCGTCTCTATCCTGATTTGGCAGGTGGTCACCAGTGCCCAAAGCGCAGCCAGCACCGCCACCCCGGTGGGTGAAATCCCGGTAGACCGCATATCCCGCGTCGCCCTTGAACAGGCCAAAACCGCTTTTGACACCCAGGCTGCCGTGTTTGTGGACGTGCGCAGCAGCGGCTCCTTCCTCAACCAGCATATCACCGGCTCCGTGAGCATCCCCCTGAACGAACTCCCCAGCCGGCTGGGCGAGCTGGGCAAGCAGGATTGGATCATCCCCTACTGCACTTGACCGAACGAAGAGAGCAGCGCCCGTGCGGCGCAAATCATGCTGGCCAATGGTTTCACCAACGTCACCCCCCTCCTGGGCGGTTTTGAAGCCTGGATCAATCAGGGCTATCCGGTTCAACCATAAACAAACGACGGCGGGCAGAAAATGTCCGCCGTCGTGAATTTCCAAACCCAATCCGACAAACTTGACTCAAAAAATTTCCGCTTTCTAAATATTGCGGATATAATAGAATGGATCCCTTCGTGGATCAAAAAATATACTCATGAAAGTTGGGAAGAGACCCGTCCAAAAAAATCTGGCGGGCACCGAAGGGGCAAATTTGCTCCCCCGCAAGGCGCAAATGAAACTCTCAGGTACCAGGGACCCTGCTTTCTACCCCTCTGAAAAGTCGCAAGACACCCACGGGGCAAGCCTCTCCGCAGGCGAATCTCTCAGGTTGATGACAGAGGCAATCCAGTTCCGTTCGCGCAATCGAATACCCGCACCCTAATTTTCTTCAGGAGGAATGTCGTGAATATTCCAGCTAATTTAAAGTATGCCGAAACCGATGAGTGGGTCCTGGTCGAAGGCAATGTCGCTACCATTGGTATTTCCGATCACGCTCAGGATCAACTGTCGGACATCGTCTTCGTCGAAATCGTGGTTTCTGAAGGCGATACCGTGAAGAAAGGGGCCACCTGCGCCACCCTCGAATCTGTGAAAGCCGCTGCGGATGTCAACCTGCCCGTCTCTGGCAAAGTTGTCGCCATCAACGAAGATCTCGCCCAGACTCCCGAAGTGGTCAACAGCGATCCCTACGGGAAAGCCTGGATGGTCAAAGTTGAACTCGCCAACCCTGGCGAACTGACCGGTATGATGGACGCCGCTGCATACGAGAAATACTGCGCGGAACGGAGTCACTAATGTATATTCCCCATACCGATGCGGAACGGGAGGCGATGCTCCGAACCATCGGCGTTAAGAGCCTGGATGAACTTTTCCAGGACGTGCCCGCGGAATTCCGCTTTCCGAAATTAGATCTGCCCCCGGCGCTCACCGAAATGGAAGCCGTGGCGCAGCTTCAGGAACTGGCTGGGGCCAACGAAAACACCCGCGATCTGGTGTGTTTTCTCGGCGCAGGCGCCTACAACCATTTCATCCCCGCCGCTGTCGACAGCTTGCTGCGCCGCGGCGAATTCTTCACCGCCTACACCCCTTACCAGCCCGAAGTTGCCCAGGGAACCTTACAGGCCATCTTTGAATACCAATCCCTGGTCGCCAACCTGACCGGCATGGATGTCAGCAACGCCTCGCATTACGATGGGGCCACCGCCGCAGCCGAAGCCGCCGTCCTGGCCTACCACCATTTCCGCGGGAAACGCGGCAAAATTGTGCTGTCGCCCTCCCTCAACCCCATGTTCCGCGCCACCGTGCGTACCTACATGGACGGATATGAAGGCCTGGTACTCACCGGCGATGAAGCCAGCGTGGACCCCTTCCTCACACCTGAGGATTTGATCCCCATGGTAGATCAGAACACTTCCATGGTCGCGGTGCAGTATCCCGATTTCTTCGGGCGTGTCTTTGATTACACCGCCCTGGCCAAGGCCGTCCACGAAGCCGGAGCTCTCCTCGTCGTCGCCGTCAATCCCACCGCTCTGGGCATGCTCAAAGCCCCGGGTGAGTTTGGCGCAGACATCGTGGTGGGCGAAGGCCAGCCTCTGGGCATCCCCATGTCCTTTGGCGGCCCCTATCTGGGCCTCTTTGCCACCAAGAACGACTTCATCCGCAAGATTGCCGGCCGTCTGGTCGGCGAAACGGTAGATGCCCAAGGCCGCCGCGGTTACGTCCTCACCCTCACCGCTCGCGAGCAGCACATTCGCCGCGAAAAAGCCACCTCCAACATCTGCACCAACCAGGGCCTCATCGCGCTGGCCTCCGCCGTGTACATGAGCCTGCTGGGCAAGCACGGCCTGCGCAAAGTAGCCGAGCTCTGCTATCACAAAGCTCACTACGCTGCCAGCCGCATCAACCAGATTGAGGGCTACAGCCTGTGCGCCAACGCCCCCTTCTTCCATGAGTTTGTCGTCTGCTGCCCCAAGCCCGTCTCCGAAATCAATGCCCATCTGCTGGATCACGGCATCCTCGGCGGCTACGACCTGAGCAAGGATTATCCCGAATTGAGCAATCACATGCTCCTGGCCGTCACCGAAATGAACTCGAAGGAAGAAATTGACATGCTGTGTGATGTGCTTGCGGAGGTGAACCATGAGTGACCCCACCATCTTTGAAATGTCCTCCCCAGGCCGCATCGGTGCTCGCTTCCCCGAGCCGGATGTCCCATTGGCGGAACTCCCTCAGGAATTCCTGCGCGAAAACCTGCCCATGCCCGAACTGTCTGAAATTGACGTGATCCGGCATTTCACCAATCTCTCGCGCAAAAACTACGCCATTGACGTCGGCTTCTACCCCCTCGGCTCCTGCACCATGAAGTATAATCCGCGGGTCAATGAAGAAATGGCGCGCCTGCCCGGTTTTGCCCACACCCATCCCCTCCAGCCCATCGAAACCGTCCAGGGCAACCTGGCCATGATGTATGAGCTGCAGGAATGGCTGAAGGAGATCAGCGGCTTCAAAGCCGTCACCCTCCAGCCCGCTGCCGGCGCCCAGGGTGAATTCACCGGCGTGATGATCATCCGCGCCTACCACCGCTCCCGCGGCGATTTCCAGCGCACCAAGATCATCATCCCCGACTCCGCCCACGGAACGAACCCCGCCACCTCCGCCATGAGCGGCTTCGAAGTCGTCCCCGTCCCCACGGATGCCGACGGCAACGTGGATATGGCCGCCCTGCGCGCGGTGTGCGATGAGCACGTGGCTGGGTTGATGCTCACCAACCCCAACACCCTGGGCCTCTTTGACTGCAATGTCAAAGAGGTTGTGGACCTCATCCACAACTGCGGCGGTCTGGTGTACGGTGACGGCGCCAACCTGAACGCCCTGCTGGGCATCGTCCGCCCGGGCGATCTCGGCTTCGACGTCATGCATTACAACCTGCACAAAACCTTCTCCACCCCGCACGGCGGCGGCGGCCCCGGTTCTGGCCCTGTGGGCGTCACGGAAGCCCTGGCCGAGTTCCTCCCCGGCCCCATTGCCGGCATTGTTGAAGAGGGCGACGAAGAAATGGCCCCGCTGTACGGTTGGGTCATGCCGGCCAAATCCATCGGCCGCGTGAAATCCTTCTTCGGCCAATTTGGCATGATGGTTCGCGCCTACACCTACATCAGCATGTACGGCCCTGACGGCATGCGCAGCATTGCCGAACACGCTGTGCTCAACGCCAACTATCTCCTTGCCCGCCTGCGCGATACCTACAAAGTGGCTTACGACCGGGTGTGCATGCATGAATTTGTCCTCGAAGGTCACTTCGCCGACGCCCCCGAAATCCACGCCCTCGACATCGCCAAGCGCCTCATTGATTACAATATCCATCCGCCGACCAATTACTTCCCCCTGATCGTCAAAGAAGCTCTGATGATCGAGCCGACCGAAACCGAGAGCAAGCAGGTGCTCGATCAGTTCGCCGAAGTGATGATCAAGATTGCGGAAGAAGCCCGCACCTCGCCCGAGCTGCTCAAATCCGCGCCCCACAATACCCCCGTGGGCCGTCTGGATGAAGTCAAGGCCGCCCGCGACTTAGTGCTGTGCTGCTGGGTTCCCGATAAAGCCTGATCTTTCCCAGCAATCTCAAATGCAGTCCGCAGCCGCCGCAGAGAAACCTGCGGCGGCTGTTTTTAGTCTCACCTTACAATTTTGTTAGTTGCAGGGTTTCATCATTCTTACGATAATAAAACTGAATCCGTATCCACAGAGAAGGGAGGTGATGGAGATGCTGTTTGCACCGTTCAGCAAAGGCCAGGGGCTGATGGAATATGCTTTGATTCTTGTTTTGGTCGCTGTTATTGTAATTGTAATTCTTGCCCTGCTCGGCCCCGGCATCGGCAAAATGTTCAGCGATGTCGTTCGAAATGTTTGAGAAAATCTAATTTCCGCCTCACCACAAAGCGCCCGATCCCTTGCGATCGGACGCTTTGTGCATTGTGAACAGCCAACACTGTGCCAAGCCGACTCACCCCGCGCCGCTCAAAACCGTATACTGAAAAAGGACAGGTTGCGCGTGCAGTCTGCGGCCTATGCATGTTTCATGGATGCCCCCCGCCCGCCAGCTCTCTGTGCCGCCCTCAACAATCACACCCAACCGCGCAATGAATATCAAAAAGGAGTGAATAACCCATGAAGGTTCTACTCGTCGGCGTAGGTGGTGTCGGTGAAGCCATAGCCGTCATCGCGTCAAAACATGCATGGCTTGAAAAAATGGTTCTGGCGGACTACAACAAGAACCGCTGTCTGGAAGTTCAGCAAAAGCTGGGCGACCCCGACCGTTTCCCGGTCGAATGGGTGGATGCCAGCAAGCAGGACCTGATCGAAGAGCTGGCGCGCAAATACGGCGTGGATCTCATCATGAACGCCTGCGATCCCGTCTACAACGAGCCGATCTTTGACGCGGCTTTTGCGGTCGGCTGCAACTACATGGACATGGCCATGACCCTCTCCTGGCCGCACCCCGAAAACCCCTTTGAAAAACCCGGCGTCAAATTGGGCGATTACCAGTTTGAACGTGCTGAACTGTGGCAGAAAAAAGGCCTCCTGGCCCTCGTCGGCCTGGGGGTCGAGCCGGGCATGGCGGATGTGTTTGCCCGCTACGCCCAGGATTACCTCTTCGATGAAATTGAGGAAATTGGCATTCGCGACGGCGCCAACCTGGAAGTGCGCGGGTACGAATTCGCCCCCAACTTCTCCATCTGGACCACCATCGAAGAATGTTTGAACCCCCCGGTCATTTGGGAGAAAGACAAAGGCTGGTTCACCACCCCGCCTTTCTCGGAGCCGGAGGTGTTTGAATTCCCCGAAGGCATCGGGCCGGTGGAATGTGTCAATGTGGAACACGAAGAGGTGCTCCTCGTCCCCCGTTGGGTGAAAACCAAACGCGTCACCTTCAAATACGGCCTGGGCGACCAATTCATCTCTGTCCTCAAGACCCTCAAAATGCTCGGCCTCGACAACAAAGAACCCATCAATGTCAAAGGTGTCATGGTGGCCCCCCGCGATGTCGTTGCCGCCTGCCTCCCCGATCCAGCCCACCTCGGCGATCACATGTTCGGCAAAACCTGCGCCGGAACCTGGGTCAAGGGTATCAAAGACGGCAAACCTCGCCAGGTGTACCTGTATCAGGTCGCCGATAACGAAACCTGCATGCGCGAATTCAAATGTCAGGCCGTGGTGGCCCAAACCGCCTTCAACGCCGTCATCGGCATGGAACTGCTCGATTCTGGCCTGTGGAAGGGAACCGGCGTCTTGGGCCCCGAAGCCTTTGACCCCATCCCCTTCATGGAACGCATGGCCGGCTACGGTTTCCCCTACGGCATCAAAGAAATGTGACCTGTTCCCCAATCAACCGTCTGGTTTGAGGTGGTGACCGCCTCAAACCAGATTTTCCACACTGATTTTCAGAGAAAGGAGAAGAATCGTGTCAGATAGTCAAAACCAGTATGAAGCCAATAAAGCCAAATTATCACCGGTTTGGACGCACGGTACGCAGATCATCGCCGACCACGGCCAAGGCAGCTGGCTGTATGATATCAACGGAAAAGCCTATCTCGATTTCACCTGCGGCATCGGCGTTACCAACACCGGCCATTGTCACCCCACCGTGGTCGCGGCCATTCAAAAACAGGCCGGGCTTTTGCTGCACGGCCAGGCCAATATTATCTTCCACAAGCCCATGCTGGAGCTGGTCAGCGAGCTGCAAACCATCGTCCCGCCCCACCTGGACGGCTTTTTCTTCAGCAATTCCGGTGCCGAGGCCGTCGAGGGCGCGGTCAAATTAGCTCGCCATGCCACAGGGCGCACCAATGTGATCGTCTTTCAGGGCAGCTTCCACGGCCGTACCGTCGGCACCATGACCCTCACCACCTCCAAAACCATCTACCGCGCCGGCTACCAACCCCTCATGCCGGGCGTTTTTGTGGCCCCCTACCCTTACGCCTACCGCTACGGATGGTCCCCAGAACAAACCAGTGAGTGGTGCTTACAGGAGCTGAAACTCCTCCTGCTTTCCCAAACCGCCCCCCAGGAGACCGCCGCCATCCTCATTGAACCCGTCCTCGGTGAAGGCGGCTACGTGGTTCCCCCCACCAGTTTCATGCAGGAATTGCGCAAACTGTGCAGTGAACACGGCATCATGCTCATCGCCGACGAAATCCAATCCGGCTTTGGACGCACCGGCCGCTGGTTTGCCCATGAATACTTCGATATCCAGCCCGATATCATCACCATCGCCAAGGGCCTCGGATCGGGTCTGCCCATCTCCGGCGTCATCTCCACCCAGGAGATCATGAAAAAATGGATCCCCGGCTCGCACGGCGGCACCTTTGGTGGGAACGCCGTGGCCGCCGCGGGTGCAGCCGCCACCATCCGCGCCATGCGTGACGAGAACATGCTCCAAAACGCCCTCGACCGCGGCGCACAATTGGTCTCCGGCCTCAAAGCGCTTCAAGCCCAATACCCCAATATCGGCGATATCCGCGGCCTGGGGTTAATGATCGGCACGGAATTCCGCACCGCCGACCACCAACCCGACAAAAACACCGCCAAAGCCGTGGTGCAGGCCTGCCAGGAACGCGGAATGCTCCTCCTCACCTGCTCCACCTGGGACAACACCATCCGTTGGATTCCACCGTTGGTGGTCACGGCCGAAGAAATTGAAAAGGGCCTGTCCATCTTCGCGGAGGCTCTGGCGGAAGTGATAAAATAGGCCCCAAGAGGAACATGGCCATGAAAATTTGTCGCGTGAACGTTGAGCAGCAAATCGGCTCCTACGAGGACATCCCCGAACCTTGGGTTCGCCTGGGGGGGCGTGGGCTGATCGCCCGCATCCTTTTGGATGAAGTCCCCCCCACCTGCGATCCCTTGGGGCCGTTCAACAAGCTCATCTTCACCCCGGGGCTGCTCGTCGGCCACATGCTCTCCAGCTGCGACCGTCTATCCGTTGGCGGCAAAAGTCCCCTGACCGGCGGCGTCAAAGAAAGCAACGCCGGCGGTTCCACAGGCATGGCCCTGGCCCTCCTGGGCTTCCACGCCCTCATTTTTGAAGGCTGGCCCAAGGACTCAAGCTGGTGGGTAGTGGTCATTTCTCAGGACGGCGTTCGCTTTGACCCCGCTGAGGATTTGATCGGCCTGGGCGTCTATGCCAGCGCGGCCCGCCTGATCGAGCGGTACGGCGAGAAAGTGGCCCTGTCCCTCATCGGCCCCGGCGGCGAAATGCAGATGCTGGCGGCTGGCATTCAAAACCTCGACAAAGACCGCGTTCCCTCGCGCATCAACGCCCGCGGCGGACTGGGCGCCGTCATGGGTTCCAAACACATCAAGGCCGTGGTCTTCGACACCACCGGAACCAGCAAACCGCCCATCGCCGATCCTGCCGCTTTTAAAGCGGCTCAAAAAACCTACACCCAGGCCGTCATGGCCCACCCCCAAAGCGCTGCCTACCGTGACTACGGCACGGCCGGCATGGCCCGCATGTGCAACAGCCTGGGCGCCCTCCCCACCCGTAATTTCTCTTCCGGTCAGTTTGAATCCGTCGAGTCCATCTCTGGCGAGCATATGCGCGAGACCTTGCAGCAGCGCGGTGGAGACAGCCAGACCACCCACGCCTGTATGGCCGGCTGCACCATCCGCTGTTCGAATGTGTACGGCGATTCAAAAGGCAAAGAGATTGTCTCCCCGCTGGAATACGAAACCATCGGCCTGATGGGTTCCAACCTCGGCCTCACCGACCTGGATGACGTCGCCCGCCTCAACTGGCAGGCCAACGACCTGGGGTTGGACAGTATTGATCTGGGCGCTGCGCTGGGCGTGGCCGCCGATGCAGGCGTATTGGCGTTTGGGGATGCCCAGCGCGCCCTGGATCTGATGGACGAAATCCGCGCCGGAACGCCCATAGGCCGGCTGCTGGGCGGCGGCGCAGCCCTCACCGGCAAAGCCCTGGGCGTGCGCCGCGTGCCCGTGGTGAAAAACCAGGCCATCTCCGCCTATGATCCTCGCGCCATCAAAGGCACCGGCGTCACCTATGCCACCACCCCTCAGGGCGCCGATCACACCTGCGGCCTGACCATTCGCGCCAAGGTGGACCACACCAACCCCGAAGGTCAGGCAGCCTTGTCGCGCACCGCCCAAATCAACATGGCCGGCTATGATACCCTCGGTGCCTGCATCTTCGCGGGTTTCGGCTTTTCTGTCGTCCCCGAAACCATCCCCGCGCTCATCAACGCCCGCTACGGCTGGGGTGTACCGCCGGACTTCCTGCAAGTCTTGGGCCGCCAAACCATTGAATTGGAAAAAGAATTTAACCGCCGCGCCGGCTTTACCCCCGCGGACGACCGACTGCCTGAATGGATGACCCAGGAGCCTCTCACCCCCACGGGAGCCGTCTTCGATGTGCCCGCTGAGGACCTGGATCAGGTGCATAACTGGTAAACCCGTGCAGATCCTGGTTCGTCTCCATACCACCCTTCAAATACACACGCCTTCCGGTCTCCAGCGTCAGGTCACTGCCGAGGTCCCGGAAGGCGCGTGTCTCTCAGACTTGCTGGCAGTCTTACCCCTCCCCGCCGTCCCCCTGGATGAGATCATCCTCGTCTGCAATCACAAAGTCCGCCCGCCCGATCATCCTTTGCAGCCAGGCGACATCGTAGATCTCATCCCTGCCCTGTCCGGCGGCTCGCAGCAGCAGAACCCGAACAATATTTGACATTCCTCTAAGAATTGGGTATATATACCTTAGATCAGTTGTTTCCGACCTTTTCCAAAAGGATGGAGTCCCATGCGCCTGATCGGAACTCGTGTTGTGTTTCTTGTCGCGCCGGAATTCGAAGATCTGGAATTCTGGGTGCCGTTAATGCGCTTGCAGGAAGAAGGCGCCGAAACCGTGGTGGCGGGGATGGCCGCGGGTGAAGTGTATCAGGGAAAGCACGGCCTCACGGTTCGCACCCATGTCGGTTTTGACGATGTTCATCCAGCCGATTTCCGCGGGATGGTGATCCCCGGCGGTTGGGCGCCCGACAAACTGCGCCGTTTTGAAAGCGTCCGCTCCCTGGTGCGCGAATTTGACCGGCAGCACAAAACCATCGCCATGATCTGTCACGCCGGTCTGGTGGGCATCAGCGCCGGCATTGTCAAAGGGCACTTCGCCACCGGCAGCGAAGGCATCAAAGATGATCTGATCAACGCCGGAGCGGTGTGGCGTGATGAACCCGCCTTTCGCAGCAGTCATCTGGTGTGGGGACGGGTAGTCGCCGATATTCCTGCATTCTGCCGTGAATTGGTCGCCGCCCTGCGCGAACACAATTAAAAGCACCTGCTCAGGGTGCCTGCAACGGAGCTTTCATTGAAGAACGCCCAGGATTTCAAACAATATCAGAGCTTCCC
Organism: Levilinea sp.; assembly: GCA_036751735.1. Lineage (GTDB taxonomy): Bacteria > Chloroflexota > Anaerolineae > Anaerolineales > Anaerolineaceae > Levilinea. Next base: position 11,010 of record DAIOUB010000017.1, on the reverse strand, counting down.
CGGTGTACACGGCAACCCCTTTGACGTAATTCTCCACACGGCCAACCGCATCCAATCCATTCCGGCAGTGGGCTTTATTGGGATTCTTGGGCTGATCGCCTTCCTGCCGCCTTTCCAGGGTTGGCCGTACCATCTGGCGCTGTTGGGTTTCTTCCTGCTCGATTGGCTCCTCGTCGGTCTGCTGCCCCTCACGCGCCGCTCCTTCGGCCCGCCTCAACCTGCCGTATTGGCCCTATCGGTACTGCGTCGTGTGGTGGGTTTTCTGCCCATGCAAATTTCGGTGCCGCTGCAAATCATCGGCGTTTTTCTGGTCATCTACGCATTTTGGCTGGAACCGCACACCCTTAAAGTCACCCGACAGTCCCTGGTTTCGGATAAGCTTCCCACCGGAACCCGCCTCAAAGTTTTGCATCTCGGCGATCTGCACATCGAACGCATCACCCGCCGCGAACGCCTGCTCCTGCAAAAAATCCAGGCGCTCAAGCCGGATGTCATCCTCTTTTCGGGGGACATCCTCAACCTCTCCAATTTACGCGATCCCGTCTCCTGGCAGGCCGCCCGCGAAGTGCTCTCCGCCTGGCGCGCACCCGGCGGGGTTTTTCTGGTCAGCGGCAGTCCCGCCGTGGACCTTGAAGACGTGCTGCCGGAACTACTCAAAGGGCTGCCGCTCACCTGGCTCCAAAACGAAACCGTCGAGCTTTCTGTGCAAGGGGCGCCAGTCTCCCTGATTGGCATCTCCTGCACCCACCGCCCGTTTGCAGACGCTGAAACCCTTCAGACGCTGCTTGCGGCCCGCGCCGCGCAGGAGCCCTTCACCATCCTGCTCTACCACACTCCCGATCTGGCCCCCGAATCCGCCGCCGCCGGGGTAGATTTGCAGCTTTCCGGCCACACCCACGGCGGCCAGGTGCGCCTGCCGCTGTGGGGCGCGCTGGTCACCGGCTCGCTCTACGGCAAACGTTTCGAAGCCGGCCGTTACAGCCTCTCGCCCCTGACCCTCTATGTCACCCGCGGTCTCGGCATGGAAGGCCTGGGCGCGCCGCGTGTGCGTTTCCTCTGCCCTCCCGAAATCATCCTTTGGGAGCTGTCTGGAAAATCTCAACTCCCTGGGTCTGTCCCAGGAAATTTCAACCTTATGGAGAAAAAATGAAACCCAACCTGCTCAATCGTAATCCCATTTCCATCCAAGTCGTTCAAAAAGCGACCGCCCCTCTCACGATCCGGCTCACCCCCGCCGCCGATAAGACCGCCCCGGGTTTGCCGGGCAAACAGGTCGGCGAAATTCTCGTCTTCCCCACCGCCGGAGGGCAGGAAGTCCTGGTTTCCCTGGGCGACGCTGCCAAGATCACTGCGGATGTGTACCGCCAGGCAGGCGGTGCCTTGGCCGTCTGGTTCCGCAAGTTAAAAGTCGAGCGCGCCGCCTTCGCTGCCGCTGACCTGGCCGAAGCCCATTTCTCGGCTTTCTGCGAAGGGCTCTTCCTGGGCGCATTCACCTTTGAGCGCTACAAAAGCGACGCCGAACCCGTGGTGAAAACGGAGCTCGAATGCACCGGCGGTTCCGCCGCGGTGATCGAACATGCTCAGGCGCTGTGCGCAGCCGTGAATCTGGCGCGCGATTGGGCGCATGAACCGGCCAACGTCATCAACCCCGTCACCCTCTCTGGGCGCGTTCAGGAACTGGCCAAAGAATTCGGCCTGCAGTACCGCGAAGTGGACGAGAAAGCCCTGGAAAGCATGGGCGCAGGCGGCCTATTCTCGGTGGGTAAGGGCAGCCAGGCCAAACCGCGCCTGATCATCCTGGAATACCCCGGCAACGGCGCACCCGCGGGCACCAAACCCGTCGTCCTGGTGGGCAAAGCCATCACCTTTGATACCGGCGGCTATTCGCTCAAGGGCACCGAAAACATTCAGGGGATGAAAGGCGACAAATGCGGTGGGGTCACCGTTGCCGCCACCCTCATGGCCGCCGCCGCCCTCAAACTTAAGCAGCCCCTGGTGGGCCTCATCCCCGCCGCCGAGAACATGATCTCTGGGGACGCATACCGCCCGGATGATATCCTGCGCATGCTGTCCGGCAAAACCGTGGAGATCATCTCCACCGATGCCGAAGGCCGCCTGATTCTGGCCGATGCCCTGACCTACGCCCAGAAAGAATTTACGCCCCACGCCGTCATCGATCTGGCCACCCTCACCGGCGGTGTGGTTGTGGCCCTGGGCCGCGTGCGCGCGGGTCTCATGTGCAACCACGACGAGCTGGCCGGGCGTCTGGCGGCCGCGGGCGAAGCCACCCACGAACGCATGTGGCGCCTGCCCCTCGACGACGACTACGCCAAGGCCATCAAGTCCGACGACGCCGATATCAAAAACTCCGGCGGGCGCGAAGCTCAGCCGGTCATCGGCGGCATCTTCCTCAAGCAGTTCGTCTCCAATGACGTTCCCTGGGCGCATGTGGATATCGCTGGCGTGGCGGATTCTCCCAAAGATGACACCTACCGGCCGAAAGGCGCCACCGGTTTTGGCGTGCGCATGCTGGTGAACTACCTCGAATCGCTCTAAA
>DAIOUB010000017.1:0-8353 GCA_036751735.1 Levilinea sp. | reverse complement strand
TATCCCGCCACAGCCGCGATCGCCTCCGGCAGCCGCGCGGCGTCTTTTCCGCCCGCCTGCGCCAGGTTCGGCCGCCCACCGCCGCTGCCGTCAATCTTCTTCGCAATCGTTTTCAGCAAGTCGCCCGCGTGCAGCCCGCGCTTGATCAGGTCATCCGTTACCGCCGCGATCAACACCGGTCGGCCTTCCACCGCACTGCCCACCACCACCACACCGCTGGCGTAGCGTTGGCGGAAGCGGTCGGTCATCTGCCGCAAAGTATCCGCATCCGCGTTGGCCAGAGTCACCGCCAGCACCGGCACACCTTTCACCTCCGGCACGCCGTCCAGCAGGCGCACAAATTCTGAAGCCGCCGCCTCCTGCCGCAAGTGCATCATACGTTTGTGCTGGTCGGCCAGTTCATCCTGCAGCAGCTCGATCTTCACCGGCACATCCTCCGGCGTCCCGTTTAACAGGCCTGCCGCCCGTTTCAGCGCCCGGAAGCGGCGCTGCACCAGTTCATAGGCCGCCCGTCCCGTCACCGCCTCAATGCGCCGCACGCCTGCCGCCGCCGAGCTTTCGCTCACAATCAGGAACAAACCGATGTCGCCCGTCTCTTCCACATGCGTACCGCCGCACAGTTCATACGAGAACGGGTCCCCGCCCCCGATGGCGATGGTGCGCACCATATCCCCATACTTCTCGCCAAACAGCGCCATCGCACCTTCTTCAATCGCCTTGGCCTGCGGTTTGGTTTCGATCTTTAGCCGGTAATTATCCAAAATCGCGCGGTTCACCCCGGCTTCAATTTTCTCCAATTGTTCCGGCGTCACCGCCTCGGCATGGGTGAAGTCAAAGCGCAGTTTGTCCGGCGCCACCAGCGAACCGGCCTGGCGCGCATGCCCGCCCAGAACGGCGTGCAGTTCGGCGTGCAGCAGGTGCGTGGCGGTGTGGTTGCGGATGGTGTCCCGCCGCCGGGCAGCGTCCACCCGCGCAACAGCAATTTCACCCACCCGCGGTTCGCCTTTCACCACCCGGCCCATGTGCACCAAAATGCCTGCCGCCGGCCGGCGGATATCTTCCACTTGAATCTCCCAACGCGGCGATCCTGCCGACACAATCGTACCCATATCCGACACCTGACCGCCCGATTCAACATAGAAACACGTCTTGGGCAGCACCACTTCCACGCTGTCGCCCACCGCTGCCGCGCTCACAGGTTCCCCTTCGCGCACCAGCGCCAGGACTTCTCCCTCAACTTCCAGGACGGAATACGGGTCGTAGGCCACCCCATCCTTGCCCAGCTTGCCCTTGGTGTTCAGGTCTTCAAACACGGCGCGGTAAACATCCACATCGTCGCCGCCCATCGCCCCAAAGGCCTTCCCCGCGCCCGAAGCCACCTTGTGATCTTCCATCGCCTGGCGGAAGCCGGGTTCATCCACGTCCAGATCCTGTTCGCGGGCAATATCGCGCGTGATCTCCAACGGCAGGCCGTGGGTAGCATACAGTTCAAACGCCCGCGCGCCGTCCAAAACCCGCTGGCCGCTCGTGCGCATCTCATCAAAATAGCCCTGCAAAACGCTCAGGCCGCTTTCCACCGTGCGCTGGAAGCGCACTTCCTCGCGCGTCAGGCTGTCCAAAATGGCGGTGCGGTTGCGCACCAGCTCAGGGTAATGCTCGCCGTAAATGGCGATCACCTGTTCTGCCACCTGCGCCAGAAACGGCTTGGTCAGGCCGATCTTCCCGCCAAAACGTGCGCCGCGGCGAATGATCATCCGGCACACGTAGTTGCGCCCCGTGTTCCCCGGGACGACCCCATCCGCAATCAAGAAAGACGCCGCCCGCGCATGATCGGCGATCACCCTGTAAGGGGTGAAATTCGCATCCCGTTCGGCGTCGCTGTCGCCCGTGATCCCCTGAACCACTTTCATCAGGGGCAGCATCAAATCGGTGCGGTAGTTCGAGTTCACACCCTGCATAATGCGCACAATGCGCTCAAAGCCCATGCCCGTATCCACGTGCATGGCCGGCAGCGGCTCCAGCGTCGTGGCGTTAATGCGGTTGTATTGAATAAACACCAGATTCCAGATTTCCAGGTAGCGGGCGCAGTCGCCGTTCACGCGGCACACATGCCCGGCCACACCCTTTTTGTCGCAGGCGTCCGGCCCCAAATCCATGTGGATTTCGCTGCACGGCCCGCAAGGCCCGGTGTCAGCCATTTCCCAGAAGTTATCCTTTCGGCCGTAATACAGCACCTGATCCGGGTTGATCCCCGGCTGCTTGCGCCAGGCCGAGGCCGCTTCTTCGTCGGTGGGGATATCGCCCTTATCATCTTTGAAGCAGGTCGTCCACAGACGCGCCTTATCCAGGCCCCACACCTCGGTCAGCAGCTCCCATGCCCAGGCGATCGCCTCAGGTTTGTAGTAATCGCCAAACGACCAGTTGCCCAGCATTTCAAAGAACGTGTGGTGCGAATCGTCACGACCCACATCGTCCAAATCGTTGTGCTTGCCAGCCACGCGCATGCATTTCTGGCTGTTGGCAGCCCGCGTGTACGGCCTGTGATCCGTCCCCAAAAACACGTCTTTAAACTGGACCATCCCGGCGTTGGTGAACAGCAAAGTCTGATCTCCCCCCGGAACCAATGAGGAGGAAGGGACAAAGGTGTGACCTTTGCTGATGAAAAAATCAATAAAGGACTGCCGGATATCTGCACCGGTCCATTTCTTTTCCATAAATCGCACTCCTCAATCGGGTCTCAGAAAGTCGAATCAAAACAGTGTGCCCATTATAAACGAGACCCCCCTAAGAATCAATTCTGCGCATTGCCTCGCCGGATAAAAACACCGCTCCGGGCTGTCCCAGAGCGGTGTCAGGCAATGCGTGGGTTTACGGCCGCGGTTCAGCGTGAAACAGCCAACTTGACGATTTTTCCCTGCGCGTCCAGCGTGGCCCGCGCGAAGTGATGATGCACATGCTGGGCGATTTTCACCTGCTTTTCCAACGTCACCACCACGCGCCCATTGGCGTTCTGCGGAAGCGCAGTGCCGTTGGCTTGTTTGGGGCTGTTGGCGCTGTGCTGCCGACCAAAACGCACCTCGGCATGGTCCAACCCCGGCAGGTAAGGGGCCACCACCTGCTTCACTTCCAGCAGCGCCTCTTTGGTCACGCCCTTCGGCAGGCTCCCCTCCGCCTCAGCCGATTCCTGCACGGTGTTCACCGCCGGTGCGGTTTTCAACCGGGCGATATTCTTACCGTTGGCCCGGAATCCTTCCCAACTGGCCAACGGGTCGCCGTACAGCACAAACGAAATCAGCGTTTTCTGATCCTCAGCGTCCAAAAAGCCTTGCCGCCGGGTCATTTCTTTCACCAGATCCAGCCGCGCCCGCAGCAGCGCTTCTCCTACCGGCCGTCCATCGCGCAGGTGCTTCCAGAAGTATTGTCCCAACAGATCCGCACCGATCAAAGGGGTGGCCACCGAGCCGTATGCGATCACCGTCGAAGCTACCACCGCCGTGCTGCCAATGGATAAAAACCGCAGGCACAATGACTGCGACTCGCTCTTATGCTCAATCAGCCCGCCGTAGCAGGCCTCTGAAAACACCACCTTGGGTGCGCGTCCATTTTTCACCAGGTCCTTCGCGCTCAAAGCCACGGGATAGTCCGGACCGCTGTTCGCCTCCGAAAAATCGCGCTGTCCGTACCATTCGGCTGTATCCGGCAAACCGTGTAGGTTATAGTACCCCACATCCACATGCGTCAGCCGCTTCGGCTCAAAGCTGCCCGAAAACTCCGGCGGCGAAACCAGCAGGGCTTTTCCATCCCCCACTGGCCGAAAAGCCGCCAGTGAAGAGCGCCGCCACACCGAGGCCGAGTAACCGAAGCTCGGCGCACCGGAGGACGCCGGGGCAAAAGACCGCAGGAAAGGGATCCGATCAAGCCACGACACCAGCATCAGCAAAGGCTTCACCCAGGCGGGCGTCACCTTCCATTGGCTGTGATAGCGCGTCATACGCCGGATCTGTTCCAGCAGCATGCCCGCATCCGAGCCTTTTTCGCCGGGGATGCGCCCCACCGGCCACTCAGCCACGAAATAATTCGAATCCAGGGTGGCGTACGGGTTGTCGGACGGCACCTCAGCGTCATCATCGTCGCTGGGGTTGGGCAGCCGGTGGTGCGGCACCACATCCGGCCCGCCGATGATCACCAGCGCACCGATCATCTGTCCCTTTTTCGCCAAAGCCTGATCCAGATCTGCCAGGGCCAATTTCAACTGCCAGGGATCCACGGCCGCATCCGCGCTCATTCCCGCCGGGCCGTCGCTTTTTACCGCATCCGGCAGAAATACCAGCCCGCTCCAATGCCGCCGCTTGCTCACGGCGTCTGCCAGGCGCTGCATTTCACGCTCAACGATTTCCGCCGTCTGCATGCCGTACTTCTTTTCCAGGCCCGTGTGCGTGCTGAAGACCACATACACCGGGTACCGCCCGTCCGCGCGCGGCGTCTCTGTCTGCTGCAGGCGTTCCGCCAGGTGATCCAAAACCGCAGCCACCTCCTGCACCCCCTCGCTGGCCGCCGGGCTGCTCTTCGCCTCGCTCACAACAGGCACAGGGGCTTCTTCCGCATCTTCTGCCGCCGGTTCCAAATCGCCTTCTGCATTTTCCAGGCTCTGCACAAAGGCTTCTAAACCCTCTTCCAGGTTGACCTGCGGTGCTTCAGCCTCCGGCACTTCGCGCGCCTCTTCCGCCTCCGCGCTGAGGCTTTCAGTTTCCACCGCATGCGTCAGGCTCTCCTGGGCAGCCGGCTCGGTCGCGGGTGCTTCTTCTGCTGGGGCCGCTGCCTCCGCAGTTTCCGGCGCTGCTTCCGCAGCGCTCCCGTCTCCAGTCGCCAGGTTGTTGCCGCCCAGGCGTGCGCTCACATCCACCGGCACAGGCAGATCAAACGCCATTTCCAATCGCGCCGGCCACAGCGGGCGGTAGCGGAATGTCTCTCCCCACAGCCGCACCGGGATCTGTGCCGCCGGGTCGTTGGACACCGCCTGATGCAATAACTGCACGGCGGCGGCTTCTTGCCCTGCCCGCAGATCTGCATCCGCCAGCGCCAAGGTGAACACCAGCGTGTCTGGCCAGCGGGTGTGATACAACTGCGCCAGCTGCCGTCGTGCGGCCGCGTCCTGTGTCTGCATGGCAATGCGCAAATGTAGGACGGCCGCCAAAGCCGAAGTGGGCATCCTTCCCAACACCGCGTAAACGCCCGCCTCTGCCTGCGAATACTCCCCCGTCAGAATCAACTGCCGCACAGCCCGCAGCTGCGTATAAGCCTGAGGCAGTTCACCGCTGGTTTTGGAATCCCAGCCCAAAACAGCCGCCTGATACCCGGCTTCTTGGGCCAATTCGGGCTTATTATCACGGTAGGCCTCGGCCAGCGCCAGCTGCACCTGTACATCTTCAGGGTCCTGCACCGCTAGCTTATCTAAGATCGGGACGGCCAGGTCCAGGCGACCTTCGCCCATCCAGGCGCGCGCCAGCGCCCACTGCACGGTCAAATCGCCGGGGAAAATGGCCAGCCAGCTTACCGCCGCCTGCCGTGCAAACCGGTAAGAGCGGCTTTCTAAAGCTGCCGTCAAAAGCAGCACCAGCTTTGCGCGGCCAATGATCTGAACGCCGCCAGAAGGGGTTTCAATTTTTGGGTTCATGGGTAGGCTTTAGCCTCCTGAGGGTTATGCACAAGGTTCAGTGCAATAATCGCGCCAAGCTGCTTGCGGATCTGCACATCCCCCGGGGCCAGATGGGCCGCCTTGCGCAGCATGGCCTCTGCCCCGAGGTAATCTTTGTTATCTCGCAGCAGAATGCCGGCCTGGGTAAACGCCCGCGGGTCTTCCGGGGCCACCTGAGTGGCCTTTTGGTACACCTGCAGCGCCTGCAGCGTCTCCCGCCGGTCCAGGTGGGTTGCCCCCAGATCCAAATACGGGGCCAGTTCTGCCGGAGCCAGCCGCACCGCCTCACTGAAATGGTAAATGGCTTGATCCAACTGCCCCATTTGCCGCTGAATGCGCCCCATCAGATAATGGGCGTCGTACCGGCCGCTGTCCAACTTAATCGCCGTCTGCACCAGTTTTTCCGCACCCAAAACATCCCCTGAGGTCAGTTTCGCTCGTCCGAAGGCCAAAAATGCCTTCGCGTTTTGCGGGTCAAGGGTCGTCAGGCGTTGGTACAGCGGCATGGCCGAAACCACGCCCTCCAGGCGTTCCACCATCTGGGCCTGTTCAAATAAGACCACCGGCTGATCGGGGTGTTCCGCCAGATAACGGGAAAGCACCCGCAATGCCTCGCGCTCCTGCCCCTGCAGAACCAGGGCTCGCCCTCCCAGGAGCGCCGCGCTGCTGTCCGCCGGGTCGCGCCGCAGCGCCTCGTTGGCAAACGCCAGCGCCCGCAGGCCGTCGTTCATGTCCATGCAAATTTCACTGCACAGCAAAGCCGGCGCCGCCGATTCGGCCTCCAGACGGCAGGCCAATTCTGCGCACTCCAGCGCTTCGCGGTGCGAAGTGATCGTGCGGTAGGTGCGTGCCATCGTCATCCACAAATCCGCAGAATCCGGGTGGCTGCGCGTGGCTTTCGAAAGCAGTTCCAAAGCGCGGAACGGCAGCGACTGTTCTAAATAAGCGCGCGCCAGCAGCACCGCATAGCGGGCGTCTTCGGGCTGTTGTTCAGCCGCGGCCTCCAGGTGTTGAAGCATCGAGCGCCCCTGGTTCAACGATTCCGCCAGCTGCCCCGCCCACACCTGCCATTCCGGTTCGTCCGGCCACAAAGCCACCGCCTTCTCCAGAGCCTCCAGCGCCAGCGGCAGTTCTCCGGTCTTTTCAGCCAACAGCGCCAATGCCACGTGCCCCAAGGGGTCATTCGGCCGCCGGGCCACTACCCCGCGCGCCAGTTCCAACCCTTCCTGCGGTTCCATCTCCTGATGGCATAACGCCGCCTGCAAAGCCACCTCCGGCGCGTTCAGTTCCTGCTGGGCCACTTGCAGCGCCAACGCGCAGTTGCGCAGCTGCCGCAGGATTAAGATCATGCTTTCCACCGCTTGAACGCCCTTCAGCGTGTTCACCAATCCGCGCACATTCTGCGGGGTCATCTGGAACAGGGATTGTCCCAGACTGCGCCACAACTGCACCTCGCCGTCCGGCCACAAACGCTCCAATTGACTCAGCGCCTGATCAAACTGTTCGTAACGATCTGCCCCCAATACCTGCATCCCAGGCAGTCGGGTGACACAGCGCAGCTCTTGCAGCAGCCGGAAACGCTTCACCGCCAGCACCAGGGTCCGCACCAGGTCATAATTGGCTCGCGGCTCCTCTGGTTGGCGTGCCTGCCCGCTGAGCGCTGCCGCAGCCGCCGCTTCCCAATCCTCCAGTTCCATCCAGGCCTGTACCAAAGTCCGTTCTGCCGTGCGCAAACACGCCGGGCGCCAATCGTACAAAGCAATTTTGCCCTGCACCCGGCGTTCTTTATCCGCCTCAAAAGCCCGGCGGGCATTGTCCATCGCCTTGCGGCCCATCGTCCAGTTTCCAGCCCGCACCCGCAAACGCGCCGCCGCGCTCCACAGCCGCGGGCTTTCCGTTTGTGCTGCCCATTGCATCACTTCAGCGGCGTCAATACCTTCTCCGCTGCTGGTGTTGAGTTCATGTTCCAGCATCAGCCCCCAACATGCCGCCCAGGCCGCGGGTTGATCGCGGCGCAGACGTTCCACTTGCGCCGGGTCCCATTCGCTCAAATTCACATATTTCTCTGCGTTGGCCTCGTCCATCATTGCCCAGGCACATTCCGCCGCCAACACGCGCACTTCCAACGCCTCTGGACGGGCTTCCAGCGCCATCTCAGCGTAACTCAGCGCCTGGGCCGTATCCCCATTTGCCCGGTTCCAAACCGCCAGGCGCACCCAGCGGTCCGCCGGGTCGGTCAATGAGGTCAGCCATTCTTCTGGCAGGACCCCGTGCATCAAATCCGAATTCCCTGCTGGTTCGCATTGCAGGCTTTGTTCCACACAGGCCGCTGCCGCCTGATACCGCCCGCTGGCCGCCAGCAAATCGGCCTCAAACACCAGGAACACCGGGTCTTTTCCCCGCTGAGAGTCGCTCGTACGGATCAAATCCAACGCATCAGCAATATTGCCTGCCTGAGCTAACATACCAGCGGTTTCAAAGCGAATTTGACGGTCCTCAGGGGCGGCCTGTAATGCATGCTTTAAAAACGCCAGCGCCGCAGAAGCATTGCCTAACCGCAGCTGCAAATATGCCGCCTGCCGTAAATGTTCTCCCTGAACAAAGGCCAGGCAGTCCAATTCCTGCAAAGTGACCTGAGCTCCTAAAATATCTCCCGCC
>DAIOUB010000016.1:0-32274 GCA_036751735.1 Levilinea sp. | reverse complement strand
ACGGACCGGAAAACCATGTTTGAACTCTTCTTTCACCCCACCGTCATTTACCGCAGTTATCTGAATCTGGCCGCCGTGGAGGGTCTGGTCGCCCTGGCTTTTTGGCTGGGCGCGCCGCAGACCCGCATGGGCGACGGCCGGCTGGCAGTCAGCGCCCTGTTCGCGGGGGCGGTGATTTTGTGCGTGGGGCTGGCGGTGCGCGCCTGGACCCGGCCGGTGTGGATGGCGGAGTTCAATGAAAGCCTGGAACTGTGGCTCAGCCGTCGCAGCCATCTGTTGGCGGCCACCCTGGGGCTGATGTTGACCGGTCTGCTGCTGCTGGCCCTGCCGTGGGTGCTGCCCGCGGTGGCCCAGGCCATACCGGTGCGCGTGGCGGGCGGGTATCAGGCCCTGGCGGCCGAGCGGCTGGCGGCGGCGCGGGCGGGGTTGGCCAACACTCTGCCGCTGTTGGTGTGGCTGATCTTGCTGGTGGGGCAGGCCCTGGCGGTGCTGGCGATCAACTTTGCGCCCATGGTCCGCGTACGCGGCTTCTGGCAGGGGCAGACGGTGGTGCGTGCGGGGCTGGTGCTGCTGACTTTGGCGGCGGCGGCCTACCACATGCTGGCGGTGATGTTTCACCTGGAGCCTTTAGCAGGCTTTGCACCTTTGGGGTGGGGCAGCCTTTCGCGGCCGGATATGTTCGCCTGGATTTTTGGGCTGTTCATGCTGGCGCTGGTGTGGATTTTGCGCACAGCCCACCGCCCGGGGCGCAATTTGCTGCTGCTGGTGGTGATGGGCGCGGCGCTGCGCCTGGCTTTCGGCTGGATGGCTTTCGGCAGCCTGGGGGCGCTGGACGCAGAGGTCAACGCGGGGCGCGGGGGAGCCTTGCTGATGGCGGCTGTGGGCAGCCTGGGACTGGTGCCCTTGTTCTTTGTGAGCCGCGCGCTGCTGGGAACCAACAGCGCCAACCTGCCGGGGATGCTGTGGGTCACGGCACCAGCGGCCCTCCTGGGCGGGTGGGCGCTGGACGAGGCGCTCTTACCGGCTCTGTTTGCCGTGGGGCTGTTCTTCACCGAACGCAGCCTGACGCGGCGCTCCTGGGTGTGGGCGGCGGTCAGCGGGGCCTTCAGCGTGCTGGCCAGCGCGGTGTGCGGGGCGGGTATGCTGGCTTTGGTGCCGCTTTCGCTGCTGTGGCTGGTGCTGGACGGGCGGCGCAGCCTGCCCTGGGCGCGCCTGGCGGGGCTGGCGGCGGGAGCATTGGCAGCCTGGGCGGGGCTGCTGCTGACCACCGGCTTTCAGGCTCTGGCTTTCACGGCTTCGTTTACGCTGGGGAACCTGTTGGCCTGGGGCCTGGCCTGCGGGTTGGGGTTGGCGGTGCTGACCGCAGCCAGCGGCGTGCGCGCCTGGGTGCGCTGGCTCAGCGGGCGGGCGCAGAAGGTGGACGGCCTGGGGGCAAGTTTGCTGGGGGTGGGTTTGGCTCTGGGCGCTCTGAGCGGTTTTGGGACGGCTCTGTTCCCGGCGGTGTGCCTTTCGGCCAGCCGCGAGACGGGCGGGCTTTTGGGGCGGCGCGGCCCGGGGTTCGGGCTGCTGTGCGCCCTGCAATTGCTGACCAGTTTCCTGTTCCTGTATTTCTAAAACGATAAAAAAACGGCCCCGTTAAGGGGGCCGCTGTGCGTTCACAGGGGGAGAACCGCGTTTACCACCAGATGCGGAACCAGGTGGCGGTTTTGGCGGTGAGACCGTCTTTTTCCACGGAGATATCCACGCGGATGATCTCTTTGAAGGGGTAGAAGCCCACATCAAAATTGGTCTGGCTGATGCCGTTGACGTCCGAGGGGGTGATGCGTGCGTCGTAGCGGTTGTTGGGGTAATGCACCGTGACGGCCACCGAGGCGCCCTCGACGGGATTGAGATTTTGATCCTGCACGACCACGTAGAGCGACTGCGGGCTGCCGCCAGGGATGAGCGCCTGAGAGACAAAGGCATGCACCTGCAAGGTGGTGCTTTGCGGCGCGCCCAGGGGGGCGCTGCTGTTGGCCCCGCCGTCGGTCAGGCCGTAGGATTGGCTGTAGGCCAGGGTGCCGAGTTCCTGCGGGATGACGCGCTCACCGGAGGGATTTTCGGGGCGCCATTCCAAGCAGCCGCTGCGGAAGCACTGCTGAAAACGTCCCTGGGCATCCTGCTCCATCTCGGCGATGGGGTCGCCCAAAAGGCGCGGGCCGTCATTGGTTTCGTAGTAGGTGAGGAAGTCGTAGCACACGCGGTATCCATCTGCGCCGACCGCGCGGCAGGCCAGCAGACGGTCGCCCGCCTGGGCGTCAGCTAGAGGCAGGTAATACTGTTCGCCCAGGGGCAGAAGGTGTACTTGATCGCCGACCAGCTCAAATACGGCGCGCTGGAAGAATTGCAGCGTGCGCCCGTCCGCGGTGGGGATTTCAGCGCTGATGGGCAGGCCAAAGTTGAGATAAGGTTGGGGGGCGGATTCGTAAAAGGTGAGGAAGGGGCCGCTGACGGTCAGCCCATTGGAAAACTCGCGTACGCCGTCCTGTGCCAGAACGGGTAAACGCACCGCCGCCCCGATGAGCAGGAGCAGCACTGCCGCGAACGCCAAACGTCTAAAAATCCTCATAGGATGATTATACTGTCTTCTTGACTCAGCACAAGTGAAAAAAGAGGGGCAATTTTTGCAATTCTCTCAAATTTGCAAGGAATTGCCCCTTTCGGATCAAGAATGGGCCGCGCGCAGGCGGGCGGCGAGAAAATAATCCTGGGCGTTGAGCAGGGTGTCGCCCTTATTGGGGTCTGCCCGTTGGTAGCTGCCGTCCGGCAGCATGCGCCGCGATTTGATATTGTCGCGCAGGTAAACATCCAGCACTTCATCGCGCAGGTAGCGCACCATGCGTGTGTCTTCGATGGGGAAGAGGACTTCCACGCGCTGGTTGAGGTTGCGCGGCATGATGTCGGCGGAACCCGCCAGAATGGTTTCGCGCCCGCCGTGGTGGAAGTAGTAGATGCGGCTGTGTTCCAGGAAGCGCCCCACGATGCTGTGCACGGTGATGTTCTCCGAGACGCCGGGGATGCCGGGGCGCAGGCAGCACACGCCGCGCACGACCAGATCAATGCGCACACCCGCCTGCGAGGCCTTGTAGAGCAGTTGGATGATGGGCTTATCCACCAGGGCGTTCATCTTGAGGATGATGTGGCCGGGGTAGGGGCCTTGCTGGTGGGCTTCGATCTCCTGAAGGATGAGCTCTTCAAACCGGTCGCGCAGGTTGATGGGGGCCACCAACAGCTTGCGGTAGTCCTTCTTCATCGAGTAGCCGGTGAGGTAATTGAACAGGTCGGTGACGTCCGAGGCGATATCGTCATCGCAGGTGAAGAGGGACAGATCCTCATACAGTTGGGCGGTGATGTGGTTGTAGTTGCCCGTGCCGAGGTGCACGTAGCGGCGGATGCGCTCGCCCTCTTTGCGCACCACCAGGGCAATTTTGGAATGGGTTTTCAACCCCAGCAGGCCGTAGGTGACGTGCACGCCTTCTTGTTCCAGCTTCTTGGCCCAGGAGATATTGCTCTCTTCGTCAAAGCGGGCTTTCAGTTCCACCAGCACAGCCACCTGCTTGCCGTAATCGCGGGAGGCCTCCAGCAGGGCGTTGACCACGGGCGAATTGCTGCCCACGCGGTAAAGGGTCATCTTGATGGCCAGCACGTTGGGGTCGCGGGCCGCAGCGCGCAGAAAATCCACCACGGGGGTGAAGGAATCATACGGGTGGTGCAGCATGATGTTGGTGGAGCGCATGGTAGTGAAGAAGGCGTCGCGCGGGGCGTCCGGCGGGTAGCGCAGGCGCGGGGGGATGGCGGGCAGGTAGGGGCGGTCGTGCAGGTCGAAGCGGTCAATGCGCGCGATCTGCATGACAGAGCGCAGGCTGAGCGGTCCTTCGAGGATATACACGTTTTTCAGGTCCACCTTCATGTTGTCAATGAGGATGTCGCGCACATCATCGGGCATATCGCGGTCCACCATCAGGCGGGTGACGGCCCCAAAGCGGCGGTTGCGCACATTTTCTTCCATCGTTTCCAACAAGTCCAGGGCTTCCAATTCTTGAATCTGGATGTCGGCGTTGCGGGTGACGTGGAAGGAAAAGGCTTCGATCACCTCCAGGCCGGGGAAGAGGTGTTCCAGGCGGTTGGTGATGAGTTCATCCAGCCAGATGAAGTAATGGTGGTGGGGAACCGTGCCGTCGCGGCGCAGACCGCCGGATGACCGCCGGATGGGGACCAACTGGGGCAGAGAGGGGGGCACTTTAACGCGGGCAAAGCGGCGTTGGCCGTTCTGGTTGTCGCGCACCACCACCGCCAGGTTGAGGGACAGGTTGGAGATGTGCGGGAAGGGATGCCCGGGATCCACCGCCAGAGGGGTGAGCACGGGGAAGACGATCTCGTCAAAGTAGCGGTCCACGGTTTCGCGCTGGCGCTGGCTGAGCTTGCTGTATTTAAGAATGTGGATGCCGGCCTTGTCCAGTTCGGGAACCAGGGTGCGGTTCCAATAGGTGCGGGCCTCATTCATGATCTTTTCGGCCAGTTTGCGGATTTCGGCCAACTGGCGGGCGGGGGTGAGGCCGTCCACCGAAAGCTCGGAGACTCCGGCCTCATTCTGCATGATCAGCCCGCCCACGCGCACCATGAAAAACTCTTCCAGGTTTGAGCCGACGATGGAGAGGAACTTGACCCGCTCCAGCAGGGGGTTTTGGGGATCCTGGGCTTCTTCCAGCACGCGGCGCTGGAACTGCAGCAGGCTGAGCTCGCGGTTGATGTACAGCGCGGGCGAATCCAGGGCGATTTCAGCCTCGCTGGGGCTGGCAGGGGCGGGAGGGTGTTCCATCTGTTTTTGTTTGGGGGTCACTTTTTTTGCCATCCTCCCGATTCCTCCGGTGATTGGTTGAGCACGGATGTTAAGATTATACCTGAATGGGCAAGAATGAGGCAGGCAGAGGGTGTGAAAAGAGGCTGCCGCTGAGGATTAGGCGGGCAGCCTCTGAAAAGCTGAAGGGGGAAGGGGGTTAACGTTTGCCCAGGGAGGCGGCGTACACCGTGAACTGCTCCTGGCCGTCCAGCCCCAGGGCCGGGTTGAGCAGGTCGTCGTGATAGGCGGCGATGGCGCACACGCCGCACCCCACACTTTCGGCGGCCAGGTAAAGGTTCTGGCACACGTGTCCGGCGTCCAGCAGCAGGTAGCGGTAGCCGCGCTCGCCGTAGCGCCAGTACATGCGCTCCAGCACAGCCGCCCAGAAGAAGGTGGCAGCAGCGCGGCGCACCTGTTCCTGATCCCAACAGGCGTGCACCAGGCTGTCCACCAGGGCGGGGTCGCTGCTGACGGGCAGCAGGGCGTGTTCGAGGGCGATGTAGCGATACAGGCCGGGGGGCACATCCGCCACACGGTTGAGCAGCAGGAAGGTTTCAAAGGCGTGGCGCGCACCCGCCGAAGGCACCGTGCGGAAGGTGACCGGCCGGTTGGTGACGTTCTGTACGCCCTGGGTGGCCCACAGCAGGTACGATAGCTCGCTGAGGGTCAGAGGTGTCTCCTGATAGTGGCGCAGGGTGCGGCGCTGTTCGATGGCCAGGCGCAGATCCAGGGCGGGGATGTGCAGGCTGTCAGGGGAGGGCAGGTCAAGGAGGGCAGCCTGGGGCGGGTAAGGCAGTTCCAGCGCGGGCTGGGGCACGCCCTGGCTTTGGCGCGAGGGCTCCAGATGTTGGGGGGCGGTGCGCTCCATAAAGAGCTTGCCGATGCTTTCGCTCATGGGGGAATCTCCTGGGGGTGGGTTAGTCTGGGTTCGAAAAAGTGACCGGCAAACCGGCAAAGAGGTCTGTTTGGCGGGCGTCAGCGGTGGGTTCGGGGTAAGCCTGCATGAAGGTTTCTTTGGCCTGGAACCAGCGCTGCAAACGAGGCAGCAGCCCGCTGGACATCTGCTTGCCGCCCTGGCTTTCGTGGCAGGCGGCGGCCTGGGCGCGCTGCTCGGCCACCTCGCGGTAACCGATGACGGCGTGGGTGGGGAACTGCACCTGGGCGATGGACACCAGATCAATATCCTGGTTTTGCCCAAAGCGGCGCGGATCGCGGCCGAAGAGGGGCATCAGGCGCACGGCCAGGCGCAGGAAGGTGTTGGGGATGGTGTGAAAATACAGCCGGTCGGGGGAGTGGGGCGGCAGATCACCGGGGAAGGCCGTGGGGTCAGCGGCGGCGAAGAAGGCCCGCACGGTGGCCTGGTGAATGGCGATGTGGTCGGGGTGGCGGTAGCCGCCGATGGGGTCAAAGGTCAGCACCACCTGGGGGCGCAGCTTGCGGATGTAGCCGGTGACGGCAGCGGCCACCTCATCCAAAGGGGCGGCGGCCAGGGCGTGGGGGTGAAAGTTGTCGGGGGAACCGCTCATGCCTGAGTCGCGGTAGTTGAGAAAATGCACCCCGCTCAGACCCAGGATGCCCGCCGCACAGCGCAGCTCCGATTCGCGCCGGTCGGCGATGGAGGTGAAGCCTTTCATGTGGGCTTCATCCATCATCCCCACTTCGCCGCGGGTGGCGCACACCAGGTGCACCTGGGCGCCGCGCCGGGCGTAATGGGCCAATGTACCGCCCATGCCGAAGCTTTCATCATCGGGATGGGCCAAAACGACCAGAAGGACGGCGGGTTCAGACACGGCGGTTTCCTCAGGGGGTGGTGAGAATGCGCATCAGGGGGCTTTCGGGACGGTAATGGGCCTGCAATTGGGCGTAGGGCACGCGCACCGTCTGCGGCCCGGCGGCGTAGGGAGCCACCTGATAGGGGTCAAAGGTGAATTCGAAGCCCTGCGGGGTGAACACCCAGCGGGCGTAGTTTTCGGGCAGGGGGGTCAGGCCTTCAGCAAACAGCATGTCGCTCAGAATGAGGGCGAGCTGATCGGTGCAGTAGCTTTGCAGCTCGGTCAGATAGGGCGTGCCGCTTTGGAACAGCTCTTCCAGGGCGATGGGCTGCTGGGTGAAGAGGTCATAATTGAGGGTCAGGCTGTAGGAATTGGGGTGGGCCGCCCCCGCCACGTAAAAGCCCACATCCCAGCGCAGGCTGATCAGGCCGCGTTGGTTATAGGCCACAGTGTAGTTCAGATCCAGGCTGCTGCCCGATTCAGGCATGTTTTGCGCGCGCCATTCCTCGTTGACGGCGGCGTCGCCGGCGAAGCCCTGGCGCAGACTGTCTACCTGTTCCTGCACGCGGCGGTTCAGGTCGGCAGCCGCGGCGGACTCACCCTCAAAACGAGGGTAATGCAGACGCAGCTCGTAGGGCGGGTTGCTCTCGGTGACCGTTTCGGATTGGTCGGAGAAATCGAGGGAGGAGGGCGCGCTGGGGGTGGACGTGGGGGCGGGGGTGGGTGGGAGCGGCGGCGGGTCGGTGGGCAGCGCGGGGGCGGCGGTGGGCGTGGGGGAAGACTGGCCGGGCAGGGAGCAGGCCAGCAGCGCCAGGGCCAGGAACAGTACGGGAAGGGATAAGCGGAGGGGTTTCATGGGAGCCGGGCCTAATATTGGAACAGGGCAGGGTCAACCTGCTGGGCGTAGGCGTTAATGCCGCCGCGCAGGTTGTGGACGCGGGTGAAGCCGGCGGCGCGCAGCAGGTGCAGGGCGCGTGTGGAGCGCACCCCGGTGCGGCAAAAGGCCACGATCTCCTGCTGGGGGTCCAGTTCATCCAGACGGGCGGCCAACTGGTAGAGGGGGATATTGCGCGCGCCGGGCAGGGCCGAAATATGCAGCTCCACCGCCTCGCGCACATCCAGCAGCAGGGGCGGGTTTGCGGAGCCCAGGCGCTGGCTCAGCTCCACAGGCTCTACATCCCACTCGGCGGGCGGGGCGGGAACGGCGTGGTCGTTGGCAGGCGCGCCGCAGAAGGCTTCGTAATCAATGAGGCTGGTGACGCTGGGTTCCGTGCCGCAGATGCGGCAGCGCGGGTTTTTGCGCAGCTGAATGGTTTGGAAGGACAGGTCGAGGGCGTCGTAGAGCAGCAGCTTGCCGGTGAGGGTTTCGCCGATGCCCAGCAGCAGCTTGAGAGCTTCGGTGGCTTGCAGGGTTCCGATGGTGCCAGGCAGGATGCCGAGCACACCGCCTTCACCGCAGGAGGGCACAGCCCCCGGCGGGGGCGGGTCGGGGAAGAGGCAGCGGTAACACGGGCCGCTGCGGGCATCAAAGACGGACACCTGACCTTCGAAGCGGTAAATGGAGCCGTACACGTAGGGCTTGCCGCTGAGCACGCTCAGATCGTTGAGCAGGTAGCGGGTGGGGAAATTATCTGTGCCGTCCACCAGCAGGTCGTACTCCGCGGCGATTTCCAGCGCGTTGCTGGCGGAGAAGAGGGTGTTGTAGGCGTCCACCTGGATGTAGGGGTTCAGTTCCAGCAGGCGGCGGCGGGCTGATTCCACCTTGGGCTGGCCCAGCCGGTCGGAACTGTGGATGATTTGCCGCTGGAGGTTGGAAGAATCGACCGAGTCGTAATCCACCAATCCCAGGCGGCCCACCCCGGCGGCGGCCAGATAAAGGGCGATGGGCGAACCCAGCCCGCCCGTGCCGACCACCAGCACCGAGGAGGCTTTCAGCTTGCGCTGACCTTCCATGCCCACATCCGGCAGGATCAGGTGGCGAGAATAGCGCAGGACTTCTTCGTGAGAGAGGGAAGGGTACATGCCGCGGCCTCGTTTTGGATGACGTTGAATTGATGATACCATAAGTGGCGCGGGCAAGTGCAGCGCAGAAAATGGAAATGGGAGCGGCATGGTACAATTTAACCAGGCAGGCTCGATTGCGCCGTGCTTTGCTGCCGCTCAGAGAAAGGACACCCCCCGATGCTGGTTGATTCATTTGGTCGCGCCATCACCTATCTGCGTATTTCGGTCACCGACCGCTGCAATCTGCGCTGTGTGTACTGCATGCCGCCCGAAGGGGTGGAATGGCAGCCGCACCCCACCATTATGCGCTACGAAGAGATCGCCGAGGTGGTGCGGGTGGCGGCTGAGCACGGCGTGCGCGAGGTGCGCCTGACGGGGGGCGAACCGCTGGTGCGCAAAGACATCACCGAATTGGTGCGGCTGATTGCCAGCACGCCGGGGGTGGAGGATGTGAGCCTGACGACCAACGCTCTGCTGCTGGAAAATTTGGCCGGACCGCTGGCGCAGGCAGGCTTGAAGCGCGTCAACGTCAGCCTGGACACGCTGGACGCGCAGAAATTTGCCCATATCACCCGCGGCGGCTCCTTTGAACGCTCCTGGCGGGGGATTTTGGCGGCAGAGGCGGCTGGGCTGCGGCCGGTGAAGATCAACAGCGTGGCCATGCGCGGGGTGAATGACGATGAGCTGGCAGCCCTGGCTAGTTTGAGCCTGGAGCGCGATTGGCATGTGCGCTTCATCGAATTGATGCCGGTGAAAAACCAGGCGCTGTGGGGCGAGGGTTTCCCGCCCCCGCAGGCGGCCTACCTTTCCATTCAGGAAATGCTGAAGATATTGGAGCCGCTGGGTCTGGAAGCCGTGGAAAAAACGGTGGGCAGCGGCCCGGCGCGTGAATTTCGGCTGCGCGGCGGAAAAGGACGGGTGGGCTTCATCTCACCCGTGGGCGAACATTTCTGCCAATTCTGCAACCGTTTGCGGCTGACGGCGGACGGCAATTTGCGCCCGTGCCTGCTGAGCGATGTGGAAATTCCGCTGCTGGACACGCTGCGCGCGGGCGGTGATATTTTGCCGCTGCTGCAGCGGGCGGTGGGCATGAAGCCGGAGAGCCACGAGCTGGATCAAGCACATACGCCCAAAGGGCGCACGATGATGCAGATTGGCGGTTGAGACCTGAGACGTTTCGGATGGATTGAACAGGAGGCACGCATGGAAGACCGTTGGCTGGCGTTTGGCAAGGCGGAACTGGGGGTGGAGCAGCAGCAGTTGGATGATGAAGGGGCAGCGCTGTCCGCGTCCATGCGGGCAGAGCTGGAGGCCCTTTTGGCAGCGGAGACCCCCGCGCCGGAGCGCGTGCGGCGCTTCATGGAACGCAGCGCGGCCCTGCGCACACGCAAGGATTACCCCTTCCGCGAGCCTTCGGCTTTGGAGGCCATTCAAAAGGCGCGCCCGCGGCCCAGCCGCAAATGGCAGGCGGCTGCCTTGGGCGAAGAAGAATTCTTCGACCGCGTGTATGGCGCCTGGCTGGGACGGTGCAGCGGCTGCCTGCTGGGCAAGCCGACCGAGGGGCTGCTGGTGCGGGATGTGTGGCCGTATCTGCGCCGGATCGGGCAGTACCCCCTGCGGCGCTACCTGGATTCCAGCCTGCCGGATGAGCTAAAGGCCAAATATACCTTTGAGACCGCTCGCGGCTACATTGATGAAATTGACCACATGGTGGAGGACGACGACACCAATTACACGGTCATGTCCCTGGCGGTGATGGAACGCTACGGCTGGGATTTCCGGCCGGAGGATGTGGCCACGTTTTGGCTGGACAACCTGCCCGCCTACCATACCTTCACCGCGGAGCGGGTGGCTTACCGCAACTTTTTGCTGATGAAGACCCCGCCGGAAAGCGCGCGCTACTGCAATCCCTACCGCGAATGGATCGGGGCGCAGATCCGCGGGGATTTTTGGGGCTATGTGTGCCCCGGAGACCCGGCGCGGGCGGCCGCTTTGGCCTGGCGCGACGGCTGCATCAGCCATGTGAAAAACGGCCTGTACGGTGAGATGTGGGCGGCGGCCATGTGCAGCGCGGCGGCGGTGGTGGGCAGCGCCCGCGAGGCCCTGGAGGCGGGTTTGGAGCAGATCCCTGCCCGCAGCCGCCTGAGCGCGGACGTGCGCGAGGTGACGGCCTGGTATGACGACGGGGTGAGCGCCGAGGAGGCCGTGGCGCGCATTCACCAGCGCTGGGATGACGCTAACCCGCACCACTGGTGCCACACCCTGAGCAACGCGCAGATTGTGGCGCTGGGGCTGCTGTGGGGAGAGGGTGATTTTGGGACCTCCATCAGCTGGGCGGTGACGGCCGGCATTGACACGGACTGCAACGGGGCCACAGTGGGTTCGGTGGTGGGCATGCTGCTGGGGGCACGGCAGATGCCGGGCGAGTGGGTCGGCCCGCTGAACGACCGCCTGGATACCGGCATCAGCGGCTACCAGCATGTGCGCCTGTCCGACCTGGCGCGGCGCACGGTGACGCTGGCGCGGGCGGGTCAGGCCTGAGTCCGCGCTGAGGGATTTAAGAAAAATCAGGCATCCAGCGTTTTGGATGCCTGAAGTATTTAAAAGCAGTCTTGCGGCGGGGTCAGGCCGTTCCGAACTGGCGGTCGCCGGCATCCCCCAGGCCGGGGACAATGTAGCCGTGTTCGTTGAGACGCTCGTCAATGTGGGCCACGTAAATGGGCACATCTGGGTGGGCCGACTGCATGGCCTGAATGCCTTCGGGGGCGGCGATGAGGCCGACGAACTTGATCTTCTTGGCTCCCCAACGCTTGAGGATGTCCACCGTGGCCACGGCCGAGCCGCCGGTGGCCAGCATGGGGTCGAGGATCAGGCACACCGACACGGTCGGTTCGGTGGGCAGCTTGTTGTAATACTCCACCGGCTTGAGGGTGCGTTCGTCGCGGTACAGGCCGATATGCCAGACCTCAGCGGAGGGCATCAGCTCCCAAATGCCTTCCACCATGCCCAGGCCCGCGCGCAGGATGGGCACCAGACCGATTTTCTGCTGGAGGCGGTAGGCGGTGGTGCGCATGATGGGGGTTTCAATCTCCACCGGCTCGGTGGCCAGATCCAGGGTGGCCTCGTACACCAGCAGGGCAGCCAGCTCTTTGATCAGCTGACGGAATTTTTTGGGTTCGGTGGAGGCCTGGCGCAGCAGGCTGAGCTTGTGCGCGACCAGCGGGTGAGGGGAAACATGGACGTTTGACATGGAAACCTCCAGGAGGGGGATGAGTCAATGCTTTCTGGTAGTATAACGTGAAGTGCGCGATTCTACGAGTTGAACGGGGTCGGGAATTTGCCAGAAAATTCACCCGCGGCGGGGCGGCTTGCTCAAAAGCGGCTTGGGGTATAATCGAACGTATGAGCGATTCCGCTGACCGCCTGATCACCCCCGAACCGCGCCCGGACGACCGTGTGGATACGGCCCTGCGTCCGCGGCGGCTGCAGGAATTGATTGGGCAGGAGCAGGTGAAAGAGAACCTGTCCATTTTGATTGACGCGGCCCGCAAACGCGGCGAGGCCTTGGATCACGTCCTGTTTTACGGCCCGCCGGGGCTGGGCAAGACCACCCTGGCGCATGTGCTGGCCAACGAGATGAACGTGAGCATCAAGATCACCGCGGGGCCGGCGGTGGAGCGCCCGGGCGACCTGGCGGCCATTTTAACCAATCTGCACGCGGGGGATGTGCTCTTCATTGATGAAATTCACCGCCTGGGGCGGGTGGTGGAAGAGGTGCTCTACCCGGCGATGGAAGATTACGCC
The DNA here is from genome assembly GCA_036751735.1 of Levilinea sp. Lineage (GTDB taxonomy): Bacteria > Chloroflexota > Anaerolineae > Anaerolineales > Anaerolineaceae > Levilinea. The sequence continues at coordinate 19,815 of DAIOUB010000016.1, read as the reverse complement.
CTGGATATCATCATCGGCAAGGGACCTTCGGCGCGTTCTATCCGCCTGAAACTGCCGCGCTTCACCGTGATTGGGGCCACCACGCGCCTGGCGCTGGTCAGCGCCCCGCTGCGGGCGCGCTTTGGGGCGGTGTACCGCCTGGAATACTACGGACTGCCGGCCATGATGGAAATTGTGCGGCGGGCGGCGGAACGGCTGGGGGTGGGCGCGGAAGATGGGGGCGTGCGCGAGATCGCCCGCCGGGCGCGCGGAACCCCGCGCGTGGCCCTGCGCCTGCTGCGGCGCGTGCGCGATTTTGCCCAGGTGCGGGCGGAGGGACACATCACCCAGGCGGTGGCGGATGAGGCCCTGGATTTGCTGAATGTGGACCCGCTGGGCCTGGATGACGTGGACCGGCGCGTGCTGCGCACCATTATCGAAAAATACAACGGGGGGCCGGTGGGGCTGAACACCATCGGCGCCTCGATTGGCGAAGAGCCGGATACCATTATGGATGTGGTGGAGCCGTACTTGCTGCAGTTGGGCTTCTTAGACCGCACGCCTCAGGGACGCACGGCCACACGCCAGGCGTATGAGCATTTACATTTGCCCTTCCCGGAGGACCCACGGCAGCAGGCGTCTCTATTTTAAGGCGCAGCACCGGTAGCCCCATGCGTACAGACGATTTTGATTATTTCCTGCCCCCGGAGCGGATTGCCCAAACACCGGTTGAGCCGCGCCATGCCTCGCGCCTGCTGGTGGTGAACCGCGCCTCCGACCAACTAGAACACCGCCATTTTTGGGAAGTGGGCGATTATCTGCGCCCCGGCGACCTGCTGGTGGTCAACCACACCCGTGTGCTGCCCGCGCGCATTTTTGCGCGCAAGCCCACCGGCGGCAAGGTGGAAATTTTGCTGCTGCGCCAGGAAGAAGACCAGGTTTGGGAAGCCCTGGTGGGCGGCAAGCGCGTGACGGCCGGGCTGAGCTTGCAGTTGGAGGACGGCGCCAGCGTGAAGGTGGAGGCTGTGTTAGACGGCTCGCGGCGGCGGCTGCGTTTTGAAGGGCCGGTGCAGGCTTACCTGGAACGCCACGGCCAGATGCCCCTGCCGCCCTACATTCACACCCCGCTGAGCAACCCGGAACGCTACCAGACGGTGTACGCCGCCCAACCCGGATCGGCGGCCGCCCCCACCGCCGGGCTGCACTTTACACCGGAATTGATGGACGCGCTGCGCGCCAAAGGGGTGGGGTTCGCCACGGTGACTCTGCATGTGGGCCTGGACACCTTTGCGCCGGTGACCGAAGACGACCCCCAGGAGCACGTGATCCACACCGAATGGTGCCAGCTGACCCCTGAAACCGCTGCACAAATTGAGGCGGCGCGGCAAGCGGGCGGACGGGTGATTGCCGTGGGCACCACCAGTGTGCGCACCTTAGAAAGCGCGGCGCGCGCAGCCGGGCCGGGGCAGAGCGTGGCGGCTTACAGCGGGCCGACCGATTTGTTTATCCTGCCGGGTTACAAATTCCGGGCGGTGGACGCCATGATCACCAATTTCCACCTGCCGCGCTCCACCCTGCTGATGCTGGTGAGCGCCTTCGCTGGGCGCGAGCGCATGTTGGCGGCCTACGCCGAGGCCGTGCGGCTGGAATACCGCTTTTTCTCCTTCGGCGATGCCATGCTGATCGTTTAGCTTGCTCCCCTGGTGGGGGCGGGTTTTGCAGATTTCTCCGGATAGGTTGGTGATGGATCTAAATATTATTCTCAAAGGGCTGATGATCGGCTTTTCTATTGCCGCACCGGTGGGGCCGATCGGCGTGCTGTGCATCCGGCGCACCCTGGCCGAGGGGCGCTGGGTGGGGCTGTTCACCGGCCTGGGGGCGGCCACGGCAGACGCGCTGTACGGCTGCGCGGCGGCGTTTGGCCTGTCGGTGGTCACGCAGCTGCTGGTGGGGGCGCAGGGCTGGCTGCGGTTGGTGGGCGGCGGCTTTTTGGTGTACCTGGGGGTGCGCACCTTTCTGGCGCGCCCGGCCACGCAGGCCGCGGCGGTGAAGAAAGCGGGCAGCGGCCTGGCCGGGGCGTATTTTTCCACCGTGGCGCTGACCCTCACCAACCCCATGACGATTTTGTCTTTCGCGGCGGTGTTTGCCGGCCTGGGCGCGGGGGATTGGCAAGGCCCCGGCGGGGCGGCCCTGTTGGTGGGGGCGGTCTTCTGCGGCTCGGCGGCCTGGTGGCTGCTGCTCAGCGGCGGCGTCAGCCTGATCCGCGAGCGCTTTCAGGGCGGCTGGATGGTGTGGGTGAACCGCGTTTCGGGGGCGGTTTTGTGCGCCTTTGGCTTGTGGCAGCTTCTGGCTCTGGTGAGGGTGGGCTGAGCGGCGGTTGAAGTCGGGGGGCGGGTCTGGTACAATTCGGCGAATGAATACCCCTCGCAAGACATGGAGTTGGTGGAAATTTTTACTGGGCGCCCTGGCGGCGGTGCTAATGCTGGCCGCGGTGTACCAGATTCCCTATGTGAATGACCGCCTGAGCTGGCGGCTGGATGTGCTCACCACGCGGGTGCGCATGGCGCTTTCGCCCGCGGGCGCGCTGCCTGCCCCGCAGGAACATGCCCAACCGCTGACCGCGCCCAGTGCGGCGCCTTCACCCAGCCCGTCCCCCAGCCCCACCCCCGCGCCCGCGCGCAGCACCGCGGCCCCATCCACGCCGGAACCGACCGCGGCGCCCACCGCCACACCCACCCCGCTGCCGGGGCAGGTGAAGCTGACTTCGCCGCGCTACGAAAAACAGGATTGGAACAACTGCGGCCCAGCCACGCTTTCGATGGCCCTGACCTATTACGGCTGGGAGGGCGATCAGTTCGACGTGGCGGATGAGATCAAACCGGCGCGCGCTGACCGCAACATCAATGTGGATGAACTGGCGGGCTTCGTGCGCGGCAGCGTCCCCGGCATCAACGTGGTGTTTCGCGTGGGCGGCACGCTGGATACGCTGCGGCTGCTGCTGGCCAACGGTTTTCCGGTGGTGGTGGAAGAAGGTATGTATTTGCAAGAGGCCTTCTGGTTTGAGGATGACCGCTGGGCCGGGCATTACTTGCTGCTGACGGCGTATGATGATACTGTCCAGGCCTTCACCGTGCAGGACAGCCTGGAAGGGGCCGACCGCAGCCTGCGCTACACGGATTTGGACGCCAACTGGCAGACCTTTAACCGCGTGTTCCTGGTGGTGTACCCCAGCAAGGCCGAGGCCCAGGTGAGCGCCTTGTTGGGGGCGGATTGGAACGCGGATGTGAACCGCCAGCGCGCGCTGGACACCGCCCAGGCCGAAACCCTGTCTCAGCCCAAGAACGCCTTCGCCTGGTTTAATTTGGGCAGCAACCTGGTGTACTTTGATCGCTACGCAGAAGCTGCCCAGGCCTACGACCGCGCGCGTGAGATTGGCCTGCCGCAGCGCATGCTGCGTTACCAGTTTGGGCCTTTTTTGGCCTATTTCCACGCCGGGCGCACAGAAGATTTGCTGGCGATCAGCGATTTCGCGGTGAAGATCACCCCCAACGCGGAAGAGGCATTGTTGTGGAACGGTTGGGCGCGCTACCGCAACGGCGACCGCAACGGGGCGCTGGCGCGCTTTCAAGAGGCGCTGAAGGCATACCCCGGCTACGCGGATGCGCAGTACGCGCTCAATTTCTTATCGCAAAACTGAGGAGTGGGGAGGGCAGCATGGGCAAACGAGTCTTGCTGACAGCGCTGGCTTTGTTGGTGACGGCCTGCGCCTGCGTCAGTTTGGTGTTGGCCGCGGCCGCCGGGGGGGTGATGGCGGCGGGAGGGATGTGAACGAGGAGGAGCGATGGGGTTGGATGTGAGCCGGATTCGGGGGCTGTGCTTTGATGTGGACGGCACGCTGAGCGATACCGATGATGTGTGGGTGCAGCAGTTCGAAGAGCGCCTGCGGTGGATGCGCTTTTTGTTCCGCAAGGGCGAGGTGCGCCCGGCAGCGCGCTGGCTGGTGATGACCCTGGAGACGCCGGGGAACGTGGGCTACCATGTGTTAGACCGGCTCAATCTGGACGCCTGGATGATCCGCGGGATGCAGCGGTTGGGGCGATTGCGCGCGCGGCGCAGAAAAACCTTTCGCATGGTGCCGCAGGTGCTGGAGATGCTGACGGCGGTGCGCGGGCGGCTGCCCATGTCGGTGGTCAGCGCGCGCGACGAAGAAAGCACCCTGGCCTTCCTGCACCAGTTTGACCTGCGCGGGCTGTTTCACAGCGTGGCCACCTCACAGACCTGCCAATACACCAAGCCCTTCCCAGACCCGGTGGTGTGGGCGGCGCGGCAGATGGGGCTGGAGCCGCAGGAATGCCTGATGATCGGCGACACCACCGTGGACATCCGCGCGGGCAAGGCCGCGGGCGCGCAGACGGTGGGGGTGCTGTGCGGGTTTGGAGATGAAAAAGAGCTGCGGCGGGCGGGGGCGGATTTGATCCTGCCCAGCACCGCCGATTTGGCCCAGGTGCTCTTTGGCGAGCACGGGGGATAGGAGCGAGGACGATCATGGACATACGCGCGTATAACCGTCAGGCCTGGGATCACCAGGTGGAAACCGGCAACCCCTGGACTCTGCCCGTGCCCCCAGAAGTGATCGCCGCGGCGCGCCAGGGCAAGGTAGAGATTGTGCTGACGCCCACCAAACCCATTCCAATGGATTGGTTTCCGCCGCTGCACGGCTGTCGGGTGCTGTGTTTGGCTTCGGGCGGTGGGCAGCAGGGGCCGGTGCTGGCGGCGGCGGGCGCGCAGGTGACCGTGTTTGATAATTCGCCCCGCCAGTTGGAACGCGACCGCCAGGTGGCCGAGCGCGAAGGCTTGCAGATGACGCTGGTGGAAGGCGACATGCGCGACCTGTCCTGCTTTGCGGACGGCAGTTTTGATCTCATCGTTCACCCGATCTCGAATCTATTTGTGCCGGACGTGAAGCCGGTGTGGCGCGAGTGTTTTCGGGTGCTGCGCCCGGGCGGGCGGCTGTTGGCCGGCTTTATCAATCCGGTCAGTTACCTGTTTGATTTTGACAAAATGGACAACGAGGGCGTGTTTGAGCTGCGCCACCGCGTCCCCTATTCAGACCTGGAGCATCTGGACGCCGAGACTCTGGCGCGTTACCAGGCCGAGCAGCTTCCCATGGAATTTGGGCACAGCCTGGAGGATCAGATCGGCGGGCAGTTGGCGGCCGGGTTTGTGTTAACCGGGTTCTTTGAGGATGTGGCCCCCTACAATTTGCTGGTGTGGTTCACGCCCACCACGATGGCTACCCGCGCGGAGAAGCCCGCCTGAGCGTTCACGTGAAGATGAAACGAAACAGCGCCTGGGAAATGATCTTCCCAGACGCTGTTTTTGATGTTCGGAAATCGGCGGGAGGCTAGAAATCCAGCCCAAACAGGCGCAGCAGCGGGCGGCCCACGCCTTGCAGGAAGGGCCAGGGGATGCCGGCCAGGAGCAGCACAAACGAGGCGGTGAAGAAAATGGCGGAGGTCTTGTGCTTCTGCACGGCCTGGGCGGCTTTGCTGGCGCGGGCGCGGCCGATATGCGCCACGGCCAGGGCGATCAGCATAATGGCCAGGTGTTCCACCAGGAAATAGCGCGTGGCGGTCACGCCCATGGCCGCGCCGAAATTGCGGAAGGCCGGCACGGTGATGGCGCTGAGGCCGAAATACAGGATCAGGCCCAGCAGGATCTGGATGTCAAAGAACATCACATAGAATTTGCCGAACTTGTCATCCTGGGCCTGCCAATCGCGCTTGGAAAACCAGCCGCGGAAGGCGCGCACGATGGCGATCAGACCAAAAATGACCACCAGCCAGCGGGAGATGTTGTGCAGGGTTAAGAAGGTGAGGTACATACGGAGCAGCTCCTAGTTTGAATGAGGTGTTGGGTGTGCGGAGGGGGACTGGAGGTGTTCACCCAGTTCCCGCAGCCACAGCAGTTCATTTTCTAAAAAACGGATTTGGTGCGCCACCATCCACTGCGCCGGGCCGGGGTGGGCGGGGGCAGCGCGCAGCTGCGACAGATGTTCGGCAGCCGCGGCGCGGCGCTCCTCCAGCAGGGCCAGGGCTTCGGCGGGGGGCAGCAAATCCATAAAAGCCAGGGGGATATCATCGGTGAAGTAAGGCGGGGTGAAGGTGGCCAGATGCTGGCGCAGCAGGCGTTGGAAGGCGGCTTCGCCCGCTTCGGTCAGGCGGTACACCCGCCGGGCGGGGCGTTTTCCGGCCTGATCCTGGGTGAAGGCCACCCATCCCGCCGCGGCCAGCTTTTCCAGCAGGTAATAAGCAGTGGATTTTTTGAGGTCGGTGCAGGAGCCTAAGTTGTGCTCAATGAATTCCGCCAGCCGGTAGCCGTGCAGCTCCTGGCGGCGTAAAATTCCTAAAAGCAGCAGTTCTTTTTCCATGCCGATCACCTCAACCTTTATCCGCTGACGCGGGCACAATCTCTACGTTTAGTTGTGAATAGTCAGGTTTGACTATTCAGACGTATTATATCCAATAAAAAAGGATTGTCAAGCACAGCCTTATACACCCGTCTGATAGGCTTTACAGCTTGCTATCTATTGGTTCATTTCTGAATCCTCTGGGCGCGGAATAGGGTAGAATCAGCCTGCTTCATTATTCGGTGAGAGATTATTTTTGGGGAGAGGAACCTATGAGCGATTTCATCACCCTGACCTGCCCTTCCTGCGGGGGAAAAATGGAAATTCCGCAGGAATCTTCGCGCTACCGCTGTCTGTACTGCGGCAACGAACATATTTTGCGCGAAGCCGCCCCCCAGCCCACGGGCATCCGCAGCCTGGCGCGGGCGGCGGCGGCGCGCCCAGCGGAGATCAGCATTGAAAAAGAGAGCGGGGCGGTGCGGTTGGTGCGGCGCTGGTTCTCGGTCAAATACATCCCCCTGGCCTTTTTCTGCATCGCCTGGGACAGCTTTTTGATCTTCTGGTATGGGGTGGCCTTCAGCATGAAAGCGCCGTGGATCATGATCGTCTTCCCCATTGCCCACCTGGCGGTGGGGGTTGGCCTAACCTATTCGGTTTTGGCGGGCTTCTTCAACCGCAGCTATTTGGAATTGACCCGCAAGGAATTGGCCGTGTGGCACGGGCCGCTGCCCTGGGGCGGCGCCGTCACTTTGCCCACGACGGAGATCCGTCAACTGTACACGCAGCTTGCGCAGGGGAAGAGCAGCGACTCCAGCGCATCGTATCACTTATTCGCCATCACGCAGGACGGGCGTTCGCACAAGCTGTTCAGCAATCTGGAAACGCCGGATGTGGCTTTGTTTATGGAACAGCAGGTGGAACGCTGGCTGCGGATTGAAGACCGCCCGGTGGCGGGGGAACTGCCGCGCTGAGCGCAAAGGAGAGAGCGATGGGACAAAATTTTGCTTTGATCGGGGCGGGCGGCTACATTGCCCCGCGCCATTTACGCGCCATCCGCGACACCGGTAATCAACTGGTGGCGGCGGTGGATCCCAACGATTCGGTGGGGATTCTGGATCAATACTCGTTTGACACCCGCTTTTTTACCGAGATCGAGCGCTTTGACCGCCACCTGGAAAAGCTGCGGCGGGGGCCGGAGGAAAACCGGGTGAACTGGATCACGGTGTGTTCGCCCAATTACCTGCACGATTCCCACTGCCGTTTGGGGCTGCGCGTGGGGGCCAATGTGCTGTGCGAAAAGCCGCTGGTGATTAACCCCTGGAACCTGGACCCCCTGGAAGAGCTCGAAGCCGAAACGGGCAAGCGCATTTTCACCGTTCTGCAGCTGCGCGTGCATCCAGAGCTGATGCGCCTGAAGGAACAAATCGCCCAGGCGGGGCCGGGGCAGCGCGACGTGGTTTTGACCTACATCACCGCCCGCGGAGGGTGGTATCACACCTCGTGGAAAGGGGTGGGTGAAAAATCCGGTGGGATCGCCACCAACATCGGCATTCACTTCTTCGATTTGCTGCTGTGGCTGTTTGGCCCGGCGGGCGAGTGCCGCGTGCACCATGTGGACGAGCGCCGCATGGGCGGCTTTATGGAATTGGAAAAGGCGCGCGTGCGCTGGTTCCTTTCGGTGGATTCAAACGATCTGCCCTTTGCCTTGGAAGCGGGCAAACGCTCCACTTTCCGTTCCATCACCGTGGACGGACAGGAAATTGAATTTTCCGAAGGTTTCACGGATCTGCACACGCGCGTGTACGAAAAGACCCTGGCGGGGGAGGGCTTTGGCATTGCGGACGCGCGCCCTTCCATCACCCTGACGCACCGCATCCGCAGCGCCGCGGTGGAAAGCGGCGGCAGCGAGATGCACCCCCGCTTGAAAGGGTAGGCGGGCATGGCAGAATATTTTGTGCACGAATCGAGCTATGTGGACGACGGCGCCCAGGTGGGGGCGGGCTGCAAGATCTGGCATTTCTGCCACATCTCCGCCGGTGCAGAGCTGGGCGAGGGCTGCAACCTGGGGCAGAACGTGTTTGTGGCCTCCGGTGTGCGCCTGGGCCGCGGGGTGAAGGTGCAGAACAACGTGTCCATCTACACCGGTGTAGAGGTGGAGGATGACGCGTTTTTGGGGCCTTCGATGGTCTTCACCAACGTAGTCAACCCGCGCAGCCACGTGAACCGCAAGGACGAATACCGGCGCACCCATGTTGGGCGGGGGGCCACCATTGGGGCCAACGCCACCATCGTGTGCGGGGTCAGCCTGGGACGCTACGCCTTTGTGGGGGCAGGGGCGGTGGTCACGCGGGACGTGCCCGATTACGCCCTGGTGTACGGCAGCCCGGCGCGGGTGCGCGGGTGGATGTGCGCCTGCGGGGTGCAGATGGAATTTGCAGACAGCTCCAGCGCGCGCGGGGTTTGCCCGGCGTGCGGTGCGGAATATATGCGCTCGCAGGGGGCGGTGCGCCCGGCGGAGGAACCGGCATGATCCCATTATTAGATCTCAAAGCGCAGTACCGCAGCCTTCAGGCAGAGATGGACGCAGCTGTGTGTGCGGTGATGGCCGAGGGGCATTTTATCCTGGGGCCAAACGTGAGCGCGCTGGAGCAGGAAATCGCCGCTTATTTGGGCGTGCGCCACGCGGTGGGGGTGGCATCGGGCACGGATGCGCTCATTATTGGGCTGCGCGCGGCGGGCGTGGGGGCGGGGGACGAGGTGATTGTGCCCGCCTACACCTTCTTTGCCACGGCCGGGGCGGTGCTGACGGTGGGGGCGGTTCCGGTGATTGTGGATGTGGACCCGCGCACCTATGCGCTGGACACGGCCCAGGTGGAAGCCCGCCTGACGCCGCGCACGCGGGCGATTGTGCCCGTGCATCTGTACGGCCACCCGGCGCCGATGGAGGCTGTTCTGGCCCTGGCGCGCAAGCACCATCTGCGCGTGGTGGAGGATAACGCCCAGGCCTTTGGGGCGCGCTATCACGGTCAGCGCACCGCCTCGCTGGGGGATGTGGGCTGCTTGAGTTTCTTCCCCACCAAGAATCTGGGCGGCTATGGGGACGGGGGCATGGTGGTGACGGATGATGACGGCATCGCCGAGCAGGCGCGCATGCTGCGTGTGCACGGCTGGAAACGCAAATATTACCCGGAGATGCTGGGCTATAACAGCCGCCTGGATGAGATTCAGGCGGCGGTGCTGCGTGTGAAACTGAAATATGTGGACGGCTGGAATGAACAGCGCCGCGCCCTGGCCGAGGTGTACCGGGCGGGGTTCGCGGGCAGCCCGGTGAGCGTTCCGGTGGAAGAACCCGGCTGCGAGCATGTGTACCATCTGTATGTGGTGCGCGTGCCCCGGCGCGCGGCGGTGCAGGCGCACCTCAAAGCGGCGGGCATCGCCAGCGACGTGTATTATCCCCTGCCGCTGCATTTGACCCAACCCTGCCGAAAGCTGGGCGGGGCCGAGGGCGATTTTCCGCAGGCCGAGCAGGCCAGCCGCGAAACGCTGGCCATCCCGCTGTACCCGGAGATGAGCAGCGCGGACCAGCAGCAGGTGATCCGCGAGGTTTTGGCGGCGGTGGGCGGCTAAAGCTCCCAACTGCCGATGCGCAGCAGCCGCCGCAGCCAGTGCAGGGGGACGCGGAAGGGGGGATAGCGGAATGCAAAATCCACCCACAGGGCGCGCTGGACGACGCTTTTGAGGTGCGAAAAAGCCAGGAAAGAGTACTTTCCGTGGTAAGCCCCCCCATGCCGCTTTGTCCGCGCCCGCCAAAGGGCAGGCTGTGGCTGAAGACCTGCACCAGGGTGTCGTTTTGACTGCCGCCGCCAAAGGGGACGGTTTCTAACAGGCGCTGGCGCAGCGCACGGTCCTGGGTGAAGAAGTAAAATGCCAGGGGGTTGGGGTAACGGCGTAGCAGATCCAGGGCCTCTTCGACGGTGTCGTAGGTGAGGATGGGCAGAAGCGGGCCGAAAATTTCTTCCTGCATGACGGCGTCATCAGGCGAAACCGGGGCCAGCAGGGTGGGGGCGATGTAGCGCTCGGCGGGCAAGGTTTGGCCGCCGTGCACCACCCGCGCCGGGTCCATCAGCCCGCGCAGACGTTCAAAATGGCGGTCGTTGATGATGCGGGCGTAATCAGGGCTTTCCTGCGGCTGGCTGCCGTACATCTCGGAGAGCGCGGCGCGCAAGGCATTGATGAGCGGTTCCTGGATCCGGCGCTCCACCAGCAAAAAATCGGGGGCAATGCAGGTTTGACCGGCGTTGAAGAACTTGCCCCAGGCGATGCGGCGGGCGGTGACATCCAGCGGCACGGTGGCGTCCACCAGACAGGGGCTTTTGCCGCCGAGTTCGAGGGTCACGGGGGTGAGGTGTTCGGCGGCGGCGCGCAGCACGATCTTGCCCACGGCGGGGCTGCCGGTGAAGAATATTTTATCAAAGTGCTGCTTCAGCAGCTCTCCGGCGATCTCCGGCCCGCCGCTGACCGCGGCCACGTGGCGGGGGTCAAAGGCCTCAGCCAAAATGCGCAGGGTGACGGCCTCGGTGTGCGGGGCCAGCTCGGAGGGCTTGACGATGACGCAGTTGCCGGCGGCCACAGCCCCCACCAGGGGGGCAAACAGCAGGTGGAAGGGGTAGTTCCAGGGGGCAAAGATGAGGGTGCGGCCGTACGGCTCTGGGATGATGCGGCTGACGGCCGGAAAATGCAGCAGGGGGGTGGGCTGGCGGCGCGGGCGCATCCAGGCGGCCAGATGGCGCAGGGTGTGGCGAATTTCGGCGGTCACCGGGGCGATTTCGGTGCTGTAGGCTTCGGTGGGGGATTTATGCAGATCGGCCTGCAGCGCGTCCAACACATCTTGTTCGTGGGCCTGCACGGCGTTCAGCAGGCTGCGCAGCTGCTGCAGGCGAAAAGCCAGGGGGCGGGTGGCGCCGGATTGGAAAAATGCATCTTGCTGGCGGAACAGTTCGGATTCCATAAAAAACCCTCTTTGGATAAGATCGCGTCTTGATTATAGCGATAAGCGCAGTAAATGGTCAAAAATTCGTTCAAGGTCAGGGTACAATTGGCGCAAACAGCGCGTACGGCGCGACAAGATGGCCAAGGCGCAGTAAAATACATTCAGCACAACGGGATACCAGGAAAGGAAAACCCCATGCGGCATTGGATCAAACGACTTTGGTGCGCGGCAGCGCTGGTGGGTGCGGCGGCTTTGAGCGGGTGCAGCACGCTTATTGATATGATGCCGCAAGGCCCCACGCAGGCACCGCCTTCAAATATTTGGACGCCGGTGGCGACCACGCCCACGCGCGTGCCCATCCCCACCAAAGACCCCAACAGCATCCCCCAGGCAGCACACCCCACCGAGGTGCGCGCTTTCGCCGAGATCCCTGGGGGGGTGTTCTTGAACGTGAGCGAAGAGTGGGTCAATGTGGAAGTGACGGTGAAGTACACCCTGAAATTCTGGAATGTGGGTGCGATGCTGGGGGAGCGCTACGGCCAGGCCACCATGACGGTGGAATACCAGCCGTTGACCAACGGGTTCATCCTGAGCGCTCCGGATCAGAACGGCCAGCGGCAGATGAAACCTTCCACGCGCTTTCCCTCGTTTAAGACGGAGAAGATCTCGCTGACCTTCAGCGGCGGGCCAGAGGGAAAATTTCAGCAGATGGAACCCCCGGCCGACGTGCCGATGGTGGGACGGCTGATCCGCGAGAAAGACGGCTCATTCCGCATTTTCTTCGAGCAAGGGGTCAACCCGGCGGCTGCTTTCACGCTGAAAAATCCTGACGCTTTTAACGCCTGGAAGTAAGAACCTCATGGGCGGACCGGCGCACACCCCCCCTGAAACCCGCAGGGAAATCCCCGCGCGTTGGTGGATTTTGGGCGCGGTGGGGATCGCGGTGTGCCTGGGATTATGCGCCCTGGCTGTGCTGTTGAGCGGGGGCACCTATTGGCTGGTATCACAAGAAAAAATTCCCAACCCATTTGCCAGCCAAACGCCTACCCCCACCTTAACCCCCACGAAAACTGCGCGCCCCACGCGCACCCTCACCCCCACGCGTACCCGTAAACCCAGCCTGACGCCCAGCCTGGCGTTTACCCCCGCGGCCACGCGCACCCCCACGCTGACGGCCACCCTGGCGGCCAACGCTCTGCCGCCGGAGGGGCCCTGGCTGGTGTTTGACAGTCAGGATGGGCTGTGGACGGTGAACCCCCAGGGGCGCGGGCTGAAGCGCCTGTGGGCCGAGCGGCCCCTGCTGCCGGAGGGGCTGCAAGCCAACGCTGCGCCGCGCGGGGGGATGCTGGCCTTTCTGGCCTACCGCGAACTGCGCAGCGGCGAAGAAGTGCCCGCGCTGCACCTGATCCGTCTGCCGGAGGGGCGGGTGGAACGCTGGCTGCTGGCGGTGCGGCCTTCGGCAGGGGCGAGCGAGGACTCCCTGCGGGCTTTGGTGTCGCGCAATGGGTTGGCCTGGTCGCCGGATGGGCGCAAGCTGGTGTTCGCGGCGATCTTGGACGGGCCTTCGGTGGACCTGTACCTGCTCGACCGTCAGGATCACAGCCTGAGGCGGCTGACGGAGCTGGCGGGGGATGAATTTGCGCCCGCCTGGTCGCCGGACGGCAGCACGCTGGTGTATTTCAGCAGCGATGTGGACGCGCAGGGGGTGGAATGGACTGAGGTGTGGACGGTGGAACCCATCAGCGGGCGGAATATGCGCCTGCTGGAGCGGGCCAGCAGCCGCCCGGCCCTGGCGGGATGGTCAGGACTGCACCAGTTCCTGCTCTACCGGCGCAGTGAAATTTGCGGCGGGTTTGATCTGCGCCTGGGCGACACGCTGCGTCCCTATTCGGACCCGCTGGTGAAGGGCTGCTTTGGGGGGGCAGCGGTGGATGGGGAGAGCAGCAACATCGTTTTCAGCGTCAGTCAGGCGCAGGCGGCTTACTGCCCGTGCGCAGATGAGCCGGAGCCGGCCGGGGTGTACTTTTTGCCCGGCGGTCAGGGCCTGCCGCAGCAGTTGAGCGGACGCGAGGCGCTGGATGTGCGCTGGCTGCCGGATGCGCGCCTGTTCTTCACGGCCAGCGCGCAGGGCTGGACGCGGGCTTACAGTGCGGCCGGCGCGCCGGTGGGCATTCCAGCGGATGTGCTGGGGACGCTGCCCTCGGTGGGGGCGGCCAGCGGCTTGTGGGCCTGGTACAGCCCGCGCGACGCAGCCCCGCCCCGCGGGCTGTGGCTGGGGTCAAACCGCCAGCAGGCGCGTATGATGTACGCCGGCGCGGCGGATTTTCCGCGCTGGGGGCCGGCGGGGAACACGCTCTTGTTCTTTGACGGCACGGCTTTGATGGCGGCGGAAGGGCCGGATTTTGCGCCGCTTCGGCGGCAAACCATGCCCTCGGCGCCGGTGGATGCGGTGTGGGTGTGGCGGTGAGAGCGGTGAAGGAGGTACGGCCTATGCGCTGGATACGGCGAGCGGGGTTGATCTGCGTTTTGATCCTGGCGGCGGGATGCAGCCGTCAGGTTTCGCCGCTGACTGAGGAGGCCAGCCCGCCTCCGGCGCCTTCAGCGCGCACCGCTTCTGAGGCTGCTCCGGCGGGGCCCACCCTGGAACCTTCGCCCAGCCCCACCCCCGATTGGCTGCGCCAGCCGGGGGAGGTGATTGACCCTGAAAACGTCATGCGCCTGCGCGAGGCGGCTGTGGTTCCTTTGGGGGGCGAGGCCTACCAACTGCGCTGGTCTCAGGACAGCCAGGTGCTGGCGGCTTTTTCCAGCGCGTATTTGCTGGCACTGCGGCCGGTGGGACTGGAAACGCTCACCACCGTGGTATTACAGGCCCCCATACAATTGCTGGATTACAGCCCGGATGCGGGCTGGATGGCGACCACCTCCGACCCGTTGAAAGTAGATTTGCGCGACCCGGCCACAGGGGCGGTGGTGCGCACTTTGAATAGCGCGGGTGTGGTGGGGGCGGCCTTTTCGCCCGATGGGCAAAACCTGGTGGTGGCCAACAGCGACAATTTTACGGCGGAGGTCTTCAACCCGGCGGACGGCAGCCTGCGCGAGACGCTGAGCGGTTTTGAGACGGCTGCGCCCATTTATGGAGTACAGTTTGACGCACCTTCCGACCGCCTGATCTGGTTCGCGCGCGGCACGGTGCAGGTGATGCAGCTGCCGGGGGGGCAATTGGGGGCGCAGCTCAACCACGAGGATTCGGTCTCGGCCCTGGCGCTTTCGCCCAGCGGCAGTGTTTTGGCCGCAGCGGCCGCGGGCACGCAGGACGGCTTTTTCACACCCCTGCTTCAGCTGTGGGACCCCACCAGCGGGGAACCGCTGGGGCGGCTGGTGCTGGATGAACCGGCTTCTGGCGGCATGGACTTTTCGGCGGACGGGCGCCTGTTGGCGCTCAGCGTAGGCGAGGTGGTGATGATTTACGACGTGGCCGCCCAACAGCCGTTGGCGGCTCTCAACGGCCACGCGGACGGGGTGCGGGCGCTGCGGTTTTCGCCGGATGGGACGCTGCTGGCCACCCTGGGCATGGATCAAACCCTGCGCTTGTGGAAAGTTGTGCCTTGATCTAAATTCATTCAAGATGACCGCCGTAAAGGCGTGCACGTCCTGACATTTTCAGTTAAGATAAACTTATGCGCTCTTCTGACAGTCCATTTCTCGCAGACTGGTTCGCCATTTCCACCCGCTGGCTGGTGTTGGTGGGGGTGATGACGGCTTTCAGTTTGGGGCCGGGACTTAAGGCGCTGCATCTGGTGCTGATCACCTTGCTGGTGGGCTGGAACGTGACCGTTTCGGTGTTTGCCATTACGAACCGGCGCTTTTCCAACCACCGCCTGATCAATATCGCCGTGGATTGGGTCAGCAGCGTGGTGCTCTTTCTGGTGGGGGGCGGGCTGACCGGCGGGCTGCTGTGGGTGGGGGTGTTGGTGTTGGCCACGGCAGCTATTTATTACGAATGGCGCGGCGCTTTGGGGGCGGCGGGGGCCTTAATCCTGGCTCAGGGGCTTGCGGCGTATCTGGCGGGCTTTGACTGGCCCTGGATTGCCCTGCTGGGGGTGGGTATTATCGCCACCAGCGTTTTGATGGGTGTGCTGAGCCGCCTGCTGATGATTTTTGTGCGCCAGAATTACCAACGGCTGCAGGCCACGCGGCGCGAAGGTGAAAAGCGCGCCCAACGCCAGGAACGCGAACGGCTGCAGGCGTTTTACGGCATGGTGGAAACTCTCAGCGCTTCTATCAATTACCAGGTGGTGCTGGATACCACCCTGGACTTGAGCGCGGCGATTGTGGGCGAGACCGCCGCGGAAGGGCTGGTTTCGGCGGTGCTGCTCTTCTCGGAATCGGGACTGAGTATTGAGGCCAGCCGCAAGATGTCGGCCGCGGACCAGCGCCAGCAGCTTGCGGGCTCGCGCGGGGTTTTGGCCGAGGTGATCCAAAGCGGCGAACCGGCCCTGGTAGATCAGCCGGGGCAGGACCCCGAATTGGGCTTGCTGGTCAGCGTGCGGGCCTGCCAGAGCGCATTGCTGCTGCCGCTGCGGCGGGGGCTGAACGCCTTCGGCCTGATGCTCTACGCTCACCCGGACAGCGAGATCTTCACCCAGGAGCAGGCTGATTCCTTGCAGATGATCAGCCACCAGGCGGTGATCGCCATTCAGAACGCGCGTCTTTTCCAGGATTTGGAGCTGGAAAAAGCGCGTATGGAAGAGGCGCAGGAAGAAGCCCGTAAGAAGCTGGCGCGCGATCTGCACGACGGGCCGATCCAAACGGCCTCGGCGATTGTGATGCGCACCAGCCTGGCGCGCAAAATGCTGGAGCGCGACACGGCCCAGGCCGAGACCGAGATGGCGCGGGTGGAGGACCTGGCCCGGCGCAACACCCAGGAACTGCGCCACATGCTCTTCACGCTGCGGCCCTTGGTGCTGGAAAACGAAGGCCTCGAAGCCGCCCTCAAAGCTATGGCCGAAAAGATGCGCGATACCTACCAGCAAAACGTGTTGGTAGATGTGGACCCGGCCTTGATCAGCCAGCTGGAGATGGGCAAGCAGACGGTGGTGTTTTACCTGGCCGAAGAGGCGGTGAACAACGCCCGCAAGCACGCCGAAGCCCAGCATATTTGGGTGCGCTTCAAGCGTCTGCCGCGCGACCCGGAAATTGCCGTGTTGGAGATCGCCGACGACGGCAAGGGTTTTGACACGGCCGAGGTGAACAACCAATACGACCGCCGCGGCAGCCTGGGCATGGTGAATTTGCGCGAACGTACCGACATGGTCAATGGGTTATTAAAATTGCAGTCCGCGCTGGGCAAAGGCACGCGCGTGCAGGTGATCATACCCTTATCGGAGGATGCGGCGGACCGCCTGCAGCGCGGCCTGCCGGTGAATTAAACCCAAAGGAAGAGCAGCTACATGCCAGAAGCAGCAGGGATCGCGTACAGCCGCGTCAACCAGGGGGCGGAGACTGGAAGGCCGCCTGTGGTCTTAATTCACGGGGCGGGCAGTTCGCATTTGTTTTGGCCGGGCGAGTTTCGCCGCATGGCCGGCTGGGATGTGTACGCGCTGGACCTGCCGGGGCATGGGCGCTCGGGCGGGGCGGCGCGGCAGTCGGTGGGTGAGGTTGCTCGTCAGGTGCTGGATTGGATGAAGGCGCTGGGCATGTTCCGCGCGGCGCTGGTGGGGCATTCTTTGGGCGGGGCGGTGGCCTTGCAGCTGGCCCTGGAACACCCCGACCGGGCGGCAGCGCTGGCGCTGCTGTGCAGCGCGGCCTTTTTCGACGTGCCGCCCTTGTTTTTGGATTTGCTGGACAACCAAAAAATGCCCGAACCGGCTCTGAACTGGCTGTCGGAGCGGCTGGTGCAGGCGGAGACGCCCGAAGCCGTCCGAGAGCGGGTCTTGAATGACCTGCGCGGGGTACGTCAGGGGCTGTTGATTGCGGATTGGCGCGCCTGCGCCAGCTTTGACTGCCGCAGCCGTTTGAACCGCTGCTATGTGCATACCTGGGCGGCGGCTGGCAAGCGCGACCGGCTGCTGACCCCTGCCGCGGTGAGCGGACTGCGCGCCCTGCCCAACGCGGCTGTGCAGCTGTACCCCGCGGCGGGCCATCTTTTACCTTTGGAACAGCCGCAGCACTGCGCGGCGGATGTGCAGCGGTTTTTGCGCACCTGCCTGGATTCGGCTGAGAAGCCCTCTGGTTAGTCCGGCGGCCGCACCACTCAGACCCAAGAAAAAACGCGCCGACCGGCGCGTTTTGGTTTTTATTGGGGAAGAAGACCTAAAGATGCGGCTCAAATTTTGCGATCAAATTCTCGATGGGCTGCAAGCCGTTGATGCGCACCTTTTCCTGCCCGCCCGCAAACAGGATGACTGTGGGGACGCTCATGACCCCATAGGAGGCCACCAGCCCGGCGCACTCATCCACATTAACGTGAGCCAGCCGGACTCGCCCCGCCCATTTTTGGCCGAGCTGCTCCAGCAGGGGTTCGATGCGCTTGCACGGCCCGCACCAGGGGGCGCCAAATTCCAACAGCACCGGCAGGGAGGATTGCAGCACCTCTGCGTCAAAGCTTTGCTCATCCACAGGTTGAAATGCGCTCATGTGGCTCCTCTTTACTTTTTGGACTTGTGTTTCATTTCGCGGGGCTTCCACAGCTCCACCAATTCACCCTCCACCTGGTCATTAAGATCGGCCCAATGAGAAATGGGCAGGGCCAGATAGGCGATGGCGGCGGTGGGCAGGGATTCGACCCGGCGGCTGAGCATTTGCAGCAGGCCTTCCAACCCGGGGTTGTGGCCGATAACCATCACGCGTTCAATTTCGTCGGGGGTGGAATGGAGCACATCCAGGATGGCTTCGGCCTCGGCCAGGTAGAGGTTCTCCAGATATGTGACCTCGCCTTTGAATTTGCAGGTGCTGGCCACTTCTTCGGCGGTCATCTGGGCGCGCTTGGCGGTGGAGGCGTACACCACCTGGGGGCGAAGTTCTTTATCTTTGATGAGCTCGCCCATCATGGGGGCGTCGTGTTTGCCGCGTTTATTCAGCGGGCGCTCAAGATCGGGCAGTTTCGCGTCTTTCCAACTGGATTTGGCATGGCGCATGATCAGCAGCGTCTTCATAATCCGGGCTCCTTGTCTATGCATGTGACTCGCTGCTCAGTATAACATTATTTTTTGGGGCGATATGAAAGAAAAGATTAGAAAATGGCCTGGCGAAAAAACGCCGCCCCGGCGGTGGGCAGGGGCGGCGCAAACCGACTTTGTCAAGATCAGGACAGCAGTTCAAAGGAGGTGGTGATTTCGGCCACCCCGCGCAGGGTGGCGGCCACCGAACAGTATTTCTCTTCGGAAAGCTCAATGGCCTGGGCGACGGATTTATCCGTCAGCCCCTGGCCGCGCAGTTTGTAATGCACATGGATTTTGCGAAAGGTCCACGGCGGGTCGCTGTCTTGCTGGCCGTCCACTTCAATTTCCAAACTTTCCAGGGGCGTGCGTTTTTTGGCAAGGATTTCCACCACATCCACCGCTGTGCAGGAGGCCAGGGCCACCAGCATCAGCTCCGACGGTTTCATACCAATGCCTTCATCGGGGGTGGAAAGCACCACCGAATGATTGGTAGAGTCGGTTCCAACAAATTGTTTTCCAGTGATCCAGCGAACACGGGCTTGGCTCATCAGGCACACTCCTAGGCTTGGGTTTTTCCGAATAGTTGAATCAAATTCTTCAGGGCAGCATCGCGCTCGGCGGGGGTTTGGTGGTCGAAGTTCTGCATACAGCCAGAGGCGTAGTCCTGCAGGAAGGCCTGGCTGGCGCTGAGGGCGGCGGAACGGATGGCGGAAAGCTGCTGCAAAATTTCGGCGCAGTCCCGTTCCTGTTCGATCATGGTTTCCACGCCGCGCACCTGCCCTTCCAGGCGGCGCAGACGGGCGAGGATTTTTTGTTTGGCATCATCATCCTGGATCATCATGTCAAAATCTCCAGCGGCTGACACGCAGCCGCGCGGTTAGCCCGCTCAGGTGAAGCGCCCGCCGCCGCCGCAGGAAGACCCGCCAGAGGAGGCAGCGCCGCCCGCAGATGAGAAGCTGGCCGCGATGGTGGAGAGCTTCTTTTCGGTCTGAGGGCTGTGGCAGTGGGGACATTCGGGGCGTTGGTGGGCGTCGGAAAAGCGCACCATTTTCTCAAAGCTGTGGCCGCAATCTGAACAGCGGTATTCATAAAGGGGCATAGCGGTTGATTTCCTCCGGTCAGTATACTATACCCCAGTATAGCATAATTGGCGAACGTGTCAAGAGGAATGGCCGGGGATTTGGGCCAAAAGCTGCGCAGCGGCAAAAGCTGCCGGGCGTGTAAGTTTGTGGGCACACACCCTTGCATTTTTATGAGAATGGAGTATGATACTTTTA
>DAIOUB010000015.1:11521-33254 GCA_036751735.1 Levilinea sp. | reverse complement strand
CGATAGCGGTCGTGGAGCAGCGCCCCAACAGCGACAGGCATAGGTTGATCTCCGGAAATAGGGGTTGGGCTTATGGCGCGGTGAGGGCTGTCATTGGCCTCCAGACGGGGCCAAAATCAAAGCCGGGGTCGCTGGTGAGGCGGATGCGGTCAGCGCCGTTGATATCCACACGGAAGATATCGTGGTTGCGTCCGTCTGGCCAGCTTTCAAAAATGATCCACAAATTATCAGGTGAGATATCGGGGTCTGAGACGGGGCCGATATCGGGAGAATTCAACGGGGGAATGCGCAGTTCAGGCCCGGCTTCGCGGTTTTCATAGGCCAGGAGCTGGATCCAGGGGATGGTGGGGGAAATTTTGCTGCGGGTGTAGAGCAGGAATTCACCGTCCGAGGACCACACCGGAGCGGTATCGTTGACATCCCCGCTGGAGCTGTATTGGAACTGGGTGAAGCCCTGGTCGGACATGATCCAAATGTGGTTGAAGGTCATCTTGCGCACGAAAGCTAACTGACGGGCGCCTGGCCGCCAGGCGGGCTGGAAATCGGCGTGGCGCGTGTCGGAGACCTCGGAGAGGGTGTCTTCGCTCATATCGAGTACAAAGATGTGCGGGACGCCGTTGCGCAGGGAAGTGAAGGCGATGCGCGAGCCTTCGGGAGACCAGGCAGGGTCAAAATCGCCGGCCTGGGTGCGGGGCATGAGGCGGATATTTTTGCCGTCCGCGTTCATGAGATAGATCTGGGCGTTCTCGTAAATTTCGTTTCGTTTGCCCGCGCAGGGGGAGATAAAGGCCAACTGGCTGCCGTCGGGGGCCCAGGCGGGCTGGCAGGCCCCATTGGGCATGTCGGTGAGCTGGCGCTGCTGGGAGCCGTCGGCGTTCATGATCCACAACTGGAAGGTGCCGGAACGGTCGGAGACAAAGGCAATTTGACCCAGGCCGCCGCCAAAGGCAGTGGGGGTGGGCGAAGGGGTGCGTGTGGGGGTGAACGCCAGCGTTGGAGCGGGCAGGGTGGCCGAAGCCGTGGGGGCTTCTTCGGGCGGGAGGGGTGTTTGTGCGGGGTCGTCGCCGGCCGCGGGAGAAAGGCCCTGGGTGGGCGTATCAGCCAGAGGGGGCTGGGTTTCAGTTACCTGAGGATCCGCGCTGGTGGGGGTGGCCAGAGGGGCGGGCATGAAGCGAGCCGCGATGGCAGCCGACACATCTGGGCGCAGGATGAAGAAGGCGGTGAGCAGGAGCACCAGGGCGGCCAAAACGATGGGGAAGGGCTTGATGCGCACTTTGCGTTTGCGGCGGGCCGGGGTGGGGTTGACGGGGCGTGAGGGGGGCTTGGGCGGCTGGGATGTGCTGCCTTCGGGCGGCGGTGTCACCAGCAGGCGGCGCTGAGTGGCGGGGTTGATGCTGCCCGCTTCGAGCAGGGCCACTTTAAATTCTTCGGCGCTTTGGTAGCGGTGTTCCGGCTCAATTTCCAGGGCAATTTCGATGGCCTCGGCCAGACGCCGATCCACCGAGGGGGTGAACTGACGGATGGGGGTGAGGGTGGCTTTGTTGGTGGCGCGTGCCAAACCATCTTCGGGAATGACCCCGGTGAGGGCGGCGTAGAGGGTGGCGCCGAGGGAATAGATATCCGAACGCGGATCTGTGCGGGCGGTTCCATACTGCTCTGGGGGAGAATAGCCCGGGGTCATGGCGCGCGCGCCGGTGGTGGTGGCCTGCGAATCCATCATGATCTTGGCCAGACCAAAATCTACCAGACAGACTTCGCCTTCGGGGGTGATTTTGACGTTGCCGGGTTTAATATCGCGGTGGACGATGGGCGGGGTGCGGGGATGCAGGTAGGAGAGCGCGTCGCAAATCTGCGCACCGATGAGGATGACATCCCGCGCGGGGAGGACGTTCATGCGCTCAATTCGCTGGCGCAGGTCCTCACCTTCGATGTAGTCCATGATGAGGTATTGACCCTGACCCGAGATCGCAAAATAGTCACCGACCCTGGGCAATGTGGGATGGCGCATGCTGGCAAGAATGCTCGCTTCGCGCTGGAATTGGCGGGTGTATTCTTCGCTGAGGAAGAGGTTCTCTTTCACGGCCACGTAGATTTTGATATTCTCATCTACGGCCTGATACACAGCGCCCATTCCGCCTTGCCCCAGGATGGAGACAATTCGATAGCGGTTGTTGAGGAGGGTCCCTGGGTTGAGAGTCATGTGCAGATTGGTTCCGGTATTGATTTTACTCAAGAGTAGTAAAAACTGCAACGAGTTCTGGCAGCAAGGTTAGGATGTTGTAATTTTGCTTTTCAAATTCGGGCGACAATTGGGTTTTTGGACGCTGCGGGCTGAAAAAGGCGGGGGGAACATGCTATAATTCTGCCAGGGTTAACGAAAGTTGACTGATGCTTATGAACGTTGATATTCACACGGGTGTGCAAACGGCATTTTATCTGGCTCTGGTGGGGGTGTTGCTGGGCCTGTTCTTAGGGATTCGCACGATTGTCAGCGGGCGAAAGCTGATGTATTTTCGACTGCGGCGCGAGCAGATCATGCGCGGCTGGCGCATGGTGGGCGTGGGATTGGCGCTGGGGGTGGTGGCCGTGTTCTTGAACCAATTTGCTGAACCGGCTGCTTACCTGGTTTTTCCGCCCTCCCCAACGCCGACGCTGACGCCGACCATCACCCTGACGCCGACCATTACCCTGACACCGACCATCAGCCTGACCCCCACGATCACCGATACCCCCTCGGTGACCAACACGCCGGTCATCCCGCCGGAGATTGCCGCTCAGTTTGAGGCGGAGGTGACGCCCAACGCGGAATCGGTGTTCAGCCCGCCGCGCTTCTCTCGTGAAATTGACGAGAACAATCAAGCCGTGGAACCGGTGAATGAATTTGCCAACCCGATCACCAAGCTGTACGGGGCCTTCACCTACGATAAGATGGTGGACGGCGTGCAGTGGACGGCCTTATGGGTGCGGCTGAGCGACAACGAGATCCTGTGTGTGGAGACCAAACCATGGGACGGCTCGACCGGCGGGTATGGGTACACAGACTGCGAACCGTCGTCGGATCAATGGACGGCGGGGGAATATGAGGTGCAGATCTATGTGGGGACGCAGTGGAATAATTCGGGCCGCTTTATGGTGACCGGCAACCCGCCTGTGCCCACAGCCACCCGTACCGCCACGCGCACGCCCACGGCGACGCGCACCGCCACGGGCACACCCATGCCTTCGCCCACGCGCACGGCGACGCCGACCTTTGGGCCTTCGCCGACGCTGACCATCACCCTGACCTGGACGCCCACACTGACCTTTACGGTGACCTGGACGCCCACGGTGACGCGCACACGCCCGCCGACCTCCACGCTGTGGCCGACACGGACGCCGCGCATCACGGATACCCGCTGGCCTTCGCCGACGCCTTAATGGCTGGATGGGAGCCTGAGCTTGAATCAAACGAGCGGCCTGCTTGAAGAGGCCGCCCGTTTTTTGTTGATGGGAGTGGGGTTTAGATCTGTTCTGTTTTGGGGCCAGTGACCATCGCGCAGGCAATTTGGCCGGCGATGGCGGCATTGTTGCGCAGCAGGGCCAGGTTGGCGCGCAGACTGGAACCGCCGCTCAGTTCGCTGACGCGGGAGAGCAGGAAGGGGGTCACTTTGGCACCGTGGATGCCCTGCTGGACAGCCTCGGCTTGCGCCTGCTGGATGATGCCTTCGATCTGCTCGCGCGGCACAGCCACTTCGGCTGGGGGGGGAGCCGTGACCAGCAAGGCGGCTTCGATGCCCAAAGCCCAATGGCGGCGGGCGATTTCGGCCACTTCGGCGGGGGTATCCACACGCGCGCCCACGGGCAGGCCGGATTCACGCGAATAGAAGCCGGGGAACTCATCGGTTTGATAGCCCAAGACGGTGACCCCCTGGGTTTCGAGAACTTCCAACGTGGCGGGCAGGTCCAAAATGGACTTGGCGCCGGCGCAGACCACCACCAACGGCGAGCGGCCCAGTTCGGGCAGATCGGCGGAGACATCGAAAATCTCCCCGCGGTGAACGCCGCCGATGCCGCCGGTGGCGAAGACTTTCAGCCCCACGGCGTGGGCGGCGATGAGGGTGGCGGCCACGGTGGTGCCGCCCTTTTCTTTGCGGGCCAGCACCAGGCCAAAATCGCGGCGGCTGACTTTGCGCGAGGGGCCGCCGGGGGTGCCGAGCTGTTCCAGTTCATCCGCGGTGAGGCCCACGTGGATCTTACCGCCGAGCAGCCCAATGGTGGCGGGGACGGCCCCCTGAGCGCGCACGGCGGATTCAAGATCGCGCGCCAGCTCAAGGTTCATGGGGTACGGCAGACCGTGGGTGACCACGGCGGTTTCCAGGGCAACGATGGGTTGGTTGGACCGGCGCGCCTCGGCAACTTCGGGCGAAAATACGTAATCGGAAGGGATTTTTGTCGTCATTAAATCACCAGTTGGTCGTATAAGATTTCCAGGGAGAGGTCGGGATAGACCGTCCCAGGATGGCGAAGAGTCAGGGAGGCAGCCGAGACACCCAGGCGGGTGGCTTCATCCAGGCTGATGCGGTTGAGCAGGCCAAAGATGACCGAGGCGGTGAGGGCATCCCCCGCGCCGGTGGGGTCAAGGATGGCGGTGCGGATGGCGGGGATGTGGCCGCTGGTTTCGGAGCTGGCATAGCACACCCCAAAAGCGGCGATGGGCAGTACCGCGATTTCTGCACCCAGGCCGATCAGGTTGCGGGCCA
Organism: Levilinea sp.; assembly: GCA_036751735.1. Classification (GTDB taxonomy): domain Bacteria; phylum Chloroflexota; class Anaerolineae; order Anaerolineales; family Anaerolineaceae; genus Levilinea. The sequence continues at coordinate 28,515 of DAIOUB010000015.1, read as the reverse complement.
CTTTTTGGGCGGCTTCAGGATCTTCGGGGGCCGAGGATGCGCCGGAAAGGATGGCGGCTTCGTAGGGGTTGGCGGTGACCATGAAGAGCTGAGAGAGATACGGCTTCAGCTTGGCTGCCAGAACGGAGGAGGTGGCGTCTGCGCACACCGGCACCTTGTGTTTGCGCGCCAGGCTGAAGACGGTGCGCAGGGCGGCGGGGGAGAGGTTGGCATCCACAAAGATAAGCCCGGCGCTGGCGAAGTGGTGTTCCTGCTGGCGCAAATAGGCTGAAGTTAATTCGGAGAGGACGCGCATGTCGTCCAGGGCGAAATGCAGGCGGGATTGCTCGGTGAGGACGGCCAGATAGGCGGCGGTGGTGAGGCGGCTGGAGCGGAGGCAGGCGGAAGTATCCACGCCGGCCTGGGCGGTATACTCCAGCAGTTGTTGACCAAAGGTGTCTTTGCCCACCACGGTGATGAGGGAAACCGGCTGCCCCAAGCGGGCCAGATTTTCAGCGATATTGCGCGCGACGCCGCCAAACGAAGGGCGCACCTCCGCGGGGACGGATGCACCGAACTCCGGCATTTGCGAGGGACGGCCGACAATATCCAGACCGGCAGCACCAATGACCAAGACGGTTTGTTGTGAGGGGTTAAAATCATCCAGGCTCATGCTGCACTCCTTCAAGATCGTCGCGTGATGGACGGATATGTGTATTGTAAACGATTCTGGAGGGGAAGGCAAAAAGAGGTGGTTGGGCGCATTCCAAAAAATCCGGTATAATTTTTCCAGAGGCTGCCGCAGGTGAACGAGAAGAAAAATTCCCAACCGATATTAAAACGAATGACCCCAGGGTTGATTCTGGGGTTTTTGGTGCTGCTGGGACTGGCGCTGATGGGGGATTTGCGCCAGGTGGGGCAGGCGATGCGCACCTTTGATTGGCGGGTGTACCCGGCGGCGCTGGGGCTGACTCTGTTCAATTACACGCTGCGCTTTGTCAAATGGCATTACTACCTGCACGTGATCGGTATTCACCACATCACCTGGGTGGAATCCCTGCGCATGTTTGTGGGCGGGTTCCCGCTGGCGATCACCCCTGGCAAGGTGGGCGAGGTGCTGAAGGGGGTGTGGATTAATCAGCGCAGCGGGCTGCCGGTGGCGCGGGGGGTGTCAGTGGTGGTGGCCGAACGCATCAGCGACGGGCTGGCGGTGATGGCCCTGTCGGTGTTGGGGGTGGTGGCTTACCCACAGTATTGGCCCGCGTTTGTGGTCATTTTGATCGGCTTGCTGGCGGTGCTGATTTTGGCACAGGTGCGGCCGGCGGCCATGTGGGCTTTGGGGGTGGGGGAACGCCTGCCGCTGGTCAAACGTTTCATTGGCACGGTGCGCGAGTTTTATGAAGGCAGCTACATGCTGTTTCAGCCTGCGCCCACGGCGGTGGCCGTGGGATTGGGGACGATCTCCTGGCTGGGCGAAGGGGTGGGGTTTTACTTCATTCTTCTCGGCCTGGGGTTGGAACCGAGCTGGCAGCTTCTGTCGCTGGCAGTGTTTATTTTGGCCTTTTCCACTGTGGTGGGGGCGGTTTCGGCGCTGCCGGGGGGTATGGGTGCGGCGGAGGTCTCCATCGCGGGCATGCTGACCCTGCTGGGCGGGCTGGAACCGGCGCAGGCCACGACCGCCACGGTCTTGATCCGGCTGGCGACGCTGTGGTTTGGGATTCTCCTGGGGCTGGGCATGTGGGCGGTGTCGCCGCAGCTAATTGGTTTGAGGTCGGCGTATGACCCCTCTGCTCAAGATTGAACTGCACTGCCATACCTACGCATCGGGTGACAGCCTGGTGAACCCGCGCGATTTGCTGGATGAGGCGCGGCGCAAGGGCGTGGACCGGCTGGCGATCACCGACCACAATGAAAGCTGGGTGGCTTTGGAAGCGCAGCAGATGGACCCCGAACGGGTGATTGTGGGGGAAGAAGTGCTGACTACGAAGGGCGAGCTGCTGGCGTTCTTTGTGCAGGAGAAAGTGCCGCGGGGATTGAAGCCCGAAGCGGCCATAGAACGGCTGCGGGAGCAGGGGGCCTACATCAGCGTGTCTCACCCCTTTGACCGGCAGCGGCACGGGTGGGCGCTGGCAGATTTGGAGGCGATTGCGCCGCTGGTGGACGCGGTGGAGGTGTTCAACGCGCGCTGTGTGCTGCCGCAAATCAACCGCAGCGCGCAGGAATTTGCTCAGACACATGCGTTGGCCGGCACGGTGGGTTCGGACGCACACCTGCTGTGGGAAGTGGGGCGGGCCACCCTGCGGGTGCGGCCGTTTACCACGCGGGATGAATTCGCCGAAGCGGTGCGAGAAGGTCAGATGGAGGGCGGAGCCTCGCCGCTGTGGGTGCGCTTTGGCTCACTTTTTGCCAAAAGCCAAAAGCGTCTGGTCAAAGCTCTTGACGCCCGGCGAAGGTAGAATACAATAAGAGGGTACGGGGCGATGGCGGAATAGGCAGACGCAGCAGACTTAAAATCTGCCGGCCGTAAGGCTGTGTGGGTTCGACCCCCACTCGCCCCACCAAACGAAAAGAAGGAAAATTATCCGACCGAGAGGTCGGATAAGCGCTTTAAATGGGCTGGAATCAGCGTGAGATGAGGTAGATGCTGAGCAGGATCAACAGACTGCCGATGATGGAAGCCGGAGTCAGGGGTTCCTGATAGAGCAGGATGCCGATGAGCACGCCGCTGACCGGTTCGAGGATGGCAACCACACTGACCACCTGGGCTTTGAGCTTTTGCAGGGAGACGAAATAGAGAAAACTGGCGATGCCGAGGGAGATGACCCCCAGGGGGATGAGCACGGGCAGATTGGAGCGCACCGTGTCCCAGGAGCCTTGCAGGGCGAAGGGCAGCAGCAGCAGGGAGGCCACGCCCGTGTTCCAAAAGGTTTGGGTGAAGCCCGAGGCTTTGCCGCGCAGAAAGCGGCTGAAGAGCATGGTGAGGGCATAGGTAAAGCCGGAAAACACCCCGGCCAGAATGCCGGAGAGGGAATCCAGGGTGAGACCTTTTTCGAGCACGCCGGTGATGAGCAGAATGCCCACCAGAATGAGGGCCAGCGAAAGCCAGGTGAAACGCGGACGGGATTCTTTCAGGAACCAGGGGGCCAGGAAAGCGATGTAAATGGGGGCAGAATTGACCAGCAGGGCGGAGTTGGCGGCGGTGGTGTGCTGGACGGCGAAGATGTACAGGGCGGCGGTGAGGCCCATCGCCAGCCCGGAGGCCACCAACGCCCACACCCCGGAGCGGTAGCGGGAAAATTCAAAAGGTTCGCGAAAACGGATGAGGAGCAGGCAGAAGAAGAGAAAAGCGAAGAAGGCCCGAAAGAAGGCGATGCTCATGGCGCCCATATCGTGGGTCAGGCGAGTGAAGATGATCAGCGTGCTGTAACACAGGGCGCCGAGGGCAACCAGACCGATGCTGCGCCAGGGGGTCGAGGTGGACATGGGGCGATCCTTTCGAGAGTCAGTGGCCTGATTATACTTCAAAAGGGCCAAATATTGCGTATAGTCCTCTTATTGTCCAGATGACTGGGCAATATCGGAGAAAATCAGTAAAAATTCCAGTAAACAGCGGACTTGCGTTTCTTTTCGAGTTGAACGATAATAAGCATATCGGCGTTGGGGTGAAGTGTTGTCAGACAATTCGCCCGCGCAATCGAACATAAGACAGGGTTTCCCTAAAGCGATACTTACTGTCTGAAACCCTCTCCCTATCCCAAAAGAGCAGAAAGGAAAGCCAGGATGAGTGCAGATAAACGACCTTCCGCAGCGCGCCCGTTTACCCCTATTCAGCTAAAACGCAGAACACCGGTGCCCTCGGACATTGAAATTGCCCAGGAATCGGACATTAAGCCGATCAGCGATGTGGCGGCAGAATTGGGCCTTCTTCCCGAAGAGATCGAATTTTTTGGGCCGTACAAAGCCAAAGTGAAATTGGAAGTGCTGAACCGCCTGGCGAATGTGCCCGACGGCAAGTACATTGACGTGACGGCCATCACGCCCACCCCGCTGGGGGAAGGGAAGACGACCACGACTGTGGGGTTGAGCCAGGCTTTGGGCGCTCACCTGGGGTATAAGGTGATCACCGCCATCCGCCAACCCAGCCAGGGGCCGACCTTTGGGATTAAAGGCGGGGCCGCGGGCGGTGGGTACAGCCAGGTGATCCCGATGGAAGATTTCAATCTGCATCTGACCGGCGACATTCATGCCATCACCGCGGCGCATAACCTGGTGGCGGCGGCGATTGATGTGCGCATGCTGCACGAATCGCAGGCGACGGACGAGCAGATGTTTGAGCGGCTGATGCCCAAGAATAAAAGCGGCAAACGCACCTTTGGGCGCGGGCTGGTGGGCCGTTTGCATCGTCTGGGGATTAATAAGACCAATCCCGACGATTTGACCCCCGAAGAACGGCGCAAACTGTGCCGCTTGGATATTGACCCGGCCACGATCACCTGGCGGCGTGTGCTGGACACCAGCGACCGCTTCCTGCGCGGGGTGACGGTGGGGCGCGGGCCAAACGAGACTGGAAACGAGCGCGAGACGGGTTTTGATATCACCGTGGCGTCGGAGATCATGGCGGTGTTGGCGCTGACCACGGGCCTGGCGGATATGCGCGAGCGCTTTGGGAAGATCGTCATCGGTTTGGACAAAGCTGGCAACGCGGTAAGCTGCGACGACCTGGGCGTGGCGGGTGCGATGACGGTGCTGATGCGGGATGCGATTAAGCCCAATTTGATGCAGACCCTGGAAGGCACGCCGGTGTTCGTGCACGCCGGACCGTTTGCGAACATTGCCCACGGCAACAGCTCCATCCTGGCGGACAAGATCGGCTTGAAGCTGGCGGATTTTGTGGTGACGGAATCCGGCTTTGGGGCCGACATGGGCATGGAAAAGTTCTTCGACATCAAATGCCGCTATTCGGGCCTGATCCCGAACGTGGTGGTGTTGGTGGCGACGGTGCGCGCGCTGAAGATGCACGGCGGCGGCCCCAAGGTGGTGGCGGGCAAACCGCTGGACAACGCTTATATCCAGGAGAACCTGGAACTGCTGCGCGCGGGCATGCCCAACCTGCTGCACCACATCCAGTCGGCGCGCAAATTCGGCATTCCGGTGGTGGTGGCGGTGAACAGTTTTGCCACGGATACCGAAGCCGAGCTGGAGCTGATCCGCAAGATGTCCATTGAAGAAGGCGGAGCGGTGGATGCGGTCGTCAGCCGCCATTGGGAATTTGGCGGTGAGGGCGCGGTAGATTTGGCCAAGGCGGTGGTGAAGGCGTCTGAGCTGCCTTCGCAGTTCAAGTTCCTCTACCCGCTGGAATGGACGATCAAGCAGAAAATCGAGGCCATCGCCCGCGAAATCTACGGGGCCGACGGCGTGGATTATTCGGAACTGGCCGAGCAGCGCATTGAGGAATACACCCGCCTGGGCTTTGACAAGCTGCCCATGTGCATGGCCAAGACTCACCTGAGCCTGAGCCACGACGCGACCTTGAAGGGTGTGCCGAAAGGCTTCCGCATCCCGATTCGCGATGTGCGCGCCTCGGTGGGAGCGGGCTTCATCTACCCGCTGCTGGGTGAGATGAGCACCATGCCTGGGCTGCCGACGCGTCCGGCTTTCTACGATGTAGATCTGGATCTGGAGACCGGGCGAGTTACCGGCCTGTTCTAAACCAAGAGCCTTAATAAGCCCTCCCCACGTGCAAAAATGTGGGGAGGGCTTGCTTATGTTCGTTTTTGGGGGGTTGACGTACAATGTGAAGGCTGCTGGAGGGTGGATCAAATTTGAATATGGTATAATTTTCGCGAGTTAGCCATCAACGCCGAGCATTCAAGCGCCTTCGGGCACGTAGGAGAACAATTTGGCATTTAATCCATTTAGTTGGCTGCTAGCCTTATTTTCCCTGGATATTGGCATTGATCTGGGGACTGCCAACACATTGGTGTATGTTCGCGGTAAAGGGATTGTGATTAATGAGCCGTCCTGGGTGGCGATTGAGAAACGCAGCCGAAAGCCGCGCTGGATTGGGGCGCAGGCCAAGGAAATGGTGGGGCGCACCCCGGCGGATGTGATTGCGATTCGTCCCCTGCGGGATGGGGTCATCTCAGAATTTGATATCACCCAGGCCATGCTGGATTATTTTATCGGTCGTGTGCACCAGCAGACTGTGGTGCCGCTGCCGCAGCCGCGGGTGGTGATTGGTATCCCCTCGGGGGCGACAGAAGTGGAAAAGAAAGCGGTCTTAGACGCGGCGATGAAATCGGCGCGGGAGACCTATTTGGTGGAAGAACCGCGGGCGGCGGCTTTGGGGGCGGGGCTGCCGGTGATGGATATTCGCGGCACGATGGTGGTGGATATCGGCGGCGGCACCACGGAAGTGGCTTTGCTGGCGATGGGGGGTGTGGTGGTTTCGCGCTCGCTGCGCGTGGCGGGCGACGAGATGGATCAGGATATCGTCACTTACATCCGCAACAAATACAATCTGTTCATCGGCGAACGCATGGCGGAACAGGTGAAAATGACGATTGGCAGCGCCTACCCACTGCCGACTGAAAAAACGATGACCGTGCGCGGACGGAATTTGGTGAACGGCCTGCCGGAGGCGATGGAAATTTCTTCGGTGGAGATCCGTGAGGCCATATCTGGTTCGGTGCAGGTGATTGTGGATACGATCAAAGACGCCCTGGACGAAGCCCCACCGGAGACGGTGGCGGACCTTTTGGAAACGGGCATTTGCCTGGCGGGGGGCGGGGCGCTGCTGCAAGGCCTGGCTGAGCGGCTGTCGGACGAGCTGAATGTGCGCGTTTGGGTGGCGGAAGACCCGTTGACCTGTGTGGCGCGCGGTGCGGGCATGATCCTGGAAAATTTGGAGCTGTACCGTGACTTTTTGGTTCCGCTGGATCGCGGCGGTTACCGTTAACGCTGAAATACTGCGCACCCGCATGGGTACAGGGTGCGACCCGGTGATGTGAAGCAGGTTCTGAACCTTACGATGCAAAAATATCTACCGCGAAATTTGCAGACGATTGCCGTTGTGCTTTTGGTTGTGGGGATTATTTTTCTAGGCTTTAGTGGTTACCTGAACACGGTGACCAGCTCGGCCTTATCCCCGGTGGTTGGGATCCAGAGTTGGATTTCGAGCCGTTATCTGGCTGTGGTGGAATTCATCACCGTTCCGCGGGATGTGGCCACCCTGCGCGTGCGCAATGCGGAGCTGGAAAGCCAGGTGTTTAACCTGCAGGCACGGGTGGTCGATCTGGAACAGCAGCTGCGCGAGGCCCAGGTACTGTATGCGCTTTTGGATTTTGCCCGCTCGCGGCCCGAAAATCAATATGTAGCCGCGGCGGTGATTGGCCGCGACCCCAGCCCATTTCTCCATTACATCTTCATTGATCACGGTTCGGATGACGGCCTGCGCCACGGGATGCCCGTGGTGACCGAGCAGGGTCTGGTGGGGCGTGTGGACGCGGTGACGGCGCGGGCGGCACGCGTGCAGTTGATCACCGACCCGGCAACGGTTGTGAATGTGCGCCTGCAATCGCAGGATGTGGACGTGATGCTGACAGGTTCAATTACGGGGGATGTGAACCTGGATATGATCCCTCAGGATATGGAGATGAAATCTGGGGAGTTGATTTTAACGTCCGGTTTGGGCGGCTCTTACCCGCAGGATGTGGTGGTAGGGCAGGTGGTGAGCCCTCGCAAGCGGGAAAACGACCTGTTCCAAAGCGCATCCGTGCAGCCGGTGGTGGACTTTCGCAATCTGCGGGCGGTTTTGGTGATCACCAACTTCCGGCCTGTGGACATCGGCCCGTTGACGCCGGATCAAAACCCCTAAGAATGGACTATCTGCTGGCGCTGCCTGTTTTTGCCTTCCTGCTGATGCTGCAAACCGCGGTCATCAGCCGGATTCAACTGCTGCATGGGGCAGCGGATATCATCTTGCTGGTGGTGGCGGCCTGGGCGCTGCAGGAACGGGTACGGTCGGGCTGGATCTGGGCGGTTGTGGCGGGCGTATTGGTGACGGCGGTGACAGCGCTGCCGTTGTTTACCCCCCTGGCGGGGTATTTATTGGTAACGGTTTTGGCGCGCATTCTGCAGCGGCGAGTTTGGAGAGTGCCGATTTTGACGATGTTTATTGTCGCATTTTTCGGTACAATGGGTTACCAGTTCTTGTCGCTGGTGGCATTGAAGGCCACGGGCGTGCCGCTGGGCTGGCTTGAATCGGTCACCAATGTGATCATGCCCAGCGCGCTGCTCAACTTATTGTTTGCGCTGCCGGTATATGCGCTGGTGAGCGATTTGGCTCATTCGGTGCATGCGAGTGAGGTGGATGAATGAGCGGTGCTGAGGATGTAAAAAAACCACATTCGTATTTTGAGTTTTGGCGGATGTTGGTCTTTTACCTGGCGATTGCCGCGGTGTTTGGGTTTTTCTTGATGCGGCTGTTTACCCTGCAAGTGATTGACGGCCCTGAATATCTGGCGCAGGCGGATGAAAACCGCCTGACAGAGGTATTAACACCCACCCAGCGCGGGATCATTTATGACCGCAACGGGTATGTGCTGGCGCGCAACGTGGCGGCGTACAATGTGACCATCACGCCGGCGCTGCTTCCGGCGGATGAGGGCGCCATTCAGGAAATTTACCGGCGCCTGTCCGTGCTGATTGATGTGCCAGTCAACCGCGGGGATATCACCGACGAGCAGGTGGTACGCACGTTTAAGCCGTGTGACAACGACCTGGGGATCGCCCAGGTGGTGTATATTGCCGACACACTGGCGCCCTACGACCCGGTGCGGGTTAAATGCAACGTGGATCAAACCACGGCGATGAAGATTCAGGAGCGGGGCAGCGATTGGACGGGGGTAAAGGTGGAGATTGAACCCATCCGAGAATACCCGACCGGTGCGCTGACTTCGGAGATCATCGGCTTTTTGGGCCCTATTCCGGCAAGCCTGGAAGAGGATTATAAAGCCCAGGGTTTTGTGCCGGGGCGCGACAAGGTGGGCTACGCGGGGGTGGAAGCGAAGCTGGACGATTTGCTGATGGGCAAGAACGGGCGGCGGCTGGTGGAAGTGGACAGCGCCGGGCAGGAGCTGCGGGATGTGGAAGAACCGCTGCTGCCGGAGCCGGGCCGCAACGTGCGCCTGACGATTGACACGCGGCTGCAGCAGGCCGCCAAGACGGCGCTGGTGAACGAGCTGGATTATTGGAACACCAAAGCCAACAAGATCATCTCGGAAAACGGGGTGGTGATCGCGGCGAATCCCAAAACCGGTGAAATATTGGCGCTGGTTTCTTACCCGACCTTTGAAAATAACCGCATGGCGCGCCTGATTCCGGCCTATTACTACGAACAGCTCAGCCGCGACCCGAACCGGCCCTTGTTTAACCACGCGGTTTCGGCGGAACACCCCCCGGGTTCGGTATTTAAACTGCCGACTTCGATCGGCGTTTTGAACGAAAAGGTGGTGACGCCGGAGTTCCGCATTTTCGACCCCGGCAAAATCACCCTGGAGAACCGCTATTCGCCCAACGACCCGGGGCAGGCGCGGGAGTACGTGTGTTGGGAGCGGGCTGGTCACGGAGAGGTGGACTGGCTGCATTCAATCGCCTGGTCGTGCGATATGTATTTCTATAAGGTCTCCGGCGGTTATCAGGATGAAGTGCCGGAGGGGTTAAACATCTGGCGCATGGGTGAATATATGCGTGCGCTGGGTTACGGCACGCGCACAGGGATTGAACTGCCGGGTGAAGAAGACGGCTTGATTCCAGACCCGAACTGGAAGCGCATCAACGTGGGCGAAAACTGGTCCACGGGTGATACGTACATCGCGGCGATGGGGCAGGGGTATGTGTTGGCGACGCCCATTCAGGTGCTGATGTCTTTTAATATCCTGGTGAATGAAGGACGGTACATGCGCCCCACCCTGGTGCGCGAGGTGCTGGATTCGGAAGGGCATGTGGTAAAACCGTTTGAGCCGGAACAGAAATGGGACATCACCAAGGATCCGATGATCACGGTGTATGATGAAAACCAGTTCCCCACCGAGCAGCGCAAAACGGTGGAGCCGTGGATCATTGATCTGGCCATGCAGGGCATGCACATGGTGACCCTGGAAGGCGGCACGGCGGACATGATTTTTGCCGACAGCACGCTGCAATCCGGCGGAAAGACGGGTACGGCGGAATACTGCGATGATGTGGCCCAGGAAAAAGACCTGTGCAAGCCGGGGTTGTGGCCTGCGCACGCCTGGTATGTGGGCTATGCACCGTATGATGACCCTGAAATTGTGGTGCTGACGTTTGTGTACAACGGCACCGAAGGTTCAACGGTGGCGGCGCCGGTGGTGCGCAAGGTGATGGAAACCTATTTTGAATTGAAGGCGATTGACGCGGCCAAGAGTGGATCGTAATTGGGGGGGTGCGATATAATACAGACTATGACCAATGCGGGAATGACGCTGAGCGTACAAATCAAAGGGATCAAGGACGGACTGCTGATCACCCTGGGGGAGGGGGACTGGGGGGAAGTGCAGGAGGCCTTGCTGGCCCATATTGCTGAACGCGCGTCGTTCTTTCAGGGGGCGCGGGTGGCACTCGAAGTGGGCAACCGCATCTTAAACGCGGCGGATTTGGGGGGGCTGCGGGATAAGCTTTCGGACCGCGGGGTGATTTTGTGGGCGGTGCTGAGCAATTCGCCCAAGACGGAAAACACCGCCCAGGTGTTAGGATTAGCCACGCGCCTTTCCATCCCGCGCCCAGAGCGGGTGAAGCCGGTGGATACCAACCTGCCGGGCGAGCCAACGGTTTTGGTGGCGCGGACGCTGCGCTCTGGTTTTCGAATCGCTTACGCCGGACATGTGACCGTGATTGGAGATGTGAACCCGGGAGCGGAGATCGTGGCGGGGGGCAGTGTGGTGGTGTGGGGCAAGCTGCGCGGGGTGGTGCATGCGGGGGCAGAAGGGGACGAAAAAGCGGTGGTGTGCGCTTTGGAACTGGTCCCCACCCAACTGCGGATCGCCGGGCACATCGCTGTGACGCCGCAGCGCAAAGGGAAATCAAACCCGGAAATTGTCCGGGTGGTTAATGGTCAAATTGTTGCAGAAACCTGGAATCAAAAATAGGGAGACGCATGGCAGCCACTGTTGTTACGATCTCATCGGGTAAAGGCGGGGTAGGAAAAACAACCACCACCGCAAATCTTGCTGTGGCCCTGGCCAACGGCGGAATGAAGGTTGTGTGTATTGATGGGGACATCGGCCTGCGAAACCTGGATGTGGTTTTGGGCCTGGAGAACCGCATTGTGTATGACCTGGTGGACGTGGTGGAAGGGCGCTGCCGGCTGCGGCAAGCCATGATCCGCGATAAGCGCCTGCCGGAGCTGTACTTGATCCCCGCGGCGCAAACCCGTGATAAATCCGCGGTGACGCCCAGCGATATGGTGCGGCTGGTGGATGAGCTGCGCGGTGAGTTTGATTTTATTCTGATTGACTCGCCGGCCGGGATTGAACGCGGCTTCCGCAACGCCATCGCCCCCGCGGATGTGGTGGTGGTGGTGACCAACCCTGAGGTCTCGGCGGTGCGCGATGCCGACCGAATTATCGGGCTGGTGGAAGCCGAGGAGAAAGGCCCGGCGCGCCTGGTGATTAACCGCATGAACCCCGGCATGGTGAAACGCGGGGACATGATGGACGCGGAGGACGTTTTAGAGCTGCTGGCGATTGAGCTGATCGGTGTGGTGCCGGAGGATGAAAACGTGGTGGTGAGCACCAACCGCGGTCAGCCGGTGGCGCTGGATCCGAAATCGCGGGCGGGAAAGGCCTTCAACAATATCGCGCGGCGGCTGCGTGGTGAGCAGGTGCCGTTCTTAGACCTGGACGAGAAAGCAGATCTTTTCAGCAAACTGTCGCGGATGCTGCGGCCCGGAGGGGACTAGAACATGACGAGCTGGCTTGATAAACTCACGGGTCGTAAACCTGCAAGCGCAAATCAGGCCAAGGAGCGCCTGAAACTGGTGTTGATTCACGACCGCACCGACCTTTCGGAACAGGCGCTCAACAGTATGAAGAATGAGCTGCTGGCGGTCATTTCTCGGTATATTGATATTGATCCGCAGGCTGTGCGGATCAATGTGGCGCAAGATGGGCGCGAGCAGCGCCTGGTTGCGGATATTCCCATCCGACCGAACACGCCGCGCAGGCGATGAGCGGGACGGCTGGGAGACAGCTGGATGATTAACGGTTGGTATGCTTAAGCGAGAGTTTTGGCAGTACTTTGATTATGTGTTGTTTGGCAGTGTGGTCATCCTGTGCATTTTTGGGATTGTGATGATCCGCTCTGCTGTGGCAGGAAACGCGGAATTGCAGGGGGCGGCCAACAGCCAGGTGATCTTCGTGGTGACTGGACTGATCATCACCCTGGTGGTGGCGGCGATTGATTATCACTATTGGTTTTCGCTGTGGCGGTGGATGTACATTTTTGTCATCCTGCTGCTGATCTTTATCTATCTGGTGGGGGATGTAGCCTTTGGTTCGCGGCGCTGGATCAATGTGGGGCCGGTGAACATTCAGCCTTCGGAGCTGGCCAAAATTGTAATGGTGATCGTGCTGGCGCGTTACTATGCCAACGCGGCGGACAAGCCCAAAGATTTGCGCTGGCTGGCCAAGAGTTTGGCGCTGACGGTGGTGATGGTCATCCCGATTGTGATGCAGCCGAACCTTTCGATGACCATTGTGATGTTTGTGCTGTGGCTCTCAATGACATGGATCAGCGGGGTTCCGCCCAAATACCTGGCACTCATGGTGGGAATCGGCGTGGTAGGTGTGGCGTTGTTCCTGCTGCTGATCTCGTTGGGGGTAAAAATTCCGGTGATTGAAGAGTATCAGATCCGGCGGGTGGTGAACTTTTTGTTCCCAGACCCCAACGCGCGGCACGGCGACACCTACAACGTGGAACAGGCCTTGATTACGATTGGGTCGGGGGGGCTGTTTGGCCAGGGCTATGGGCACAGCACGCAGGTGCAGCTGCGCTATTTGAAAGTGCGGCATACCGACTTTATCTTCAGCGCGATGGCCTCTGAATTTGGCTTTGTGGGCACGGCGCTGGTGATGCTGCTGCTGCTGTTTGTGATCTTACGCTGCATCCGCGTGGCGCGCCGGGCCAGCGATATGTTTGGGGCGCTGATCGCATATGGATTTGCCACCTTGTTATTCTTCCAAACTGCGGTTAATATTGGGGTGAATTTAAAAGTCATTCCGGTGACCGGACTGACGCTACCTTTCATCAGTTATGGGGGCAGCTCGCTGCTGTCTTTGGTTTTGGGTCTGGGTTTGGTGGAAAGCGTCGCGGCACGGCATAAATCTTTGAATTTTTGATTGGAGCCAATTTATGGAGAACAACAGACCTGTTCGGGTGCGGTTTGCCCCATCCCCCACGGGGCGTATGCATTTGGGTTCAGGGCGCACCGCGCTGTACAACTACCTGCTGGCGCGAAAAACGGGCGGGACCTTTGTGCTGCGTATTGAAGATACCGACCGCAAGCGCCTGGTTCCAGGGGCTGAAGAAGAGCTGATTGAGGGGATGAAGTGGCTGGGGATTAATTTTGACGAGGGGCCGGGAATCGGCGGGCCGTATGGGCCGTACCGGCAGTCGGAACGCAAGGCGATTTATCAGGAATATGCGGCCAAGCTGGTAGAAGCCGGGCACGCCTACCCCTGTTTCTGCACGCCCGACCGGCTGGAACGCATGCGTCAGGAGCAGCAGAAGCGTAAGGAACCGCCGCATTACGACCGCACCTGCCGGAATTTAAGCCCGGAAGAGGCCAAACGGCGGGTAGAGGCGGGCGAACCGCACGTGATCCGCTTTAAGTCACCGATGGAAGGAACGACCACCGTGCGGGATGTGCTGCGGGGCGAGATCACCGTGGAAAACCGCACGATTGATGATTATATTCTGGTGAAAACGGATGGGTTTGCCTTGTACCACCTGGCTGCGACGGTGGATGATCATTTGATGGACATCAGCCATGTGATCCGCGGGAGCGAATGGCTGCCCTCGCTGCCGCTGCATGTGCTCATCCACCGCGCGTTTGGGTGGGTGGAGCCGGAATACTGCCATTTGTCGGTGTTCCTGAAGCCGAGCGGCAAGGGCAAAATGAGCAAACGCGAAAGCGCCGATTTGCTCAAAGACGGCTATTCGATTTACGTCATGGATTTGAAGGAATTGGGATACCTGCCCGAAGCGGTGGTGAATTGGATCGCGCTGATGGGCTGGAGCTATGATGACCACACTGAGTTTTTCCGTCTGAACGATCTGGTGGAAAAATTCTCGTTGGAACATCTTAACCCCTCTCCGGCGGCGATTAATTTCACCAAGTTCGATCACTTTGCCGGGCTGCATGTGCGCAACTTGCAGGTGGAAGACCTGGCGCAGCGCATGAAACCCTTCTTTGAGAAGGCGGGATACGCGGCGGATCTGGACACGTTGGTGAAAATCGCTCCGATTGTGCAGGAGCGGCTGGTGACCCTGGACGAGGCCCCGGAACTGGCGGGATTCTTCTTCAAGACCGAAATTTTGCCCGCGGCGGAAGAACTGGTTCCGGCGGGGATGACGCGAGAGCAGGCGCTGGATGTGGCGCGGCAGTCGCTGGCGGTGCTGGCGGCGGCGCCGGAGCTGACCCCCGAAGCGGCGGAGCCGCCCATGCGCGAGCTGGTGGAAAAACTGGGGCTGAAAGCGGGGCAGGTGTTTGGCCTGCTGCGCGTGGCGGTGACCGGTCAAAAGGTCAGCCCGCCCTTATTTGAGAGCATGATGATCATGGGCCGCGAGCGGGTGCTGAAGCAGGTGGAACAGGCCGTGCGCATGCTGGAAGGCTAGGGACGGCACAGAGGAGGGCAGCATGAGCAACCGCTTGAGCGAGTTTCAGCAGTACCGCACGCGCATGAACGACCGCATCGCGCAGATGGACCATTTGGGGATTAAACGCTTTTTCAACCTGGACACGGCCGCCTATAAAGACGGTGCGCTGAGCGCCAAGGAAAAAGAACTGCTGGGACTGGTGGCCTCGATGGTGCTGCGCTGCAACGACTGCATTGATTACCACATTTTGCAGTGCATGGATGCCGGCTGGAGCGATGCGGAGCTGAATGAGGCATTTAACGTTGCGCTGATCGTGGGCGGCAGCATTGTGATCCCGCATTTGCGCCACGCGGTGGAAACCGTGGATCTGGTGCACCAGATGAAGGCGGAAGGGGCGGGTTAGGCCCCCCCTGAAATGACAAATAACCGGTCTGGCCGAATTAATACAGCCAGACCGGTTTTGTTTTGCCAGTATCAGAGCGTTCAGCGGAAAAGGGCGAAGAAAGTCTGCCAGATAGCCAGGATGACAAAGGCGCCCAGGCTGCTGAGCACCACCAGGGTGTCGTAGATGCGGTCGCCCAGGGTGCGGATGGACTGGCCCCAGGTGTAGACCGTGGCCACAGCGGTGATGCTGCCTGCGACCAAAGCCAGCCAGGGCAGGAGCATGGCGAGGCGGTAGCTGTTGGGCAGGCCGAAGAGCACCATGAAATCGTTCTCCAGGGCCAGTTGGAAGCCGCCCACCAGCACGAGCACCAGGAAGAGGATCACCGGCAAGGGGGTGAAGAGACCCACCAGACGGCCCACGGTGGCGAACACAGGCACAGGAGCCTGAGGGCGGCGGCGGAGCTTGCGCACCAGCCAGAGCAGCGGCCACACCAGCAGGGCAGTGGACATGCCCAACAGGCCCAGGGTGAGGATGATCACCTGCACCACGGCGCGGCTGTCAAAGTTCAGCAGGCGGCCCAGGATGGGCAGGGGGATAAATTCACCCTGGGTGAAGAAGTCCATCTTTTGTTCCTGGGCGCAGGCGGTGTTGGGCGCGCGCTGGGGGTTATTCAGGAATTCTGCGATGATGCCGTCCTCGCAGTCGCCGGTGGTGGCGGCCCCGTGGCTGCCGGTGGGGAAGACCACCACATAATGGTTCGTGAGGGTCTCCGCGGCAGCGGCACCAAAGGCGGGTGGGGTGATGGGGTCGAACTGGCCGGAGAGCACCAGGGTGGGCACGCTGCTGACCACAGGCTCATCGGCGCGCGCTCCCAAGGCGGGCACATCCCAGCGGGCGCACAGGTCGAGCATGGCTTGCTGGTTGACGATCTCGTTATCAGCGATGGAAGGACGTACCCCCTCCAGAGAAACGTCCTGCAGGGTGAAATCGGCGTCTTCGGCGCAGACCACGGAATAGTACATTCCGTAGCTCATGGTGCGGTCAAAATAGAGCTGGCCGAGGAGGCTGGAGAAGAAGTCGAAATTGCCGCCGCGGGCGTCGTAGATCACTTTGGGCAGCCAGGGGACAAACTGCGAGCCGTAAAGGATTTGGAAGAGGCTGGATTGAAAGGCATCCCCGTCAAACAGGGTGGGGTAGGTTTCATTGGTTTCCAAATCCTGCAGGATGATGTTGGCTGGGGTCTGGTTGAGGGCCGCCCGGGTCTCATCGAACACGGCTTCCAGGTTGGGATAGGCAGCGTTACATTCCGGGTCCGCGGCGCAGGATTGGAACAGCTCGTTGAAAGCGCGGTTGATGGAACTGGGACTCATGGTGATGAAATTGATTTGGGGGGGAACCACCGCATCGAGAACCACGGAGCGCAGCCCAGCCGAGTAATCCCGCAGGGTGTGCAGGGCCAGGAGGGTGCCGTAGGAGACGCCGTACAGGTCAATTTGCTCGTAGCCGAGGGCGGTGCGCAGGGCGTCTACATCCGCAGCGTTTTCAAAGCTGTTGAAGGCCGCCAGGTTGATGCCTTCGGAGAGCAGCCGGTCACGGCAGGCCAGGGCAGATTGATTGTAGCGCTGGTTGCCCTCTTCCAGGGTCAGATCCAGATTAAGCGTCTCTTTGGTGAGGGTGAGCAGTTCGGGGCAGGCCAGCGAGGGTTTAGAAAGGCCGGTGCCGCGTTGGTCGA
>DAIOUB010000015.1:0-11421 GCA_036751735.1 Levilinea sp. | reverse complement strand
ATCAAAATCGGCGCAGTCCGCGGGGGTAAAAGTGGGGCCGCTTTGGGCCGAGACGGGCTGAGCGCTTGTGAATCCGGAGAGGACAAGCCAAAAGGCCAGAAAAAGAACAGCGACCAAAAATTTTCGCATAAGGAGGGAGCCTTTCAGGACGGGCGGCTATTGGCCAGCCGTGGGGGATTGCAGAGTGGTTTGGCTGAGGCGCTGGCAGTACCAGCTGAGCCAGCGGTTGGACCATCCAAACAGGGATGAGTCGCGGACGATGCGCTGGACTTCATCACGCGACATTTTGACCTCGCTGGACAGCACCTGGTGCAAATTACCGCGGCTGAGCGCCAGGGTGCGGATGGCAAAGGCCAACGGCCAGATGCAGGCCAGCCGGACGGAATGGAAGTACTGCGGGATGGCCACGATGTAAGACAGGGCGAATTTGAGGTGGCGCTCGGCTTTTTGGGCCATCAGGCCGACCACCTGAACGGCCTGATCACGGTGGGCAGGCTCGAACAAATCGGCGCGGCGGATGCCGCAGGATTTGCAGAAGCTCTCCGGTACATACACCCAGCCGCGTTCCAGGTCTTTGCGCAGGCCGCGGATGATATTCACCGTTTGCAGCGCCAGACCGGTTTCGCGCGCCAGGGGCATGAGGCGGTCGAGGTGGCGTTTGAGCAGGGGGACATGACAGGCGAACAGCTCGGTGGACAGATAGCCCACGCGCCCGGCGACTTCGTGCATGTAATCGTCCAGGTCTTCTTCGGTGAGGATATCGGGGCCGCGCAGCACCCAACGGGCCATCCCCAGGGTGGAATCGGGGACGTGGCGGAAGATGGCGGCCTGCATGCCTTCGGGCAGCCGGTGAGCCTGGGCGAGGATTGCCTCTGCCTGTTCCAGGGCTTGAGAATCGGGAGAGCCGTCGAGGAAATTTTGCGCGGCCATCTGCTGCACCCAGGGCGAGGCAGGCAGGCGGCCGAGTAGAACCTGATGCCAGCGCAGCAGCTCGGCGTTTTTTTGTTCGGGGGTCATGAGGGTATTGTCTTCGAGGTAATCGGAGATGCGCAGAAGCAGATAGGCCAGACAAAAGGCCTCACCCAGGCGGCCGGGAAGCTGGCGGATGGAGATGTAAAATGTCCGGCTGGTGCCACGGAGCAAATCCCATTCCTGATGACGCATGCTGACGGCCTCCTATGAAACGGAACGAACGATGAAGCGCACAATGTCTCTATTATGCCAAAACTTGACGCGATTGGCAAATTTCTGCGGGTGAACGGCCAAGATCTGGGGGGCTTTGCAATTTGGGGCGAACATGTGATAATCGGTGCAAATCAGTGGTTCTCGCCCCTGAGAAAACGAGGAGAGATGAAAAAGTCCCTGCGATGGTTATGCGTTTTGGCTGCCTGTTGGGCAGCCCTGGGCTGTGGGATTTCTACGCCGACCCCGGCCCCTGCGACCAGCCAACCGCTGGAACCGGCCACGCTGCCCCCGCCGACGAGCGCGCCTGCGGTGGATGTTCCCGCGGCGCCGCCCGCGGGCGACACCCCCACGGCGCCAGCCGTACCCACGCCCATCACGCGGCCGGTGGGGGTGACGCTTTTGGAGCTGCACATGACGGACGCGGCCACCGGCTGGGCGGTGGGGCAGATTCCGGGGTTCAGCCTGGAATTTGTACTGCGCACGGCGGACGGCGGAGCGACCTGGCGGGATGTGACCCCGGCGCCGGTGAAATCGCTGAGCGTGCAGACGGATCTGGCGACCGCGGCGTTTTTTATGGATGCAAACCGCGCCTGGGCGGTATTTGGCAGCCAGGCCCCGGAACCGCTGGCCACGGATGAGGTGGTGGTGTGGCGCACGACAGACGGCGGGCAAAATTGGGAGGCCAGCCAACCCCTGAACATGGACGGACTGCAATCTGAATTCTTCATGCCGGGGGAAGTGGTGTTCACCCAGGAGCTTTCCGGCTGGGTAATGGTTCACCTGGGGGCGGGTATGAGCCACGATTACGTGGCAATCTATGCCACTCGCGACGGGGGCGTTACCTGGGAGCGGATGATTGATCCGCAGCGCGGCAATTTGCCCATGTCTTGTTCGAAATCGGGGATTCAGTTCCTGCAATGGGAAAACGGCTGGGTGACAGGCAACTGCCCTGGGCTGATGCCGGGGGTGTATTTTTACGCCACCCAGGACGGCGGAAAAAGCTGGTCTGGGGTGGATCTGCCGGTTCCCACCAATGACCCGATCTTGCTGAAAGATCAAACCATGTGCGGGCTGCCGCATGAACCCGTGTTTATCAACGGAAAGTCGGGCTATCAGGTGGTGCAGTGCCTGTATGTGGATGCCAATCAGGCGGCGCAGTACCTGTACACCACCCAAGACAGCGGTGCCAGCTGGTCGCCGCGGAATCTACCGGCGGCATACGGGGAGGTTTTCTTCCTGGATGAGCTGAACGGCTGGTTTGTGGGTGGGGCAGAGCGAGAATTTACCAACGGCACGAAGATGTACCGGACGGAAGACGGCGGTCAGAACTGGTGGCCGCTTTCGACCTTGATCTGGAGCGGGCCGATTCAATTTGTTAACCCGCAGGTGGGGTGGGTGATCGCTAAAATTGACCAGGCCAGCACCCTGGTGAAGACCACCAACGGCGGGCAAAGCTGGATGGATCTGAAACCGGTTGTGATTCCATAACGGATGGGAGAGAAGATGGGCAGCGCAGATTTGACCTGTCGTTTGCTGGGCCTGGAGATGAAAAATCCCATTGTCCTGGCGTCGGGCATTATTGGAACCAGCGCCAGTTTGTTCCTGCGAGCGGCGCAGGTGGGTGTGGGGGCGGTGACTGCCAAGAGCTGCAGTTTACAGCCGCGGGCCGGGCACCCCAACCCGGTGGCGCTGGACTGGGGCGCGGGGGTGATTAACGCCATTGGGCTGACCAACCCCGGCGCTGAGGAAGAGGTGCACTTGCTGGCTGAGGGGCGCCGGATTTTAGAACCTCACGGCGTACCTCTGATCGCGAGCATCTTTGCCGGCACGGTGGAGGAATTTGGGCAGGTGGCGGCGCTGATCGCGCAGGCACGGCCTCATCTTTTGGAAGTGAACATCTCCTGTCCCAACGTGGCGGATGAATTTGGCACGCCTTTCGCGGCGGTGTGCGAGAGCGCCGCGGCGGTGACCGAATCGGTGCGCCGCGCGGTAGGCAAAGAATTGCCCATCGCCGTCAAGCTGGCCCCCAATGTGTACAACATCGGGCGGATCGCGGCGGCGGTGGTGGAGGCGGGCGCAGACGCCATCACGGCGATTAACACCATGCCGGGGATGGTGATTGACGCGCATGCCCGGCGGCCGGTGCTGCACAACCGTACGGGGGGGCTTTCGGGAATGGCGATTAAGCCCATCGCGCTGCGGTGCGTGGCTGAGATCGCCCAGGCCGTGAAGGTTCCCATCATCGGCACCGGCGGCGTGAACACCGGCGAAGACGCCGCGGAGATGATCCTGGCGGGCGCCACGGCGGTGGGGGTGGGCACGGCGGTGTGGTACCGCGGGGTGGAGGCCCTGGGGACGATTGCGCAGGAGTTGGGCGCGTTTATGCAGGCCGAGGGGATCCGGTCTTTGGATGAGATGCGAGGGCAGGCGATCCGATGAGTACGATGATGCAACCCACTTATTTGCACCGGCCGTTTACCCTGGTGTCTTCGAAAATGGATAATTACCGCACACGCAGCCTGACCTTTGCGGAAAAGCTGGACTGCCAGCCCGGGCAGTATGTGATGGCCTGGCTGCCGGGGGTGGGCGAAAAGCCCTTCAGCATCGCGGGGGACGACCCGCTGCAGCTGATGGTGGTGGATGTGGGCGCGGTGAGCCACAGCCTGCACGCGGTGGTGGAAGGCCAACGGGTGTGGATCCGCGGCCCGCTGGGGCAGGGCTACCGCCTGGTGGGGCAGCGTGTGCTGTTGGCGGCGGGCGGCTACGGCGTGGCCCCGCTGTATTATCTGGCGCGCAAAGCGCTGGCGGCGGGCATGAGCGCGGAAGTGTGCATGGGGGCGCGCAGTGCAGAAGATGTGCTGTGGGCGGAGCGTTTTCAGGCCTTGGGCGTGCCTGTGCGGGTGATGACGGAGGACGGCTCAATGGGGGAGCGCGGGCTGGTGACGCAGGCCACCGAAGCGGCAATCGCCGCGGCCAAGCCGGACAGCCTGTGTGCCTGCGGCCCGCTGGGCATGTTGGAAGCCCTGGACCGGCAGAGTGAGCGGCTGGGGGTGGCCCGCCAGCTTTCGTGGGAGGCGCATATGCGCTGCGGGATGGGGCTGTGCGGCAGCTGTGAACTGCCTGCACCCCAGGGGGAAGACGGCAGCCTGCGCCGCCATTCGTGTCAGCAGCCGGGGTGGCTGGCCTGTTTGGATGGGCCGGTTTCCTGGAAGGAATGAGACCTTTTCGCTGAACCTGAAGCGCCTGGCGGTCAATTTCGCCAGGCGCTTTTGTGTTTGGGTTGGAACTTCGGGCTAGATGCCGTGCAGGGCGTTGACCTGACGGAAGTGGTAGCCGTAAATGGTCATGGTGATGGCCAGGGAGAATTTTTGCGGGTATTTCCACAGGGCCCAGAAGAACAGCCGCCAATATTCGCCGCGCTCTTTGCCCAGAATGCCCAGCTTCCAAATGGAGCGCAGGAAGGCGTAAATCTCCTGCCATTCGAGGTGGACGGGGGATTTGGGCGGGTTGTAGTGGGTCAAAAAGGTCTTAACGCGCAGATAGAAGGTGTGGGGAGAATACAACTCGCGCATGATCTTTTTGTAGCCTTCGGTTAAAACCTCGATGCCCATGCGCGGGACGATATTGGTGGAGCCGTCGGCGTTATCCCCGGAAAGCTCGCAGACCAGACGGCCTTCCTCACGCATACGCTGGTACAGCTGGGTTCCGTAGGGGGCTTGCAGCATGCCCACCATGGCGGTGACGATGCCGGAGCGTTGGATGAAATCAATCTGGCGCTCAAATATGGAGGTGGTATCGTTGTCGAAACCGACGATGAACCCGCCCATCACCTGCAGACCGTATTCTTGAATGCGGCGCACCGTCTCCACCAGATCACGGCGGGTGTTCTGGCTCTTTTTACATTCGATCAGGCTGGCTTCATCGGGGGTCTCGATGCCCACAAAGACCGAGATAAAGCCTGCCGCGGACATCATCTGCATGAGTTCAGGATCATCGGCCAGGTTGATGGACGCTTCGGTGATGAAATTGACACCGGCTTTGCCTTTGCGCCAGGCGATGAGGGCGGGGAGGATTTCTTCTTTGAGCTGGCGCTTGTTGCAGATGAAATTGTCATCCACAAAGAAGATATTGCGGCGCCAGCCGAGGCTGTACATGGCGTCCAGTTCGGCGATAATCTGATCGGCGGATTTGGTACGAGGGCGGTGGCCGAGCATGGCGGTGACGTTGCAGAAGTCGCAGTTGTAGGGGCAGCCGCGGGAATACTGAATGCTGAGCGAATCGTAGGCGCTCATTTTGATCAGATCCCAGCGGGGGATGGGGCTGGTGGCGATGTCGGCGAAGGCATCCGTGCGGTACACGCGCTGCGGGCTGCCGCTGGCCCATTCACGCAGGAACAGGGGCAGGGTCAATTCACCCTCATTGAGGATGAAGTGATCCACTTCTGGGAAGGACTCCCATTCGCCCAGGAAGAGCGGCCCGCCAGCGACCACTGTTTTTTGCAGCTGCTTGCAGCGGTGAACGACCTCATGGGTGGATTCACGCTGCACGACCATGGCGCTGACGAAGACCATATCCGCCCAGGCGATATCGCGATCTTTGAGCGGCTGCACGTTGAGATCCACCAGGCGGGTTTCCCAGTCTGGGGGCAGCATGGATGCGATGGTGAGCAGGCCCAAGGGGGGCGAGGAGGATTTCTTGACAACGAAACGCAGAGCGTGTTTAAAGCTCCAAAACGTGTCGGGGAATTCGGGGTAAACCAAAAGGATCTTCATGGTGGGTAACCTCCAAAGAGGAGCAAGGATAACCTCAGTATAAAGATCCTGCGGGTGCGGGGGATGTAGCAAAGGTCATATCCGCTTACGGGTTTGTGTCCCGTGTGCGTTGGCGGTGGGGTATGACCCAGGCGGGCAAAAACCAGGGTGCGCTCAGACCAGAGTGTGCCTGAGAGCTGTGACCTTTTTCACATCACGGCAGACGGGTGATGCGCAGCAGGGCGCTCTCAAAATTGCCGAGCATCAGCGGCAGGCCGGTGTGCATCCAATAGGCTCCATTGTGAGGCTCAGGAACCCCTTCGACTGCGTACAGGGCCTGCGGATCCAGCCCCTGCAAGCGCAGAGGCGGCAGGGCGGCTGGATCGGGCAGATGGGTGCGGAAGGCGAACAGCACCCCGGCGGCTCCGTCTTCGGAGAGGTATTGGACGGCGGAGCAGGCTGATTGCGAGGGGGAGCGCAGGCGGAACTGACTGCCAAACTGGATGATGGGGCGGATGTCTTTATAGACCTCAATCCAATGGGCGGCCTCGGCGCGTTCCTGGGGCGACCATTGGGTAAGGTTGCCGCCGACGCCCAGAGAGCCGCACATGCTGACGTGAAAACGGAAGGAAAGAGGGATCTGACCGCGGTTGGCGTCGGTGACCCAGGCTTCCATCACTTGGGCAGGGAAAAGCTGCGAGAAGCCCTCCTGAATGCGCAGGCGGGCAGCGGCTTCGGTGTTGTCGCTGACCCAAATTTGGTCGGCATAGCGCAGCACCCCCAAATCGGCGCGGCCGCCGCCGCCCGAACAGGATTGGAAAGTGACCTGGGGATGACGGCTGCGCAGGGTTTCGAGAATGTGATAGAGGCCGTGGGTGTAGCGCACCCACATCTCACGCGGGTCGCGCGGGGCACCCGGCCAGCCGGGTTCGGAGACGGCGCGGTTCATGTCCCATTTGATAAACGAAATGTCGTGCTGCGAAAGCAGATCATCCAGAATCTGGATCAAATGCGCCTGCACATCGGGGCGGGCGAGGTTGAGGA
This sequence comes from Levilinea sp., assembly GCA_036751735.1. Lineage (GTDB taxonomy): Bacteria > Chloroflexota > Anaerolineae > Anaerolineales > Anaerolineaceae > Levilinea. Next base: position 4,441 of record DAIOUB010000015.1, on the reverse strand, counting down.
TGAGCTGGTTGCGGCCGGTGCGGCGCTGGCGGGTGGGAAAATGGAGCACCCAATCGGGGTGAGCGCGGTAGAGGTCGCTATCGGGGTTGACCATTTCCGGTTCCACCCACAGGCCAAAACGCATCCCCAGGGCGGTGACCTGCTGGATGAGGGGGTTCAGGCCGTGGGGGAACTTGAGCGGATCGGGAGTCCAATCACCCAGCCCGGCGCGGTCGTCGCGGCGGCCTTTGAACCAGCCGTCGTCCATGACGAAGAGCTCAACGCCCATCTGGGCGGCCAGTTGAGCCAGGCGGATCTGGGAAGGGGCGTCCACATCAAACAGGGTGGCCTCCCAGGAATTGTAGAGGACGGGGTGCAGGGCGCGGGGGTGAGGGATCAGGCGGCTGCGGATGAGATGGTGAAGGGAACGGCTGGCCGCGCCGAAGCCGTTTTGCGTGTAGCCAGCGTAAGCGGGCGGGGTGGTGAAGGTCTCTCCCGGCTGAAGATCCCAGGCAAAATCAAAATCGTTGACGCCCAGGCTGAGGCGGGTGGTGCAAAAGCCGGTGTCCTCGGCGCACAGTTTCCAGTTGCCGCTCCAGCCCAAAGCCCCAAACCAGACCTCGCCCTGGGTTTCGCTGGCATCCCCGCCGTCCAGGGCAAACCAGGGGTTGTGGTGGTGGCTGGTGGTGAGGCGGCGGCTTTCGATGACTTTGACTCCGGGGGTGAGGGTTTCGCGAACGAGGTGGAATTCGTCGTTCCAGCGCCCGTACAGATGGGAAAAGCGGTAGGCAGGCCCCGCGGGTGGGTGCCACTGGGCGGAAAAAGCGCGTTCCAGGCGGAGCGGCGCGGCGGAGTCATTGATCAGCTCTGCCCAGCGTTCGATGATGTCCGACTGAGCATGGACGCGGTAATGCAGGCGCACGCGCAGGGCATACACGGGGTCCTGAAGGGTGAGAACCACGTGTGGAAGCTCAGCCGCTTCTTCCTGGCTACCCTGAAACACCAGCACGGTATCGCGAACCTGATCGGCGGCGGTCACTTTGAGGCAGGGTTCCACAAATTTCATGCCCGCCCAGGCGGGGTATTCTTCGGGGAGGAGGTGTTCGGGGTGGTTGAAAGAAGCCCAACCCTCAGATTCGGGGATGGTGGGCAAGGCGGACGGCGAAGCGATGCGCGGGCCCCAGTATTGGTGAACCAGCAGCCCTAAAGAATTGAGGCCAAAGGCGTAGGTGGTGTTTTGGGTGTGCAGCAGCCAGGAGGAGCCGATCTGTTCAATGGACATGGGCAAGCTCACGAAAAATCGCGTAGAATTAGGGATAGGGTTGACCCCCTGATTATAATTGAATCCGCCGTGGGTTGTCGAAACGGGACTGCAGGCAAAAAGGAGCGGAGATGCGATTAAAGGTGTTGGGCTGCGAAGCTTTGGCGCGCATGGTGTATTTTCAGGCGGCGGTGTCGCCGCATGTGGTGGATGTGGAAATTTACCGGCTGGGGCTGCATGTGCGGCCGCCGGAATTGCGCACGCATCTTCAGGAGCGGATTGACGCCTGCCAGGGGCACGGGTATGACGCTCTCCTGCTGGCCTACGGGCTGTGCGGGAAAGCCACCGAGGGCCTGACGGCGAGGGATGTGCCGCTGGTGCTGCCCAGGGCGCACGACTGCATCACGCTGTTCCTGGGCAGCCGCGCGCGTTATACCGAAGAATTTTCGCGCGATCCGGGCACGTACTGGTATGCACTGGATTACATTCAGCGCAATGATCAACCCGGGGCAGCTTTGTCCATCGGCGCGGGGGTGACGGATGACTTGCCGGGTGTGTACGCGGCTTATGTGGAGAAGTATGGGCAGGACAACGCCGACTATTTGATGGAAGTGATGGGCGCGTGGCAAAAACATTACGACCGTGCGGCCTATGTGGACATGGGCGTGGGGGACGGGCGCGCGGCCGAGGCGCAGGCGCGGGCGGACGCCGAACGGCGCGGATGGAAGTTCGCGCGCCTGGAAGGGGATCTGCGCTTAATCCGCGGGCTGCTCAGCGGGGCGTGGGAGGAGGATTACCTGGTGATCCCGCCGGGGCACCGCATCCGCATGAGCAGCGATGAGGGCGTGGTGCGCAGCGAACCCGCGGACTGATCAGGGGGTGGGGGGAAGCCAGAAAGCGCGGTTCACGTAAGTGTAGGGCAGCCCCGTCAGTGCTGGATTCTGATCCAGCACGGTACGCTCTTGCTTGAAGGGGTTAAAACGCTCAAAACTGAGCGCGTATTGGCCTTCAGATTCGGCTTTCGACACCCACAGGAAAAGCTCCTGCCCGTCCGGCGACCAGACTGCCCCCGGCATCATGCCCGTCAGGCGGGGAAATTCCGTGTACCAGCCTTGTTTGACCCAAAAGATGAAGAGGTGATAACCGGAGGATTGTTCGTAATATTTGCTGAACTCGTCCACCAGAATGAGCATGTGGGAATCGCTGGGAGACCAGAGGAACTGGTTGAGACGGTTGCGGACCTTGTAGCCGTTGGCAGGGGGGAACACAATCAGGCGGCGGCTGGGCAGGCGGGTATCGGCGTTCTCGATGACGAGCTTGTCAATGAAGCCGTAATCCCCGGCGGTCTGCGGGTCCATGAAGGCCAGGGATTGGGCGTCGTTGGAAATTGTCAGCTGCTGCACGTCGCCCACAGGCTGGGTTTGCCCGTCTATACTGGTGCGCTGGTAACCGCTGGCCTGGCAGACGATGCGGGAGGAGCAGACGCCCGCCTGCCAGTAGACCCAACCCGCCTGCGGGGACTTCACCAACGCGATGGGGCTGTCGCTTTCAGCAGTCAGGCGCTGCCAGTCGGCAGCGGCGGCTGAGGTTTTCCACAGCGCGGGGTAGCCCTCGCGATCCGAGAGCAGCACAATGGCCTGACCGTCGGAGAGGTAATAGGCGGAGAGACTGCCGTGATCCACAAAGGCGTCTGTGATCAGAGTGGGTGCGGGGTCCGCCCAACGAATCTGGTACAGCTCTGTGCCGCGGCTGAGCAGGGCGCTTTGGCCGTCTGCCGAAACGTCCTGCAGGCGGATGTCTTCGGCGGTCAGGGGGGTGAGGGCCTGGGAACTGAGGTTGAAGAGGAAAACCCCGCGGTCATGCAGCGAACCGTCGCGGCTTTCGGTCAGGTCGAGCAGAACGCAATTGTCACCCGCCGGGCAGTCTGGCGGGGTGAATTGCAGCGGCAAGGCGGTAGGCTGGGGGGTGGGTGCGGTATTCAGGGCTGCTTCGGAGGCCGCGGACGGGGTCTGAGCGTTCACGGCCCGCCAGACGGCATCCAGAGCGCGCAGGCCGGTAAAACTTTTTACCAGCCAGGCTTCGCGGGTGAGGTGGAAGGTGTCCCGCGCGGGGTCAATGCCTTTGTGCTCAATGCCCTGCACCGCACGCCAGAAATTCATCATGGGGAGCTGATATTCGCTGGCCAGGCGGGCCACGGCCGGATTGATGACGTGTTCTTTGCCGGTCTCGGCCATGTCGGCTTTGGTGGCGAGAATGGGCAGGACGCCCTGCTGGATGCTGGCCTCGATGATCTGGCGCAAATAGACTTCGTAGCGGTCAATGGTGGCGGGGGTGCGCCAGGTTTCCAGCGATATGATGACGATGCTGGGGTTGTGTACGCGGAATTCGCAGGACAGCGGCGATTCGCCGGGCTTGCAGGCGCTGGGGTCGGCCTGCAGGGGGGACAAGAGGGAGGCGGCGGTAAAGCCCCCACGCACGGCAATGCCGTCGCGGTCGAAGGAGCCGGAGAAATGATCAATGGTTTCCTGCAAATACTGTTCATCGGGCTTCAGGCTGTACCCCAACGGATGGCCAAAGACGCCCATGAACACGCCAGGGATGGATTGGCAGTCGCCGACGACCGAAAACGCCTGCGGATTGGTGCCGCGCTGCAGCCCTTGCTGGTAAATTTCGCGGGCACGGTCGGACACCTGGGGAACCACCGGCCAGTTCTTCCAATCTTCGGGGGGCAGGGTTTCACCGGGGTTGGCAGGCGCGTTGGGCGCCGAAGCTGGGCTGACTGGCGCTGGAGAGTCCTCTGGTGGGGCGGAATCTGCCGTCGGTTCTGCTGCGGGCTGCTCCGGCGCAGCGGAGGGGGCAGAGGGCAGGGCCGGGGCGGCGGATGGGCTGGCGGCGGGGAGGGTTGGGGCTGCGGCCGGCTGCGGCTGGCAGGCGGTGAGGAGGAGCAGGATGGAGAGCACAGCGAGCAGGCGAGCAGATGATTTTACGGCAAGAGGCTGCATGGGGACCTCGGGTCAGTTGGAGAATGGCTGCATGGTATCACAACCCTGGCCGAGGCGCAACCTGTGGACGGTTTACCCTTTTTGTGCAACCTTGCCGGGCGATGTCACTTTCTCTTTTGAAAACCATCCGATAGAATAAGGTATCACGAGTGAAAAACGATCTAAGGAGAAGATGAACCATGAAATGGTTGCGAAAAAA
>DAIOUB010000014.1:0-33574 GCA_036751735.1 Levilinea sp. | reverse complement strand
CACCTCTGGCGGCCTTTGGCCGCCATTTTGGTTTTCTTTTGGTTTGAAAATTAAGTTGATTTATCTTTCAAAAAGATGTAATATTGAAAGTGCAGTTACATTTCTTTCGCAAAATCACCCATCACACCGCTTCCCGCGGTCCGGAGGACCTCATGGGCACTTCCAGGTCAAATCTCATCATCCCCCCCGATTTTTCTCAAGCCGAATACATCCACATCACCCCGGCCTCAGCCGGCTGGGAACACCTGTCTTTTTCCGCCCGCAAGATGACGGCCGGCCAAAGCTGGGAATGGGACACAGGCGAAAACGAGCTGGCGCTGGTGCTGCTGGGCGGAACCTGCGCGGTGCAATCCAACCGCGGCAGTTGGCCGGCGCTGGGCGGCCGCAAGAGCGTTTTTGGCGGCCTGCCCCACACGCTCTTTCTGCCCCCGCAGACGCGCTTCACTGTGCAGGCGCTCAGCCCCGATGTGGACCTGGCCTACGGCTGGTGCCGCGCCGTCCAGGAATTCCCCGCCCGCTGGGTGCGCCCCCAGGATGCGGCCGTGGAAATTCGCGGCGGGGGCAACGCCACCCGCCAGATCAACAAGATGCTGCCGCCCGGGTTCCCGTGCAGCCGCCTGGTGGTGGTGGAGGTGTACACCCCTTCGGGCAACTGGAGCTCTTACCCGCCGCACAAGCACGATGAACACCGCACGGCCGCGGACGGCAGCCTTTTGGAGGCCGATCTGGAGGAAATTTATTTTTACAAATTTGACCGCCCGGAGGGCTTTGCCTACCAGCGCATCTACACCCCCGACCGGCGTTTGGACGAGGTCATGCTGGCGCAGGACAGCCATGTGGTGCTTTCGCCGGAGGGCTATCACCCGGTGGTGACCGCGCCCGGCTACCCCTGCTATTACCTCAACATGCTGGCCGGCTCGGCCCAATCGCTGGCGGCCAGCGACGACCCGGATTTCACCTGGGTCAAAGACACCTGGAAAGAACAAGACCCGCGCCTGCCGCTGGTTACCCTTGATATGGAATCTGCCTGAAGGAGTTTTTACATGTCCGAACGATTTAAGAGCAAACTGCATCAAATCACTGTTCAATACCCCACCGATTACTGGAACGACTCCTGTTCGATCGAAGAGCTGTCCTACGCGGTGGAAAATGGGGCCGTGGGCGCCACCACCAACCCCACCATCGTGCTGGGTGTGCTCAAGAAAGAAATGCACCTGTGGGATGGCCGCATCCGCGAACTGATCGCCGAGCACCCCACCTGGGACGAAAGCGCGCTGACCTGGAAGCTGTTCGAAGAGATCGCCGTCAAGGCCGCTGCGCTGTTAAGGCCGGCCTACGATCAGCACGGCGGCAGGAAAGGCCGGCTTTCCATTCAAACCAACCCCGCCGCCTACCGCAACGCCGAGGCCGTGGCCCAGCAGGCTGTCCATTTTGACAGCCTGGCCCCCAATATGCAGGTCAAGGCCCCCGTCACCCAGGCCGGGGTGCGCGCCATCGAAGAGGCCACCTATCAGGGCGTGTCCATCAACGCCACGGTCAGCTTCACCGTGCCGCAGGCCTTGGCCGTGGCCGAGGCGGTGGAACGCGGGCTGAACCGCCGCACAGCCGAGGGCAAGGCCGTGGATTTCATGTCGCCGGTGTGCACCATCATGGTGGGGCGCACGGACGACTGGATGAAGGTGGTGGCCAAACGTGACGGCATCGCGATAGACCCGGCATTTCTGGATTGGGCCGGCATCGCCTGCGTCAAGAAAGCCTATGGGATCTACCAACAGCGCGGCTACCGCACGCGCCTGCTGGTGGCGGCCTACCGCCATCTGGGGCACGCCTCCGAATTCATCGGCGGCGACCTGGTGCTCTCCATCCCCTACGAATGGCAGGTGAAGTTCAACGCCAGCGACATCGAGGTGCGCGAGCGCATGAGCCAGCCGGTGGACGCGAAGGTCCTGGCGGAGCTGTACGAGAAGATCCCTGATTTCCGCCGCGCCTATGACGAAGACGGCCTGAGCGTGGAGGAATTTGACACCTACGGCGCCACCGTGCGCACCCTGCGCGGGTTCATCACCTCGGCGCACGATCTGATGGCCGTGGTGCGCGAATTCATGCTGCCCAACCCGGATGTGAAATAACCCCCCTCACGAGGAAACCTATGGCAACCGTTCGACTTACCACCGCGCAGGCGATCATCCGCTTTTTGAAAAGCCAGTACGTGCGCCTGGACGACCAGGAAAACCCCTTCTTCGCGGGCTGCCTGGGCATCTTTGGGCACGGCAACGTGGCCGGCATTGGCCAGGCGCTGCAGGAAAACCCCGATTTCCCCTACATTTTGGTGCGTAATGAGCAGTCCGGGGTGCATTTTGCCGCCGGGTTCACCAAGATGAAGAACCGCCTGCAAACCTACGCCTGCACCTCCTCCATCGGCCCGGGCGCCACCAACATGATCACCGGCGCGGCGCTGGCCACGATTAACCGCCTGCCGGTGCTGCTGCTGCCCGGCGACATCTTCGCCCGCCGCAAGGTGGCCCCCGTGCTGCAGCAGATCGAATCGCCGTCCAGCCAGGACATCAGCGTCAACGACGCCTTCAAGCCGGTCAGCCGCTATTGGGACCGCATCTACCGCCCGGAGCAGATCATCACCTCCCTGCCGGAGGTCATGCGCGTGCTCACCTCGCCCGCCGACACCGGCGCGGTGACCCTGGCGCTGCCGCAGGATGTGCAGGCCGAGGCTTATGATTACCCCGCCGCCCTGTTTGAACGCCGCGTCTGGTACATCTCGCGCCGCCTGCCCGACCCCTACCTGCTCACCCAGGCCGCGGCGGCCGTGCGCGCCAGCCGTAAACCGCTGATCATCGCCGGGGGCGGGGTGCTTTACAGCCTGGCGGGGGCGGCCCTGGCGCGCTTTGTGGAGCAGACCGGCATTCCCGTGGGCGAAACCCAGGCCGGAAAAGGCTCGCTGCCCTATAACCACCCGCAAAACATGGGCGCGGTGGGCGCCACCGGCACGCTGGCGGCCAACCTCCTGGCCAAAGACGCCGACCTGGTGATCGGCATCGGCACGCGCTATTCCGATTTCACCACCGCCTCCAAAACCGCCTTCCAGAACCCGGAAGTGCGCTTTATCAATATCAACGTGGCCGAATTTGACGCCTACAAACATTCCGCCCTGGCGCTGACGGCGGACGCGCGCACCGCCCTGCAGGAGCTGGGCGAAGCCCTGGCCGGGTATCAGGTGGAGGCGGCTTACCGCCAGCGCACCGCCGAGCTGAAGGCCGCCTGGGAGGCCGAGGTGGACCGCCTGTTCAGCCTGAACAACCAACCGGTTCCCGCCCAAAGCGAGGTCATCGGCGCCATCTGGCAATCCGCCGGGCCGCGGGATGTGTTGGTGTCGGCGGCGGGCAGCCACCCCGGCGACTTCCACAAGCTGTGGCGTACGCACACCCCCGGCAGTTACCACATGGAATACGGCTACTCCTGCATGGCCTACGAAGTGCCCGCGGCTATGGGGGTCAAGACCGCCGATCCCAGCCGTGAGGTGTACGCCTATTTGGGGGACGGCACCTTCTTGATGATGCCCTCTGAGATCGCCACAGCCGTGCAGGAAGGCATTAAGCTCATCATCGTGGTGGCCGATAACCACGGCTTTGCCAGCATCGGCGCGCTCAGCCAGTCTTTGGGCAGCGCAGGCTTTGGCACGCGCTTCCGCACGCGCAGCCCGCAAAGCGGACAGTTGGACGGCCAGCCCCTGCCCATTGATTACGCCGCCATCGCCCGCGGCATGGGAGCCGCAGCCGTGCAGGTTTCTACCCTGGCAGATTTCCGCCAGGCGCTGCAGGACGCCCGCCGCGCAGCGGCCACCACCGTCATCGTGGTGGAGACCGACCGCGACGCGCACGTGCCGGGCTATGAGTCGTGGTGGGATGTGGCCGTGGCCGAAGTCTCCACCCTGGATAGTGTGCAGCAGTCCCGCAAGGACTACGAAGAAAACCGTAAGAACGAACGTTATTTCCTCTAATCTTTGATTCTGGCTTGTGCTCAAAAGGAGAATGTATGCATACCATCCGTGTGGGGCTGATTGGCGCAGGACGCATGGGGCGCGTGTTTGCCCAAACTCTGGCGTACACCGTGGCCGAAGTGGATCTGGTGGCTGTGGCGGACGCAAATGCCGAGACGAGCGCTGAGGTGGCGGCGCATTTTCATGTGCCGCACCACTATGGGGATTACCGCGAGCTGCTCAAGCGCGAGGATATTGACGCTGTGGTCGTGGTCACCCCCACCGCCACCCATGCGGAGGTCATCGCGGCCGCGGCCGCCGCGGGCAAACACATCTTCAGCGAAAAGCCCCTGGCCCAAACCCTGAGCGAATGCGACGCCGCCATTCAGGCCGTGGAGCGCAGCGGGGTCAAGCTGCAGTTGGGCTTCATGCGCCGCTTTGACGCCGGTTACCAGATGGCCAAAAAGAAGATCGAAGAGGGTCTCATCGGCACGCCGGTGATGTTCCACGCCGCCAGCCGCGACCCCAAGCGCACCAGCCTGGAATTTGCCCGCCGCGAAAACAGCGGGGGGCTGATCATGGACATGGGCGTGCACGATTTCGATCTGGCGCGCTGGCTGATGGGCAGCGAGGTGGTGCGCACCTACAGCGAGGGCGGCTGCCTGGTGTACCCGGAGCTGAACGAGGTGGGCGATATTGACAATGCGCTGATCAACCTCAAGTTCGCCAACGGGGCGCTGGGCGCCATTGACCTGAGCCGCAACGCCGTGTACGGCTACGACATCCGCACCGAGGTGCTCGGCTCGGAAGGCAGCCTGCTGATCGGCACCCTCCAGCAGACGCCTACCCTGATGCTGACCCGCGCGGGGGTTACGCACGACACCGTGCCCTATTTCATGGAGCGCTTTGGCGAGGCCTATGCCAACGAAATCCGCGATTTCGTCACCTGCCTGATCGAAGACCGCCCGCCCAGCGTGGACGCGTATGACGCCCGCAAGGCCACGGCCATCGGCGTGGCTGCCACCCTGTCTCTGGATGAAGGGCGGCCGGTATCCTTGGATGAGGTGCAATAAGGGAATTATGGAAACGATTAAAAACTACATCAACGGTCAATGGATCGAAGCCGCCGCGGCGGAATACGCCTCGGTGATTAACCCCGCCACGGGCGAGGAAGTGGCCCGCACGCCCCTGTGCGGCCCCGAGGTGGTGGATGCGGCCGCCCAGGCCGCGGCGGCGGCCTTGCCCGCCTGGCGGCGCACCCCGGCCCAAGACCGCATTCAATACCTCTTTAAACTGCGCGACCTGCTCAAAAGCCATCAGGACGACATCGCCCGCGCCATCGTCATCGAGGCCGGCAAGACCTTTGACGAGGCCAAAGCCGAAATGGTGCGCGCCATTGAAAACGTGGAAACGGCCTGCGGCATCCCCATGATGATGAAGGGTGAAATCGCCGAGGATATCGCCCCCGGCATTGATGAACGTATGCTGCGCCAGCCGGTGGGGGTGTGCGCCACCATCTGCCCCTTCAACTTCCCCGGCATGATCCCATTCTGGTATCTGCCCTACGCCCTGGCCTGCGGCAACACCTATGTGATCAAGCCTTCTGAGAAGGTGCCGCTGACCATGCAGGTCATCTTCCGGCTGATTGATCAGGTGGGCTTCCCCGCGGGGGTGGTGAACATGGTCAACGGGGCCAAGGCCGCCGTGGACGCCATTTTGGATCATCCCGCCATCCGCGCCGTCACCTTTGTGGGCTCTTCGGCGGTGGCGCGCTACATCTACCTGCGCGCGGCGGAGCGCGGCAAACGCGTTCAGGCCCAGGGCGGCGCCAAGAATCCGGTGGTGATTCTGCCGGACGCGGATATGGACATGGCCGTGCGCATCGTGTCGGATTCGGCCTTTGGCTGCGCCGGGCAGCGCTGTTTGGCGGTGTCTTGGGTGGTGACGGTGGATCAGGCTCGCCAGCCCTTCCTGGAGCGCATCTGTGAATCGGCGCGCAGCAAGGTGGTGGGCTACGGCCTGGATCAGGGCGTGCAGATGGGCCCGGTCATCAGCCAGGCTGCCCGCGAGCGCATTGAAGGGCTGATCGGAGTGGGCGTGCGCGATGGGGCGCAGGCAGTGGTGGACGGGCGCGGCACGCTCATCCCCGGCTACGAAAAAGGCGCCTTCATCCGCCCCACCGTGCTGGATCATGTGCAGCCGGGCAGCGAGCTTTCAAAAACGGAGATTTTTGGGCCGGTGTTGAGCCTGACGCATGTGAACACGTTGGAAGAAGCCCTGGCGCTGGTGAACGCGGGGGTTTACGGCAACCAGGCCAGTATCTTCACCGCCAGCGGCGCAGCCGCCCGCCGGTTTTCCTATGAAGCCCAGGCGGGCAATATCGGTATCAATATTGGTGTGGCTGCGCCGATGGCATTTTTCCCCTTCAGCGGTTGGAAAGACAGTTTCTTTGGCGATTTGCACGGGCAGGGCATGGACGCAGTGGAATTCTTTACCCAGAAAAAGGTCGTGGTGGAACGCTGGCCCAAAGATTGGTCGCGGCAGTTCTAACCGCAGCCCACAACGAATCATACATAAATTGAAGGAGAGTCAGGATGATCAAGATTGCCAATGCGCCCTGCTCGTGGGGCGTGCTCGAATTTGACCTGGAAGGCGAGGCGGCGGGCTACCAGCAGGTGCTGGATGAAATGGTGGAAACCCAGTACGCCGGAACCGAACTGGGAGACTGGGGCTTTATGCCCACCGATCCGGCCCAACTGCGCGAAGTCATTCACAGCCGCGGGCTGACCCTTTTGGGGGCCTTTGTGCCGGTGATGATGAAGGACCCGGCTGCCCACGCCGCCGGTGTGGAACTGGCCGTGCGCACCGCCCGCCTGCTGGCGGGCGCCGAGGGCGACATCCCCTTCATTGTGCTGGCGGATGATAACGGTAAGATCCCCGCGCGCACGCAGAACGCCGGGCGCATCACCCCGGAGATGGGGCTGAGCCAGGACGAATGGAAGATTTTTGCCGAGGGCGCCAACCGTGTGGCCGCAGCGGTGAAGCAGGAAACCGGCCTGCGCACGGTGTTCCATCACCACTGCGCTGGATACGTGGAGACCCCCGCGGAAATTGAGACTCTCCTCCGGCTGACCGACCCCAGCCTGCTGGGGCTGTGCCTGGACACTGGCCACTACCGCTTTGGCGGCGGCGACCCGCTGACCGTGCTGCGCCAGCACGCCGACCGCATCTGGCACGTTCACTTTAAGGACTGCCATCCCGAAGCCGCCGCAAAATCACGCGCGGAAGGCTGGGATTACTTTGCCTCGGTGCGCAACGGCATTTTCTGCGAGCTGGGCAAGGGCGAAGTGGACTTTCCGGCGGTGAAGGCGGAATTGGACCGGCTGGGGTACAACGGCTGGATCGTGGTGGAGCAGGACGTTCTGCCGGGCATGGGCAAACCCAAGGAATCCGCCCAGCGCAACCGCAGCTATCTGGCCAGCATTGGGCTGTAAGCATCACCATTGACATTTGAGGAGCTCACCATGAAAGAGGAAAAAATTCTGCGCTTTGGCGTCATCGGCGCTGGGCGCATTGGCAAAATCCACGCCGAAAATTTGGCCAACCGCGTGCCTGGGGCTGAAGTGGCCGCCATCGCGGATGTGAATCTGGAGATGGCCCAGGAAGCCGCCGCGCGCCTGCGCATCCCCGCCGTGTACGCCGATTACCACCAGATTCTGGCCGACCCCAGCATTGACGCGGTGGCCATCTGCTCATCCACCGACACCCACGCCCACATCGTGGTGGAAGCCGCCCAGGCCGGAAAGCACATTTTCTGCGAAAAGCCCATTGATCACGACCTGGCCAAGATTGACGCCGCCCTGGAGGCGGTGAAGAAGGCCGGGGTCAAGCTGCAAATCGGCTTTAACCGCCGTTTCGACCCCAATTTTGCCCATGTGCGCGAACTGGTGGCCCAGGGTAAGGTGGGCGACCTGCACATTCTGCGCATCACCAGCCGCGACCCGGCCCCCCCGCCGGTTTCGTATGTGAAAGTGTCGGGCGGCATGTTCCTGGATATGACCATCCACGACTTTGACATGGCTCGCTTCCTTTCGGGCAGCGAGGTGGAAGAAGTCTACGTCGCGGCCGGGGTCCTGGTGGATCCGGGCATCGGCGAGGCGGGCGACGTGGACACGGCCATCATCACCCTGAAATTTGCCAACGGCGCCATCGGCACGATTGACAACAGCCGCAAGGCCGTGTACGGCTACGACCAGCGCGTGGAAGTGTTTGGCTCGGGCGGCATGGCGGCCGCCGCCAACAATACCCCCCATAACGATGTGTATGTGGACGCCGAGGGCGTGCACGCGGCCAAGCCGCTGTATTTCTTCCTGGAGCGCTACATGGAATCCTTCATCGCGGAGCTGAAGGCTTTTGTGGCCGCCGTGCAGAACGACACCACCCCGCCGGTCGGCGGCATGGATGGGCGCATTCCGGTGGTGATCGGCATGGCCGCGAAGAAATCCTATCTGGAAAACCGGCCGGTCAAGCTGAGCGAAATCGGCTAGCCGTCTGCCTGCTCTGACTCACTTCTTAACCGCCCGTGCGGCCCCCCAGGCTGCGCGGGCGGTTGGTTGGATGGGGTGGCAGGGGAATTGCTCTGAATCTCAGCGAAAAACATCTTGCAAAAGTTTTGGGAATGTTGTATTATGTACAAATGAAAGTATAATTTCAAAAATTGTTATTTTGAAAGTTGATCTATCCACTTCCCCTTGAAAGGTGAATCCGAAAAATGAAACCTGACATCGAAGCGATTTTCTTAGATGTGGGCAACACGCTCCGCATTGTGATCCCAGACGCTGAATTTATCGCCAAAGCCAAAAAAGACCTGGTTGAGCTGGTGGGGCCGAAAACCTCGGAGGATGAATTTTTTGCGACCCTGGAAGAGCGTTGGAAGGCTTACCGCAAGCAGTCGAAGGCCTCGCTGCTGGAGGCCTCGGAAAAAGAGCTGTGGACCCAATGGCTGCTGCCGGATTACCCCGCGGAGCAGATTGCGCCCATCTCCGGCCGGCTGACCCGCCTGTGGCGCGATCATGATGGGCGGCGCGAACCGCGGCCCGATGTTTCGCAGGTGGTGAAAGAACTGCACCGCCGCGGCTATGTTCTGGGCATCATCGCCAACACCATCACCGAAACCGAAATCCCCGATTGGATGGAACACGACGGTCTGACGGAGTACTTCAGCGCCGTGGTACTGTCTTCCAAAGTGCGGCTGCGCAAGCCCAACCCGGAGATCTACTGGGAAGCGGCCCGGCGGGTGGGGGTGGAGCCGGTCAAATGCGCCTATGTGGGTGATAACCCCGTGCGCGATGTGGAAGGCTGCCGCGCGGCGGGCTACGGCATGATGATCATCCTGCTGGAGCCGGACACGCTGAAAAAAGAGCCCCCCACGGCGGAATTCAAGCCCGATCACACCATCCAAACGTGCAGCGACCTGCTGGACATCTTCCCGCCGCGCGCACGCTGAGGGCCGCCCGATGAACACAGCGATCGAAGCCGTTTTCATTGATTTGGGCAACACCCTGCGCATCTTGATCAAAGATGAGGCCCACATGGCCGCCGCCCGGCGCAAGATCACCGAGCTGGTGGGCAGCGACGAGGACCCCGAAGCCTTTTGCGCCAAGCTGGACGTCCGCTACAAGGCCTACCGCAAATGGGCTTTTGACAACATGGTGGAAGCGCCCGAAGCCGAATTGTGGACGCGCTGGCTGGCGCCGGAATTCCCCGCGGAAAAGATCGCACCTCTGGGGGTGGAACTGACCTTTCAATTCCGCCAATCCATGGGGCGGCGCGTGGTGGTGGAACACGGCAAAGAGGTGGTGCAGACGCTGCACCAGCGCGGCTACGTGCTCGGCATCATCAGCAACGTGATCACCTCGCAGGAAATCCCCGACTGGATGGAGGAGGACGGGTTTGCCCCCTATTTCCAATCGGTGGTGCTTTCTGCGGTGTTTGGCAAGCGCAAGCCCGACCCCGCCATTTATTTTGAAGCCGCCCGCCTGGCCGGGGTGGAGCCCGCGCGCTGCGTGTACGTGGGCGACAACCTCAAGCGGGATGTGACCGGAACCCGCGCCGCGGGCTTTGGCATGGTGGTGATCCTCATGGCCCCCGAAGAGCTGGCGGAAGCCCAGGCCAACGGAACCCTGACGGACGAGAATCGCCCCGACATCATCATTCACGAATTCAAGCAGCTGCTCGACATCTTCCCAGGGGAACACCAGGCGCGCATTCCCGACCTGCTGACCCATGAGGGGACTGCGTAAGGGAGGGGACGAGATGCACACGCAAACCGCAAGCCGCGGCGCCGATGCCCTGGCCAACACCGTCAGGGCCCTCTACGCCGAGGGGCAGACCGATTACAGCTTTGAGCCCATCGTGGGGGTGGATGCGGCCGGCAAGCCCGTGGGCCGCGTAGCCGAAAACGACGCCGTCATCTTCTGCTGCCGCCGCGGTGAGCGCGAAATTGAGCTGACCGAGGCCTTTACCGAGGCGGATTTTGCCCATTTTGAGCGCAAGCCCCTGCCCGGCCTGGAATTTGTGATCCTCACCCTGTATCACGAGAAATTCGCCCACCTGCCGGTGGCCTTTGCCCCCTCCAAGATTCAAGAGACCCTGGGCGAGGTGGTCAGCCGCGCCGGGCTGCGCCAACTGCGCACGGCGGAATCGGAAAAGTTTGCGCATGTCACCTTCTTCCTCAACGGCGGCAATAACCAGCCCTTCGCCGGTGAGGACGACATCCGCATCCCCTCCCCCAAGGGCGTGCCCTTTGATCAGATTCCCGAATTGAGCCTGCCCAAAGTGGCCGAACAGGTGCAGAAGGGCATCCAGCAGGGGTATGACCTGATTGTGACCAACTTTGCCAATGGGGATGTCATCGGCCACACCGCCAACCGCGAGGCCAAGATCGAATGCGCGGCCCAGGTGGATCATTATTTGGGCGCGGTGCTGCAAACGGCCTGGGCCAACGACTACGTGGTGCTGGTGACCGCCGACCACGGCAATTTGGAAGAGCTGTGGAACGCGGATAAGACCCCGCACGTGGCCCACACCACCAACCCGGTGGCGTTGATTGTGGTGGACCCGCGCAGACAGCAGCCGGCTGCCCTGCGCGACGGTAAGCTGGCCGATATTGCCCCCACGATTTTATCGGCGCTGGGCTGCGAGCAGCCCGCCAGCATGGAGGGCAGCACGCTGGCCCCCGGCTATGATTGGGGCGGGCGGCGGCGCGTGCTGCTGGTCATTCTGGACGGCTGGGGCATCGGCAAAATGCACACCTCCAACCCCATCTATCTGGCGCGCACACCCGTGTGGCACAACCTGCTGCTCACCGCGCCCTCGTGCGAACTGCACGCCTCGGGCACGGCGGTGGGCCTGCAGGAGGGCAAACCGGGCAATTCGGAAGCCGGGCATATGAACATCGGCGCGGGGCGGGTGGTGCTGCAGGATGATGTGCGCCTGGACCTGGCTATGCAGGACGGTTCTTTTTATCGCAACGAAACCTTCTGCCGGGTGATCGAGAGCGTCCAACAGCGCGGCGCCAGCCTGCACCTTTTGGCTCTGCTGACGGAGAAAAGCTCCCACGGCGCCATCGATTACCCCCTGGCGATTTTGAAGATGGCCAAAGAGCGCGGCCTGGAACAGGTGTATGTACACGTCATTTTTGACGGCCGCAGCACCGTCCCCGGCTCGGCGCCTGAACTGCTGCACAAGCTGGAAGCCCAAATGGACGAGATCGGCCTGGGACAGATTGTGACCGGCGTAGGGCGCGGCATCGCCCTGGACCGCGACGGCAACTACGGCAAGATCCAGCGCGCCTATAATGCGCTGGTGATGGGTGTGGGGCGGGCCGCTGCGCTGGACGGGTGCTAAACCCCCATTTTGGCAAGGCGCACAGCGGGCGGCATTGGAGGCTGAATGGACGCAGAATTTTACACAAAACTGGCAGCACCCGCGCAGACCAAAATCGTCCTGCTGATTCTGGACGGGCTGGGCGGCCTTCCGGCGGAGCCGGGGGGCAAAACGGAGCTGGAGACGGCCCACACCCCCAACCTCGACCGTCTGGCGTCCCAATCCAAGCTGGGGCTGAGCCAACCCGCCGGCCCAGGGGTGACGGTGGGCAGCGGCCCGGGGCATTTGGCCCTCTTTGGCTACGACCCTATTCACTATGAGATCGGGCGCGGCGCCTTGGAAGCCCTGGGTGTGGATTTTGAACTGGGGGCCGACGATCTGGCGGCGCGCGGCAATTTCTGCACGGTGGACGCGCAGGGCTGCGTGACGGATCGGCGCGCTGGACGGCTGCCGACCGAGATCAGCCGCACCCTGGCCGAGAAGCTGCGCACCATCCGCGTGCCGGGGGTGACTTTCTTTGTGGAGCCGGTGAAAGAGCACCGCTTCGCCTTTGTGGCCCGCGCTGAGGGTCTGGGGGATGCCTTGAGCGAATCGGATCCGCTGAAAACCGGCGTGCCCACCCTGCCGGTGCGCGCGCTGAACCCTGAATCCGAACGGGCGGCAGCTTATGTCAACGCGTTTATCGAACAAGCCCGCGGGCTGCTGGCGGAGGACTCCCCCGCCAATATGATCACCCTGCGCGGGTTCAACAAACTGCCGGTGCTGCCTTCGTTTTCCGAGCGCTACGGCCTGCACGCCGCTTCCATCGCCGTCAACGGCATGTACCGCGGGGTGTCCAAGCTGGCCGGGATGGATGTGGTGCCGCTGTGCGGAGAGACGATTGCGGACGAGTTTGACACGCTGGAGAAGTTCTGGCAGGAATACGACTTCTTCTACCTGCACGTCAAGAAAACGGATACCTGCGGCGAGAGCGGCGATTTCCTGGGCAAGGCGGCGGTGATTGAAGAAGTGGACCGGCAGATCCCGCGCTTGATGGCCCTGCAGCCGGATGTGGTCATCGTGGGAGGGGATCACTCCTCCCCGGCGGTGCTGCGTTCGCACAGCTGGCACCCCGTGCCCACCCTGCTGTATTCCCCCTACGTGCTTCCCGATCTGATCGAGACTTTTGGCGAGCGCGCCTGCGCCCGCGGCAGCCTGGGGATCTTCCCGGCCACCCACATTCTGCCGCTGGCCCTGGCCAACGCCCGGCGCATATCAAAATACGGTGCATAGGACTGCCCTTTATGGAGAATCTCTTGAATCCCGATGAATTTGCGCTGGTGTTGTATGAAAAGCTGCAAGCGCTGAACCCTGGGGTGGGCGACCTGGCCCTGTACGAGTTCCGCTACGCGCTGGATAACGTCATCCCCGACTCAGGCTGGGAAAGCGTTGTGCTGGAAAGCCCTCAGGTGATTGAACAGCGCGTGAACGACCGCAAGTTCTACGACAGCATTCAGATTAAGCCCAGCGTCAATCACCACATCCTGCTGGATGAGCCCATTCAGGCGCTGACGCGCGAGCTGCTGGTGGGGCTGGCGACGGGGGCCTATGACCCGGCCTGGGTGAACCAGCATTTTTATTTTGACCTGCGCGGTTTTTATTTCCTGCACCGCACCCAATACTTCACTGAGCGCGTGCGTACCCATTTCGGCGGCGCGCCCTACGCTCAATTTGAGCCGCGTCAGCGCCAGTTTGACCGGTTTCAGGGGGTAGGCTACCGGGATTTTATGGCGGCCAATGCTGAGGTGGACGGGCTCTTTATTGACACTGTGAAGAAGATCATCGCGGTGAAGGGCGTGCCTGTGCTGCTGGCGATTGCCGGCCCCACCGCGGCGGGCAAGACGGAAATTGTGGAACGCCTGAGCGCGGAATTTAAGCACATGGGCAAGAAGGTAGCCACGATTGAGCTGGACAACTTCTTGACCGACCGCGACTATCGCGAGGCCAAAGGCATTTTCACCCAGGGCAAGCAGGCCCTGCATTTTCACCTGCTGACCCAGGCGTTGGAAGACATCTGCCAGGGGAAGAAGATCGCCATCCCCCGCTACGATTTCGTGTACGCCACCTCCAGCCACGATCTGGAAGGCCGGCTGAAGCCGGATGGGGTGCCGATTGAGATTGAACCGGCGGATATCATCTTCATCGAGGGCAATTTCCCCTTCCTGATTGAAGAGGTGGTGCACCTGATCGGCATCAAGGTGGTGTATTTGACGGACGACCCCATCCGCATGAAGCGCAAATGGAAGCGCGACATAGATTACCGCAAGAAATACGACCCCAACTATTTCCGCAACCGCTATTTTAAAGATCAGTTCATCATGGCGGAAATTGCTTACCGGCCCCAGTTGGAGGTGTGCGATGTATGCGTGGACACCACCGGCGCGGCCCTGTGGGTGACGCCCGACCTTGCCAAAACCTTGCAAATGGCAAATGTGTCATAAGTCACCTTGAAATGTGGGTGGGTTTGCTGTATGATAAAAATTGAAATTTCCCTTTCAATTTTTTCACAAATGAAAGCCCCCCGGAGTTCCTATGAATACGAAGCTTCGCCCCAAAATGGATTTTGATCAGCTGTTTGCTGAGCATGATGCCGATTTTACGAAAAGCGAGCAGAGAATCGTGGACTTTTTCCGGCGAAACATGGATGAAGCCCCCTTTCTGTCCGCGGCAGAGATTGCCCAGCGTCTGAATCTCAGCGAGGCCACCATGGTTCGTTTTGCCCGCACGCTGGGTTTTGAAAGTTACCCGGCGCTGCGCGAGGCCTTGCAGGAGAATTTCCGCAGCCGCATGACGCATTCGGCGCGCCTGCGCGGCCGCATCCACGACCTGCGCGAGGCGGGCGACATCTTTGAGCGGCTGGTGGCCTCGGAGATTGACTATCTGACCGAGGCGATGCAGACCCTGGACCGCGAATGTTTAAACGCGGCGGTGGAGCTGCTGCGCACCCACAAGCGCGTGTTCATCTTTGGCCTGGGGCCGTCCGTTTCTCTGGTGGACCTGCTGCACATCCGCCTCACCCGCGTGGGCAAGCAGGCCGTCCGGCTGGACACCTCTGGACAGGAAATCCTGGAGCCCATGCTCCTGATGGGTGAGGATGACCTGTTGATTGCCATCGGCTTTTTTAACCTGACCCCCACCATGCAGCTGGTATTAAACCACGCCAACCAGCGCCAGACGCCCGTGATCCTGGTGACAGACACCTTGGGGCCGCTGGTGAGCGAAAAAGCCAACGTGGTGTTGGCGGCGCGCCGGGGGCCAGTTTCTGCTTTCCACTCCTTAACGGTGCCAATGACGATTATCAATGCCTTACTGCTGGCACTCAGTTCGGCTGATCAAGAAAACGTTATGGCGCATTTGGATCAGTTGGATCAAATGCGCGCGAAGCTTCGCGGTGCTTCCTGAGCAGAGCAATACCGATATTTGAGGAGGAGTCCTTTGATGGCAAAGCAAGCAGGAGAAGAGCAAGGTTTGTTTGAGCGGTTAGAAGCCCGGGTCCGGCGCTTTTGGCGCTGGGTCACAACCCCCCAGGTCATTCTGTCTTTGGTTATGCTGTTTGTGATGTTCTACATGGTCATCATCCCGCTGTACCGCATGTTGATGACCACGATCACCTTCTCGGAAAGTGACGTCCGCTACGCGCCAGGGGCTGTGCCGGGCGATTTCACCCTCTTCCACTGGATTCGCATGCTCTCCAGCAAGGTCAGCACGATCATGACCTATGAGCCGCTGGTGCACTCGCTGACCATTTCACTGGGCGCGACCTTCTTCGCCTTTGTAATCGGCGGAGCACTGGCCTGGATGGTGGTGCGCACGGATATGCCCGGCCGGCATACCATTAACGTTTTGGCCACGGTTCCCTACATCATGCCTTCCTGGACCATCGCCATGGCCTGGAAGGTGTTGTTTAACAACGGGACGACGGGCGGCATGCCCGGCTTTCTCATGTATTTGACGGGGACGCCGCCGCCCGATTGGATTTCCTACGGGCCGGTGCCGATCATCGTCAGCAGCGCGCTGCATTACTACACCTTCTTCTTCCTGTTTGTCTCCGCCGCGCTGATGTCCATTGACTCCAGCCTGGAAGAGGCGGGGGAATTGGCAGGTGCCAGCCGCTGGCGCATCCTGCGCAAGATCACCTTCCCGCTGGTCATTCCGGCCCTGCTCTCCGGCTTCATCATGACCTTCTCGAAGACGATGGGCACCTTCGGCGGCCCGAACATTTTGGGTGTGCCCGTGCGCTACTACACCATGTCCACCATGCTGCGCTCGAACACCCAGGTGGGCGCGTTTGGCGACGGCTTTGTGCTGGCCATCGTGCTGATCTTGTTCTCCATGACGACCATCTTCCTCAACCAGAAGATTGTGGGCACGCGCAAGAGCTACGAAACCATCGGCGGGCGCGGCTTTATGGCCCAAAAGACCAAACTGCGCAATTGGCGCAAGCCCCTGACCTCCCTGGTGATCATTTTCCAGGTGATTGTGGCGGTTCTGCCGCTGCTGCTGCTGATCCTCTCCACCTTGATGGCGCGCTCCGGCGATTACAGCATCGGCAACCTGACCCTGGCGCATTGGATTGGCCAAAGCAACGAGAAGATCAACAACGGCGAACCCGGGGTGCTGCTGAACCCGGCCATTTACCGCGGGGCGTGGAACTCCATCAAGCTGGCGCTCTACACCGCCTTCTTCACCGCGCTGCTGGGGGTCATTCTGGGCTATGCCATCGTCAAAGGCCGCGGCACGCGCCTGGCCAAGTTTGTGGAACAGTTGGCCTTCATCCCCTACGTGATCCCTGGGATTGCCTTCGGCGCGGTGTACATCTCCATGTTCACCAAGCCGGTCGGCCCGATCCCGCCGCTGTACGGCACCTTTGCCTTGCTGGTGGTGGTGTCGGTGGCCAAGCATATTCCGTATTCGTCGCGCAGCGGTGTTTCGGCCATGCTGCAAGTGGGCCGAGAGCTGGAAGAGGCCGCGGCTTTGGCGGGGGCCAACGCCTGGCAGCGCTTTGCGCGCATCATCTTCCCGCTGACCAGCACCGGTTTTGTCTCCGGCTTTTTGCTGACCTTCATCACCACCATGCGCGAACTGTCGCTGATCATCTTATTGGTGACGCCCACCACGGCGGTTTTGGCCAGCATGACCATGCGCTACATTGAAAACGGGAATGAGCAGCAGGCCAACGCTGTCATCATCATCCTGATCGTGCTTGTTTTGATCGGCAACTTTATCATCAGCCGCTTCCGCGGCGGCAGCCTGAAAAAAGGCCTTGGGATGTAATTGAAGAAAGGGAACTCCATGTCAACCACCATCACGATTAAAAACCTTACCAAACGTTTTGGCGATGTCGTCGCGGTCAACAATGTCAGCTTAACCATTGAAGCGGGCACCTTCCTCACCCTGTTGGGGCCGTCGGGCTGCGGCAAAACCACCCTGCTGCGCTGCATTGCCGGGTTGGAAGACCCCAACGAAGGTGAAATTTATATCGGCGATAAGCTGGTGTATTCCAGCATCAAAGGCATTTCTTTGCAGCCGGGGGCGCGCGATCTGGGCCTGGTGTTCCAGAACTACGCCCTGTGGCCGCACATGACAGTCTATAAGAACATCACCTTCGCGCTGGAGATGCAGAAATTGACCAAGGCGCAGATGGATGAGCGCGTGCACGAAGCCCTTCAGGAAGTTCAGATGGACGGCTACGAAAGCCGCTATCCGCGCGAGATGAGCGGCGGTCAGCAGCAGCGCATCGCCCTGGCGCGCATGTTGGCCTACCGGCCGAAGGTGTTCCTGATGGATGAGCCCCTCTCCAACCTGGACGCCCGCCTGCGCATGGACATGCGCACCGAGCTGAAGCGCCTGCATCACATCTCCGGCGCGACCACCATTTATGTGACCCACGACCAGGTGGAAGCCCTGACCATGTCCACCAATATCGCGGTGATGAAACTGGGCGTGGTGCAGCAGCTGGATACGCCCGACCGGGTGTACCATTTCCCCGCCAATCTGTTTGTGGCTGACTTCATCGGCAACCCCAAAGTCAACCTGCTGGACGGAGCCGTCAGCGGGCAGAACCAGGTGCGGGTTGGCGATTTCGCCCTGGATGTGGATACCTTTAACACCCGCGGGCAGATCGTGGTGGCGGTGAGGCCGGAGGATATTGCCGTGCTGACCGAGCCGGAACTCAACGCGGTGGAATTTACCGCCTATTCGGTGCTGCCGGCCGGCGCCGATTCGACCATTGTGGCGCAGCGCGGGGATGTGGAAGTGACCGTCAAGGTGATGGGCATCAGCAAGATCAAGATGGATCAAAAAATCTGGTTGAAGTTTGATCCGACCAGCCTGAACTTATACGACAAGGAAAGCGGCAACCTGGTGACTGGCTAGCCAGTCATGGGCCATCCTTTGCCGCGGGCACCGAAAGGAGGCCGTGGACCCGTCTGAACGTGGAAGCAGGGATTTCAAAATCGTTGTTTCATGTCGAAAAGTCTGAAGGAGAAAAAGATGAAAGCGTTTGTGAAGATTTTGACCTTTGTGCTGTTGCTCAGTGTTTTGGCCAGCTGTGCCGCCCCGGCGGCCCCGGCCGCGCCTGCCGAACCGGCTGCCCCCGCTGCCCCGGCTGAACCGGCTGCTCCCGCCGAACCGGCTGCCCCTGCCGAACCGGCTGCCCCGGCTGAACCCACCCTGACCCCCAAAGACGCCTGGCTCAAAGCCAACCAGCTTGGCCCCTTCGACACGGGCGAGCAGGACTGGGCCGCCATTGAAGAGGCTGCCAAGAAAGAGGGTACGGTGATCGTGTATGCCAACTCCTCTAAGATTGCCAAGGCCGCCGAGATGTGGGCCGAAAAGTACCCCGACATTAAGCTCGAAGGTTATGACCTGGGCGGCGATGATGTGCTCTCCAAGACCATCGGTGAGCAGGAATCGGGTCTCTTTGTGGGGGATGTGTGGTTCAGCAGCGGCGGCGCCGACATCTTCGGCACCATCCTGCCCAAGCAGTACGCCTGGCGCTTCGTTCCCACGGGCCTGAATGTTCCTGAAGAATTGACCCAGCCCTTCCTGGTTTCCCGTTTTGGCACCACGATCCTGGCCTACAACTCGGAACTGAACGATACCTGCCCGGTGAGCAACCTGTGGGAACTGACCCAGCCGGAGTGGAAAGGCAAAGTGGTGATTGAAGACCCGCTGAATGATGCTTCGACCCTCAGCAAGCTGATCACCTATGTGTACCATGCCGATGAAATGGCTGCGGCCTACAAAGAACTGTACGGGGAAGATCCCAAGCTGGATTCCGACACCCCGGATGCCGGTTGGCTGTGGCTGAAGCGCTTCGCCCAGAACAACCCCATTCCCCAGCCCGGCGGCGATGAGGTCGATTCGGCCTTCGCTACCCCCGGCATGACCGATAACTACCTGGCCTTCACCTCCTATTCGAACTACCCCGACGTGCAGGAAGGCAACCTGGTCTTCGAACCCTGCTGGGATGCCAAGCCCGTGGCGGGCGTGCAGAATCAGAGCTACCTGGCGATCATCAACCAGGCGCAGCACCCCAACGCCGCCAAACTCTTCATCCGCTTCGTGATGGAAGAGGGCAAGGATCCCTGGGCTAAGTTCGGCACGTACTTCGCCCTGAGCGATTATGAGGTTCCAGAAGGGATGAAGACCCTGGCTGAGATCCGCGAGGTGACCTGGCTCCTGACTGAAGAATTTGCTTATCAGAACATGGTGCAGGCGCGCGATTTCTACCTGTTGAACCTGGGCAAGTAAGCCTCCGCCCAACTGTATAGAGTTACCTGGATTCCCTCCGGGCGCCGGCATGTTTTTTTCCTGCTCGGAGGGAATCCGACTGTATGCTGCCAAAGGATTTTTTAGCGTTTGAAGCGGTTGACGGAGATTTTTTACTGGCTGGATCCCGACCGGGGCCAATCCATTCCGAAAGGTGAGCGTTTATGAAGATTCAGGCGGTGTTTTTTGATATGGGTGGAACCATCGAGACCTTTTGCTTCACACGGGAATTGCGCCTGAAGGCTGTTCCGGTTCTGCGTGCACTGATGGAGACGCACGGCATTCATTTGGAAGATACGGATGAGCAGCTTTTGGATGTGATCACCGCAGGCTTGAACCGGTATAAGCAGTGGAGTATTGCGAGCATGGAAGAGCTGCCCAGCGCTCGCATCTGGTGCGACTATATTTTTGCGGATCGTGAAATTGACCGAGAAGCGTTGAGCGCCATCTCGGAGCCTTTGATGGTGCTGCTGGAAAGCAGCTTTTACCAGCGCGCCCTGCGCCCTGAAGTCCCCGCGGTTTTGCGGGCTATTCAAGACATGGGCATTCAGATGGGGGTGATCAGCAATGTGGGCAGTTTGGGGCTGGTTTCGAAAAATCTGAAAGAATACGGCATTTTTGAATATTTTTCTCCCATCGTCCTCTCCAGCGCGTATGGACGGCGCAAACCAGACCCGGCGATTTTCCACTACGCCGCGCGGCTGGCCAACGTCCCCACCAGCGCCTGTTTGTATATTGGTGATCGGGTGACACGGGATATTGACGGCGCGCGCCGCGCCGGTTTTGCCAAAGCGGTGCAGATTCGGCATCATTTTGAACACGGCGAAGATGACACCGGTGCGCAGCCGGACGCGGTCATTGAGGATATGACCGGGCTGCTGGAGATCCTGCGCGCCGACCGTGAGCGCGTGGAGGAGCCTGCTCCCCACCCCACAATTCGCGGGTTGGTGTTCGACGCGGGCGACCTGCTGTATTTCCGCGCGGAGCGGGGCGCAAAGTTTAAGGCCTTTTTGGCAGAGCTGGGGATGACCCTGGACCCCCAGCACAGCGAGAAGAAAAAGGCGGCGGAATTTCAGGCGTACCGCGGGCAAATTTCGCACAGCGAATACCGCGAGGCCATTGTGCGCCTGTACAACATCACCCAGCCGGAGCTGATTGAGCGCGGCAAGCAGGCCCTGATTGACGACGACGCCAATGTGGTCTTTTTTGAGGGCGTGGCTGAAACCTTGATCCAGCTCAAAGCCCAGGGCTATCTGTTGGGGATTGTGACCGACACGGCCAATTCGCTTTCGGCCAAGCTGAACTGGTTTGAGCGCGGCGGCTTTGGGCATGTGTGGGATTCCATCATCTCTTCGATGGATATTGGCGTGCGCAAGCCGGACCCCAATATTTACCAGGCGGCCTTGCGCCAGTTGGGGCTTTCGCCCAGCCAGGCCGTCTTTGTGGGCCACCGCAATTATGAGCTGGAAGGCGCGCGGGCGGTGGGGATGACCACCATCGCCTTCAACTATGACCCGGACGCGCATGCCGACTGCTACATCACGCAGTTCTCCGAACTGGCGGATGCGGTGGCGAAAGTTTAATGGTGAATGACGATGAAAACGCCCATTGAAGCCATTCTGTTTGATATCGGCGGGACGCTGCGCTACACCGAAAGGCGCACCGGCGCAGAAAAAGAAGAAATTCTGGCCCAGATCATGACGCTGATCGGCGCGGAAGAAGCGGCCGAGGCCTTTTCACAGAAATTGGCCGAGCGCGCCAGCGCCTATAAACGCTGGTCGGAAGAAACCTGCCTGGAACTGAATGAGGCTGAGCTGTGGCAGCGCTGGATGCTGCCCGATTACCCGCCCCCCTTGATCCGCGAGCGGGCCATTGAGATCAACCAGCTGTACCGCTCGTGGTTGGGGCGGCGGGTGCCCTTTGCCGAAAGCCGCGATGTGATTGTGGAGCTGTTCCGGCGCGGCTACCGACTGGGGGTGGTGAGCAACACCACCAGCAGTGTGGAAGTGCCCGAACTGCTGCGCCAACTGGAGATCAGCGGCTGCTTTGAAACCGTGCTGCTTTCGGCGGTGAGCGGGACGCGCAAACCCTGCCCGTCCATTTTGCTGGAAGCCGCCCAGCGCATGGGGGTGGCCCCAGAAAACTGCGCCTACATCGGCGACCGCGTGGATCGGGATGTGGCTGCGGCGCGGGCGGCGGGCTTTGCCCAGGCGGTCATCATTGACCCCAGCGCTCAGGCGGGCAAGGTGGGTGAGGATCTGCGCCCCGACCAGACCGTTCCGGCACTGGGGAAGGTCTTAGAGCTGTTCCCCCCGCGGCCGGCCCCCCAGCCCGAGGCGGTGTACGACGCGGCCCTATCCACCATGTACGCCGTCCATCAGTTCCCGGCCTTGACCGATTTCTTTGAATTTGCGCGCCGCACAGGCTTTGCTTATATTGAACTCAACCACAAGGTGACTTCAGCCATGCTGGAGGGCATCCCCCTGCGCCGCTTCCCCATCCGCAGCATCCACGAGCCTTGCCCGGCCGACATCAGCGAAGGGGAGCTGAAGAAGCGCGGCTGGCTGATTTCGGCCACGGATGAAGCCTGCCGCAAGGAAGGCGTGCGGGCCATGCGGCGCAGCATTGAACTGGCCAGCCGTGTGGGGGCCGAGGTGATTGTCATCCACGCGGGCGAGGCCGTGCCGGACGTGCACCAGTTGGAGCGCAAGCTGCGCAATATGATCCACGCCGGGCAAGGCGGCAGCGACCGCTACCGCTCGGTGCAGGCGGAGATGATCGCCATCCGCAAACAGCACGCCCCCGCCGGGTTGGAAGCGGTTCGAAAAAGTTTGCAGGAACTGTTAGAATATGCTCAGCCCTACGGCATCCGCCTGGGTCTGGAAAACCGCTATCATTATTTGGAATTCCCCAACCCGGACGAGGTGGAGAGCCTGCTCACCCTGGCGGGGCCGGAGCAGATCGGCTTTTTATACGATATCGGCCACGCCTATACCTTAGACACATTAGGATTTTATGCGCACACCGAATGGCTGGAGCGGTTTTCATCCCGGCTGATCGAAACCCACCTGCACGATGTGCGCGAAACCACCGACCATTTTGCCCCTGGCCTGGGAACCGTTGATTTTCAAACCGCCGCGGCCTACCTGCCCCAGGGGGCTTTTCGCACCTGCGAACTGCAAACCACGAACAGCCCAGAAGAGGTGAAAGCCAGTTTGAGGCTGCTTGCAGAGCAGGGCTGTATCCGGAAAATTTCTTGAATCCAGAAGGAGAGAAGCGTATGCGCGGATTATTTAAGAAGCGGCAAAACATCTTTATCCGACTGATCCATGATCAGGCGGCTTTGACGCTGGAAGGTCTGGAAGCGTTGAAGGCTTATATGCAGGATCAGAACCCCGAAGCCTCGAAGACCCTTGCCGTGAAGGAAAAAGAAGCGGACGAGGCCCGGCGGATTTTGATCTATGAGCTGAACAAAACCTTTGTCACCCCCTTTGACCGCGAAGATATCTTCACCCTGTCGCGCACCATTGACGATGTGATTGACTATGCCTACAGCACCATCACCGAAATGGAAGTGCTGAAGGTGAAGCCCACGGTCTACATGCAGCGCATCGCCTCTTTGCTGCGCGACGCCGGCGCAGAGCTGCTTTTGGCGGTGGACCGGCTGGAAGAGCACCCCGGCGTGGCCAATGAACACGCCCAGCGCGCCAAAGCCCTGGAAAACCGCGTGGAGGGCGTGTACCGCGAGGCGCTGGCGGATCTCTTTAGCGGCGGCGAGGACATTAAGCAGGTGATCAAGATGCTCAAGCTGCGCGAGGTGTACCGCCACATGAGCAACGCCGCCGACCGAGGGGATGAGGCCGCCAACGCCATCGCCGACATCGTGGTCAAAATCACATAGGGGGCGTGCATGACTACCTTGGTGATTGTCGTCATTGTCCTGGCGCTGGCCTTTGACTTCTTGAACGGCATCCACGATTCATCCAACGTGGTGGCGACCATGATCTCTTCGCGCGCGTTTTCGCCGCGGGTTGCCCTGGGCGTTACGGCTGTGGCCGAATTCAGCGGCCCGTTTTTGTTCGGCGTGGCGGTGGCCAAGACCATCGGGCATGAGATTGTCGCGGCAGAAACCATCAGCACCCTGGTTCTGGTGGCGGCTCTGGCCAGCGCAATTGTGTGGAATCTGCTCACCTGGTATCTGGGCTTTCCCAGCAGCTCATCGCACGCGCTCATCGGCGGGCTGATTGGCTCGGTGAGCATGGCCGCGGGTTTCCAGGCCATTCAGATGGCCGGGATTGAAAAAATCCTGCTGACCCTGTTCACTTCGCCCATCATCGGCTTTGTGGTCGGCTTCATCGTCCTGCGTCTGATCTATATCCTGGCGTGGAACGCGACCCCGCGGGTGAACGCCATCTTCAAACGCAGCCAGATGATCACCGGCGTGGCCCTGGCGCTCAGCCACGGCGCCAACGACGCCCAAAAATCAATGGGCATCATCACCCTGGCGCTGGTGACCGGCGGCTATTTGCAGGAATTTTCTGTGCCCTTGTGGGTGATTGTGATGTGCGCGGGGATGATCGCTTTTGGCACGGCGGTGGGCGGCTGGAGTCTGATCCGCACCCTGGGCGGCAAGTTCTTTAAGATCCGGCCGGTGGACGGCTTTGCCTCACAGATGGCCTCGGCCACCGTCATCCTGACCGCCTCGCTCATCGGCGGCCCGGTGAGCACCACCCAGGTGGTCAGCTCGGCCATCATGGGCGTGGGGGCGGCCGAGCGTGCCAACAAAGTGCGCTGGCATGTGGCCCAAGAAATTATCACCGCCTGGGTTCTCACCATCCCCGCGTCTGCGGCGGTGGGCGCAGGCGTCTATTGGCTGATATCCAAGTTCTTTTAAATCTCTGATGCAAGAAGGGCATTCTCTATGGTGAACCAGCAGTCGGCTTACGATATCGTTTTTATCGGCAATTACACCAAAGATACGATTGTGACCCCCGCGGGCACGCGCTACGTGGACGGCGGCGGGATGAATTATGCGGCCAACGCCGCGGCGCACCTGGGCCTGAAAACGGCGGTGGTCACGCGCCTGTCGCGCGAAGATGTGCATGTGGTGGAAGGCCTGCAGGCCAACGGGGTGGACTGCTTTGCCACCTACAGCCCTTCTTCGACCCTGATGAAGCTGGAATACCCCACCACCGACCCCGACATCCGCACCCTGACGGTGGCCGGAATCGCGGGCTCCATCACCGCCGCCGATCTGGACGGCTTTACCACCCGCGCCGCGGCCATCAATTCCAGCCTGCGCGGCGAGGTGGGCCTGGATGTGATCCGTGCGCTGCGCGAGCGCGGCACGCTGGTGGCGGCGGATATGCAGGGCTTTGTGCGCGTGCTGCGCGGCCAGAGCCTGATCTACGAACCCTGGCCGGAGATGGAAGCTACCCTGGCGCAGGTGGATGTGGTGAAGAGCGACGCCGTGGAAGCGGAGTTTTTGACCGGCACCAAGGATATTTACCAGGCGGCCAAGATCTACGCACAGATGGGCCCGGCGGAGATCGTTCTGACGCATAAAGACGGCGTGCTGATCTACGACCGCGGCGCGACCTATGAATACGGCTTTTACCCGGCGCAATTGGTGGGGCGCAGCGGGCGCGGCGACACCTGCGTGGGCACGTATCTTTCCAAGCGCCTGTCCATGAACCCGGAGGAAGCCGGTTTGTGGGCGGCGGCCGTGACCAGCCTGAAGATGGAAGCTTTGGGCCCCTTCAGCCGCTCGGTGGCTGAGGTGGAGGCCTTTATCGCCAGCAAATACCGCCAGACGGTGGGCTAGACCCCTGGCGCAGCACCGACCCGCACCGGAACCTGTGTTGACGCCGCGCGACCCCGAAGCCGCCGCCGAAGCCATCCGCCAAACCGCCGCTCAGCGCGTGGAGCGTTATGCGCAGGACTGGCAGGCGATGGTGAGCGCGTGGGGCGCGGATGAGGCCGAAGACCGCCTGTGGGTGATGTATTCGGCCAATTATTTGCTGCGCACCGGCAGCACGCGCTGGGCGATTGACCCGTTTGCCCAGCGCTCGCGGCTGCCCGCTACCCCCGCCGTAGATTTGGAGCACGGGCTGGCCCCGCTGAACCTGGTGGTGCTCACCCACCGCCACGCCGACCATCTGGACCTGGCCCTGATCCGTGCCCTGCGGCGCGCGCCCATCTGGTGGGTGATTCCGGAATTCCTGTATGCGCCGGTGGTGGAGCAGGCGGGCGTCCCCGCGGTGCGGGTGATTGTGCCCAGGATGATGGAATGGATTGAGGTGGACGGCCTGGCGCTGACGCTTTTTCCGGGCCTGCATTGGGAGCCGCGCCCTGAAGCTCCCCAGGGCCCGCCGCGCGGTGTTCCAGCGGTGGGGGTTCTGGCGGAGTTTGGGGGCAGGCGCTGCCTGTTCCCCGGCGACACGCGCACCTACGATGCGGCGCAGATCCCTGCCTTTGGCGGGGTGGATTGGGCCTTTGCGCATGTGTGGCTGGGGCGCGGCTGCGCGTTGATGGAAGAGCCGCCCTTGTTGGACGCGTTCTGCCGCTTTTCGCTGGACCTGCAGCCCGCTCACCTGATCCTCACCCATCTGCACGAACTGGGGCGCCAGCCCAAGGATTATTGGGATGAGACCCATGCCGACTTGGTGCGCCGCCGCCTGCATCAACTGGCGCCCGACTTGCCGGTGGAAGCGCGCTGTTTTGGTGAAAGCGTGGCTCTTAAACGCTGATCCGAATGGGGAAATGATTGATCGTTTACCCAGAGGTGCCCTGCAAGCCGGGCTCCTCTGGTGATTTTAAAGGCAAAAGCCCCAGGGGTTTTGCGCCCTGGGGCCTGAAAATCCATGCAGCGGGTGCTTAGGCTTCCGGAAGGGGGACGATCATGCCTTCCAGGATGAATTCGAGGGCCATCGTGTGGCTGCAGCGGCCCCGCGATTGAAAGAAGTCGCAATCACATTTCCAAACACCGTTATCATAATCCACTTTGTGGGCATTATTCGCCCCATCCATCGTCACCGAGAACGAAGAAAAATGGAAGCGCTCGCGTTCTTGAGCATAGCGTTTTGCTTTTTCAATTTTGCCGATCATGCCGTAATCCATGGTCGTTTAATTCTCCTTTCGCCGAATGTTGGGTTTTGATACAAAAAGGCACGCGGCTGCCCCGCGCGCCTTTCATAGTTTATTCAATTTGGGGTTCTCCAAACTCTCGCATAGCGGACTACGCTCCCATGCTTTTTCTTATCATAGTACATCTGAGGGGGAAAGTCAACCGAAATGGGCCGCGGGTTTCCGCGCCCGCCTCAGGCCCCCACACGCACGCTGGCCGCTTGCGAAGTGGTGCGCAGCACAAAGGCCTCACATTCCAAACCGGCCTGGCGCAAAGCGGCGCACATGGCCTGGCTGACGGCCTGGGCGTCCCCAGCGCAAAAGGCGATCAGGCTTGGCCCGGCCCCCGAAAGCCCCGCAGCGGCGGCTCCGGCTTCCGCTGCGGCCTGCAGGGCCTGGGCAGCCCCTGGGATGAGGGGCAGGCGGTAGGGCTGGTGCAGGCGGTCATCCAGGGCCTCGGCCAGCAGGGAGTAATCTCCGCGGCGGACGGCTTCGACCACCAGGGCGGTGCGCCCCAGGTTGAAGACGGCGTCGGCCAGGGGCACGCTTTTGGGCAGGGCGGCGCGCGCCTGCTGGGTGGGCAGATGGTAGGAGGGCACGGCCAGGGCCACCTGCAGGCGGGGGCTGGGCACCTTGCGCACGATGTGGCCGCCCGCGCGCGCGGAGGTGACGATGACCAGCCCGCCCCACAGGGCCGCGGCGGCGTTATCGGGGTGGCCTTCCATCTCTGCCGCCAGAGTCAGGAGGGTTTCTTTGGGGTAGGGCTGGGGCAGGCAGGCGTTGGCGCCCAGCAAACCCGCCACCACGGCCGAGGCACTGGAGCCCAGCCCCGAACCCAACGGCAGGCGGTTGGTGCATTCGATTTGGACGGCTGGCGCGGACTCACCGGCATATTCAAACAGACGCGAAAAGGCGCGCGCCGTCAGGTTGCGGCGGTCGAGCGGCAGGTAGGTGCTGCCCCGCCCGTGAATGCGCACCGCCAGGCTGCCCGCGGGCGCGGAGTCGTCCAGGCGAAAGGTGACCCGGTTCCACAGGTCGAGGGCCAGGGCCAGGCAGTCGAACCCCGGCCCCAAATTGGCGGTGGTGGCGGGCACGCGCACGGTGATGCGCTGGGGCAGGCTCATTTTTCCTCCAGGATGGCGTCTTCCAGGGCGCGCAGCTCCACCGGCAGCAGGCGCGGGGCGGGCATTTGGCGGGCGATGATGTCGGGGTCTTTCATGCCGTGGCCGGTGCAGACCGCCACGATGCGCTGACCCTGCGGGTGCATGCGCCCGGCGCGGATTTCGGCGAACATGCCCGCGATCCCCGCGGCCGAGGCCGGCTCCACCCATACCCCGCTGGCCGCCAGACGCCTTTGGGCGAAGAGGATTTCATCGTCACTCACCGCCAGAATGCGCCCCTGAGATTCTTCGGCGGCCTGCAGGGCCTGTTCACCCCGCGCGGGGCGGCCGATGCGGATGGCGGTGGCGATGGTTTCGGGGTGATCCACGGGGTGCCCCAAGACCAGCGGGGCCGAACCAGCCGCCTGCACCCCCAAAATGTGCGGCAGGCCGCTTTGCTGGGCGGCGTGGTGCTGGGTGAAGCCCATCCAATAGGCCGAGATGTTGCCCGCGTTGCCCACCGGCAGGCACAGCCAATCGGGGGCGGCGCCCAGGGTTTCGATGATCTCAAACGCAGCCGTCTTTTGGCCTTCCAGGCGGTAGGGGTTGAGAGAATTGACCAGGGCCACGGGGTGGCGGTTACTGATTTCCACCACCAGGGAGAGGGCGTCATCAAACGAGCCGGAAATCTGGATGACCTCGGCCCCGTAGGCCGTGGCCCCCGCCAGCTTGCCCGCGGCCACCTTGCCTTCGGGGATGATCACAATGGCGCGCATGCCGGCCCGCGAGGCGTAGGCGGCGGCGGAGGCGGCCGTGTTGCCGGTGGAGGCGCAGATCACCGCGCGCGCGCCCCGTCCGGCGGCTTCGCTGATGGCCACGGTCATACCGCGGTCTTTAAACGAGCCGGTGGGGTTCAGCCCTTCGAACTTGATGTACAGCTCGAACCCGCCGCCCATCTCTTCGGCCAGGCGCGGCACGGGGATGAGGGGGGTGTTGCCTTCCAGCAGGGTGATATCTGCGGTGTGCGCGGGGATGTCCATCCAGGCGCGGTAGCGGGCCAGTACGCCAGCGTAAGACATGGGGCGGCTCCTTGGAGAAAGTTCTTTGCTCTGATTCTACTGTGAAGCCGCGATTTCTGGGTGAAAACGGGCGGGGGTTCTTGGGTGGGGCGCGGCTGGTTTTTTGGCGCGCGCGGCAGGGGATGGTATAATCTCAGCAGTTTGAACTGACCTAAGGAGACTTGAGCATGTCTGCACACACCTGGAAAAGCATGATCGCGCTGTTGGCGCTGGTGTTCCTTCTTACGGCTTGCGGCGGCGCAAAATCGGACGCGGCGGCCCAGACGGTGGAAAATTACCTGACCGCCCTGGTGGCGCAGGACGCGGATCAACTGTCCACGGCCTCCTGCCAGGCCTGGGAAGAAAACGCTTTATTGGATATGGACGCGTTTATCGGCGTGACCGCCAGCCTGGATCAGATGGCCTGCAAGGTGTCTGGCACGGACGGCGACACCACCCTGGTGACCTGCGAAGGCAAGATCCTGGCCACGTATAACAACGAACAGCAGGAACTCGACCTGGCAGGGCAGACCTATCAGGTGGTGCAGGAAGGCGGCGAGTGGCGGGTATGCGGTTACCGGTAAACGGTCTGCGGCGCGTTTTTTCGCGGGAAAACCTGTGGGCCCTGGCGCTGTGCCTGATTGTTTTGGCGGTGATTCTGTTAACCGCCGACAGCGCGCCGTTGTGGATTTATCAGGGTTTCTGATCCCGTGTCGCTGACGCAGCTGCTGATCTTTTTGGGAATCGCGCTGGGTTTTCGCCTGGCGCTTTCTTTGCGTCCGGCGGCGGAGGGCGGGCGCGGCTGGTTCCTGCTGACGGTCAGCGCTCTGGCCGTCTTTTGGCTGCAGCCGGCCATGCCCATCCGCAATCTGGATTTCTGGCTGCCCCTGGCCACCCTGGGTCTGGCTGTGTGGGGCTGGATTTTCACCACCCCGCGTGAGGCCCGCGGCGGGCGTGAGAACTACACCGCGTTGGGGGTGCTGGCCGGGGTGGTTTTGGCGGTGGCGCTGACGCGCTTTGTCAGCCTGGAGGGGGTCATCACCCCCAGCCGCCCGCCTCAACTGGGCCTGGCTGCGGCGGGGCTGGTGATCCTGGCGGGGGTCAGCGCGCTCTGGCTGCGCTTTTCATCCCCGCAGTCCCGCTGGCTCAGCGCGGGCATGGCGGCCCTGCTGCTGCTGTTTTTAGCCATCAAAGTGCCGGTGCTGGCCGAGGGCGTCAGCGCGGGCCTGCGCACCCTGGTGGGCCAGTCTGCGGCGCGGGCGGCGGCCAGTGATCTGCGCTGGCTGGGTTTCAGCTATATCGCCTTTCGCCTGATCCACACCCTGCGCGACCGCCAGACGGGCCGTTTGCCGCTGGTGAATTTGCGCGAGTACGTGGTGTATGCCCTGTTCTTCCCCGCCCTCACCGCCGGGCCGATTGACCGACTGGAGCGGTTCATCAAAGACCTGCGCAAACCGCTGGAAACCCTCTCGGTGGATTTGATGGCGGCGGGGCCGCGGCTGGCGATGGGCCTGCTGAAAAAATTCGTGCTGGCCGATTCGCTGGCCATGGCCGCCCTGGGGCCGCAAAACGCGGCGCAATTGCAGTCCACCGGCTGGGCCTGGGTGGCGCTGTACGCCTACAGCCTGCAGATCTTTCTGGATTTCAGCGGCTACACCGATCTGGCCATCGGCCTGGGGCGCCTGTTCGGCATTCAACTGCCGGAGAATTTCAACGCGCCCTATCTGAAGCCCAATTTGACCCAATTCTGGAACAACTGGCACATGACCCTCACCCAGTGGTTCCGGGCTTACTTTTTTAACCCGCTCACCCGCTCGCTGCGTTCGGCCAAACCGCCCCTGGCCATCCCCTGGGTGATTTTGATCACCCAACTGAGCACGATGGTGCTGATCGGCCTGTGGCACGGGGTGACCTGGAACTTTGTGCTGTGGGGGCTGTGGCACGGGCTGGGCATCTTTGTGCAGAACCGCTATTCCGATTGGGCCAAGCCGCTGGCAGCCCGCCTGGAAGAGCGCCCGCGGCTGAAGGCCCTGGCGCAGGGGGGCGGGGTGCTGTTGACCTTTCACTTTGTCAGCCTGGGCTGGGTGTGGTTTGCCCTGCCCACCGCGGCGGATGCGCTGCGGGTGTTCCGCGTTTTGCTGGGCCTGTAGGCGCGCTGCGGAACCCGGATCGAGGATACGAGTACAATTGAACCGAAACGCTTATCAGGTACGTCCTATGATCAAATCATTTGCACACATTCGATGGGGGATTGGCGCGGCAGGGCTGGGGCTGCTGTTGAGCCTGGCCGCCTGCGCCGCTGCGCCCTCACAGGCGGCGGGCGCGTCCACACAGACGGCCCCCGCGGCGGCGGATACCCCCGCCCCCGCACCGGCAGAAACCGCGGCGGCCCCGGCGCAGCCTTCCCCGGCCCAGCCCACGGCTGAGCCGCCCGTTCCCAGCCCCACCCCGCCCCCGGCGCCCACCCCCACCGCCGACACCCGCCCCGACCCCGCTCGCTGGAGCGAATGGCCGGTGATCCCCACCCTCAGCGCCACGGCGCGCCAAATTTACGAGTATGGGCAGGCCCAGGGCATGCACGCGCAGCGCTTTTCTTCGGTGGGCGACTGCCAGAGCGAGCCAAACGTGTTTATGGGCATTTACGCCACCGACCGCTATTGGCTGGGCGACCAGTACCAATATTTGCAGGAAACCATTGATTATTTCGGGGAAGGCTTTGAACACCAAAGCGCCGCGGTGCGGGACGGGCTGAGCGCACCCACGGCCCTTTCGCCGATGTGGGCGGATAAGACCCTGTGCCAATCGGATGAAAGCCCGGTGGCCTGCGAACTGCGCCTGTACCAGCCGGCCTTCGTCTTCATCAACCTGGGCACCAACTGGAAGGCGGGCGCTTCGGCGGCGCGCTACGAACAGTATCTGCGCCAGATTGTGGATCAGGTGATCCGCGCCGGGGCGCTGCCGATTTTATCCACCAAGGCCGACAACGTGGAGGGCGATCACAGCCTCAACCGCGCCACGGCCCAGGTGGCCCACGACTACGATGTGCCCCTGTGGAATTTTTGGCTGGCGGCGCAAAGCCTGGAAAACGGCGGCCTCGACCCTGAGCGCGATAACATCTACCTCAGCTTCCCCGACGGCTGGGACCGGCGCAATTTCACCGCGCTGCAAAGCCTGGACGCTGTCCGCCGCGCCCTATTTAACCTGCCGCAGCCCGCGCCCTGAGTCGTGATGACCGAAAACGCCCGCTTCCTCCGCAACGTCCTCTGGAAAGCCGCGCTCCTGTTCGCGGTGTTGAACCTGCTGTTTGCCGCCTGGGGGGATGGGCAGGCCGCTTTGGGGCGGCTTTCGCTCTACAACCGCCTGATCCCGGGGCGCGAACGCTTTCCCTTTGGTGAAAACCCCCAACGCGCCTATAACCTCAGCCTGTACAATCTGGAGGCCATGTTTGCCGCCCACCAGGTGAGCGCCCCCGCCCCAACGGGGGAGGTGCGCGTCTTGTTGGTGGGGGATTCCTCGGTGTGGGGCACGCTGCTGACCCCTGCGCAGACCCTGGCGGGGCAGCTGAACGCCCTGCATCTGCAAAGCTGCGACGGCCGCCCGCTGCGCTTTTACAACCTGGGCTACCCCACCCTGTCGCTGACCAAGGATGTGATGATTTTAGACCGCGCCCGCGAGCTGGGAGCGGAGCGGATGGTGTGGCTGGTGACTCTCGAATCCCTGGTGCGCGAGAAGCAGTTGGATTCGCCCATTGTGGCCAACAACCCGGCGGCGGTGCGCGGGCTGGCCGAGCGTTACGGGCTGGATTGGGGCGCGCCGCAGCCCGTCTCTCCCGGCTTCTGGCAGCGGACTCTGGTGGGGCAGCGCCGCCCCCTGGCGGATTTGTTCCGCCTGCAGATGTATGGGGTGATGTGGGCGGCCACCGGCGTGGATCAGGAATATCCGTCCGAATACCCGCCCGCGCAGCGCGACCTGGAAGCCGACCCCAGCTACCACGGCTGGGAGGATGCGTTCCCGCCGCAGGCGCTGGCCTGGGATGTGCTGGACGCCGGTCTGCGCGCGGCGGCCCCGGCCGAGGTGCTGCTGGTGAATGAACCCATGCTGATCAGCAGCGGCCAAAATGCCGATATCCGCTATAACTTTTTCTATCCGCGCTGGGCGTATGACGATTACCGCCAGGCGCTGAGCGAGCGCGCCGCGCAGCAGGGCTGGCGCTGGCTGGACGCCTGGGATCTGGTTCCGGAGGCGGAATTTACCAACAGCGCCATTCACCTGACCCCCGCGGGCGAGGCTTTGCTGGCACAGGCCGTGGCGGCTGAACTGAGCGTGTGCCCATGAGCGGCGGGAAGATGCGCTATTGGCTGGCGGGTGCGGCTGCGGCGGCCCTGATGTGGAGCGCGGGCTGCGCCCCACAGGCGGCCCCCACAGCAGCGGCACAGCCTCCGCTGGCTTCTACTGTGCCGGTGAACACCGCGGCTGCCCTGCCGACCCTCACGCCCACCATCCCCCCGGTGCTGCCGACCCCCACCGTCCCCCCGGCGCCCGCCGTCCCCACCGCCCGCCCCACCCTGGGCGCAGACGGCTGGAAGGAGCTGCCCGTCATC